>JBAXQF010000001.1:0-58540 GCA_037131875.1 Verrucomicrobiota bacterium
AGCAATCCACCAACAAACCAAAACAGACCCTACACACAAAATTCCGGATACTGCCGTAAAGAGGTGAAAACTACTGAGCGATACCAAGCGTTTACACCTCGTTCCCAAACTTCATTTGGGAAGCGATACCCCCGGAACCAGCCCAACCAAAGTCTCACCCCGGAAGGGGTGGCAGAGCGCATGTCGCGCAGACGAGACTGGAGCGTCAAAACAGGCATGTCGCTCTTCTTCGACTGCTGATTGTGTCAACTAAGAACCCCTTCAACTTCTTGCTTCACTTCGTCTCCGGCAAGGATCCCAACTCCTGCACGAACTCCTCGGGCTGTGCGGGTGAGATAACAATCGTAGAGCCGTCTTCATAACGTAACACTACGGCCAGGCTAGTGTCCGTTATTAAGGCGCGATACGACCCGAGCCGCTTATTCCAGCACCGCCCACTAAATGAATAGAGACCACCGTTTCCACAGGTGCGGACGCTATTGCACGTCGCATCTGGATCGAAAACTGCCGACTGTAGGTCGGTTCGAGGCAGCCGCGTTGACCACAGCAGCCTGTGCACTAAAATAGCATCAGGAACAATGGTGTATCCGCGGATTGCAAACAGGGCAGATATCGGCACCACCGCGCCTAGCATCCAGCACATCCAGCCGGTAACTACCCCGCTGAACGTGACCCACGCTAACAAGAGGGTAAACAATGTGGACGTCACTATTAGTAAAGTGCTCCAAGGTGATTTGTAATGTTTCATAAATTAATTGGGATCTCCCATTTGGTTTCTTGACCTCCGTCGTCGTGGATAACCGTATCAACTAAAAGGAAAAAAGGTGCCAGCCTTATTATTGACAGTAATAAGTCATTTTTGGCGCTGGAGGCTGGGCGGAGCATGTTGGTGGCGTGGAGCCATGAACCCGTCCTAAGTTTCTCATCGATTCTGACGAACCGGTTCAATGCATCGTCATTGTAGATGATCGGCACGGTGTCCCCAACATAGAACGCCCCCAGCCGATTGCCAGCAAGATCGGAGGGCATGGTGGGTCATTCCGCGCTTGTGAAGGCGGCGTTAGCAGAGAAGAATTTCTTGGCAATGCGGCGCGCATCCGCAGCGAGAACGGCGTGAAGGCCGCATGCGATGCGCTGGACTTGCGCCGAAACCCCGGGATCGCCAGGTTACTCGGCTTTCTCGCCGGGCAAGCGCTCTTCAAGGCGTTTGACGCGCTCCACCAATTTAGGCAGCCGGTTGATGTAGGCGGTGAGCTCTTTTTGCTCACGGATAGGCCCCGCGGGGGTGCCCCAATACATTTGCTTGGGGGCGAGATCCTTGCTGACGCCGCCCTGCGCGCCAACGACCGCCTGATCGCCGATCTCAATATGGCCGGCCACGCCCACCTGGCCTGCCAAGGTCACGTAGTTGCCAATCTTGCTGCTCCCGGAGACGCCGGTCTGGGCGCAGATGACGGTGTGCTTGCCAATGACGACGTTGTGCCCGATCTGCACCAGGTTGTCGATTTTGGTGCCTTCGCCAATCCATGTGCGCCCGAAGCGAGCCCGGTCGATGGTTGTATTGGCGCCGATCTCCGCGTCATCGTCAATTTGAACGATGCCCGTCTGTGGAATTTTCACGTAACGGCCTTGGGTCATCTCATACCCGAAGCCGTCACTGCCAACGACAGCGCCGCTGTGGATGATGACGCGGTTGCCCAAGGTGCAGCGTTCGCGGATGCTGACATTGGGGTAGAGATGGCAATGCGCCCCGATTTTGACCTCATGCCCCACGTAGGTATTTGCACCGATGACCGAGTGGTCTCCGATAACGGCTCCCGCTTCCACAACCGCATGAGGGGCGATGGAGACGCCTGCGCCGATTTGTGCGCTTGGCGCAATGACGGCGCTGGGATGAATGCCGGGCTCGAAGGTGATCGGGGCGGGGGCAAACCGCTCGACGACCTGGGAAAAGGCGACGGAGGGATTGGCTACCTGAATGGGGATCGCCGCAATGGATTCGGCAAACCCTTCGGGAACCAGCGCGCAGGTGGCGCGACTGGCTCGCAATGCCGGAAGGTATTTGGGATTGCCAAAAAAGGTAATATCGCCTTCCTGGGCCTCAGACACGGAGGCCGCGCCGGTGATGGGGGTGCTTCCCCCGTCACCCATGACACGGCCTCCTATGAGCGCGGCGAGTTCTTCAACCGTCGCGTGCACTATTATTTGGTCTTGCTGCCTTCCGCCGCAGGAGCGTCCTTGAGCTTGCTGGCGTTGAGCGTTTTGATGATATCGTCGCTGAAGTCAGCGGAGTCTTTGGAGTAGAGGACAACCTCCACGCCGTTGGAGCTCAGGCCGGATTTGTCGAGCACGAGGTCGTATTGTTCGGCCTTGACCTTGTCGTTGATCAACTTGCGGATTTCATCGACGATGCCGGAGCGCATCCGTCCAGCCTGATCCTGAAGGTCTTTGAGGCGGCGTTGACGCAGCTCAACAATTTCCTTTTCCTGGCGCTTGGATTCTTCCGCCTTGTCGTCGCGCTCCTTGGTCTTCTTCTCCTTGGCGTCCTTGCTCAGTTCCGGCTTGTTGATTTCTTCATTGAGCTTGCGGATGACGTCGAGGTTTTTGTTAAAGACGTCCACAAGGTCTTGAAGCTCCTTTTGCGCAACTCCCTGGGCTTCATCGATGCGCTTCTTGGCCTGCTCGGTCTTATAGTAGCCGTTGAAGATCTTGTTCATGTCCACCAGGCCGATTTTGGTGTCTGCCTGTGCGAAGGAACCCATGGCGATCACAAAAGCGGCCACGAGCGAAGGAAGGATGAGGTTTGTTTTCATAGTTAGGGAATTGGAATCATTTCTAAGACGCTACAAAATGCGATTCGTTCAAAATTGGTAGCCAATATTGAAATTGAAGTGGCCGCCCTTGCTGGTGGCGTTTCCCGTTTCAACGGGATAGCCGTAGTCAAGCCGGATGGGGCCGATGGGCAGATCCAGGCGGAGGCCGATGCCCGCGTCGGAGGAGATGCTGTTCGCGCCGAACTGATACGCTCCGCTGTTGACAAACCCGGTGTCATAGAAGAACGCGCCGCGCACGCGGTCGATGATGGGGTAGGTGTATTCCGCCGTCGCGCGAGCCAGTGATTGGCCGCCAACCGGATCTTTGTTTACATCTTTGGGGCCGACATCGCGGAATTTGAAGCCGCGGAGGTCGTTGGAGCCGCCAAGATAGAGGCGGTCAAAGATGGGCACGTGGTCGCTGTTTGACCAGTTGTCCACCGTGGCAGCCTGACCCGCGAGGGTCAGGATGGTGTCCCAGGGCAGGGAAATGTAATGGGTGACCAGGAGGTTGGCTCCATAGATGCTTTCGTTCCCACCCAAAGGGCCGCCGGCCACATAGGGGGCGAATTCGGCGCGGGTTCCCTTGCGCGTCAGGAAGACGCTGTCGCGGGTGTCATAGACCAGCGAGGGGGTGACCATGCTCTTCACGTGGGAGCCTGCGTCATCCTGAATGGATTGGGAGGCGCCGCTGGCGACATCATAGAGAGTGATGTCTTCCAGGCGATAGTCCACGCGCCAGGAGAGATCCTGGTTGATGGCTTTGCGGGCGAAAACGTCAAAACCGTAGTTGCGCTGGTTGTAGGCCGTGCTCAGATAGGTTGCATCATGGTAGAAGAGTTCGCCGCCCACGGTCAGGTTGTAATCAAGGAAATAGGGCTCGGTGAGCGAGACCACAAAATCCTTGCGCGAGGAGCCATACTGGACACGCGCCCGGAAGCGCTGACCGCCGCCGGTGAAGTTGGGCCAGTTGGTGATGTCAAAGTTGCTCTGGGTCAGTTCGACAAAGCCGAGCACGCTGTCAATCGTGCTATAGCCCGCGCCGAAGTTGAGCGATCCGGTGCGTTTTTCCGTGACCACCACGTTCATGTCCTTCTTCCCGGGAACGAGGGTGTCGGAGGCGAAAACGTCCACGCGTTCGAAGTAGTTCAAGTTCTTGAGGCGTTCCTTGGCCGCTTCGGCATAGACGCTGTTGTAGACGTCGCCGGGCCCGAGGGGCAGTTCGCGCCGGATCACCTTGTCCTTGGTGCGCGTGTTGCCGGTGATGGTGACGCGCTCGACATAGGATTTCGCACCTTCCTCAATGCGGTAGGTCAGCCCGGTCTGGCAGTTGCCCATGGGGGTCATGACCGGAACCACCTGCGCGTCGACGTAGCCGCGTGCGCCGTAGATGTCCTGAATGCGCTTCACGTCAGCCTGGACGTCCGCCGGGGAGTAAACGCTGCCCACGTGAAGTTTGAGGGCTGCGGCGAGTTCCGCTGTGGTGAAAAGCTTGGTTTCCGTCAAGGTCACTTTGCCCACGTGGTACTGCGGGCCTTCCACGATGGGGAAGGTCAAGTCCACATCGGGCTTGTCCGCAACGCGCGCCACCGTGGCGTCGCCAATCTTGACATCCGCATACCCGTGGTTCTGGTAAAATTCGCGGAGCGCATCGGCGTCCGCAGCGATTTGATCCTTATCCACCCGGCCGGACTTATCCAGGAAGGAGAGGATGGAGTGGGCGCGGGTTTTGATCACCTTGCGCAGTTGGCGGGCGCTGAAAGCGCTGTTGCCCTCAAAGCGGATGTGCTGGATGATCGTTTTGCCAGCCTCGGTGATGACATAAGTGACCACCGTTTCGTTGGTCTTTTCATCAGTCTTCACCTCGGTTTTGATTTCGGTATCCTTGAATCCCTTCTCCTGATAGGTGGTGAGAAGCTTCTGGCGGTCGGCTTCCACGTCCGCCTCGGTCAGTTCGCTGCCCGGTTTGGTGGTAATTTTTTTGCGCAGCGATTTGGCGCTGATTTGCGAGGCGCCTTCAATTTTGACCTCCTTCACCGTGGTCTTGGACTGGACAACCACGATCACCTTCACGCCGTCGGGCTGGGGATCGCCGAAAATGCGGACGTTGAAAACCTTGGCGGTCTGGTAAAGGTTGCGAACATCTTCCTCCGCGACGCCTACCGAGTAGGGGCGTCCCACCTTGGTGCGCATGTTATTGAGGATGCGCTCCTTGCTGACTGTGGCGGGGCCAGCGAACTGGATCTCGATGCTTTTAACGATGGGCGCTTGCACCTCCTGTCCCCAGGAGACTGATGCGGTGGCGACACAGGCGGTGGCGACCGCTGCGAGAATATGTTTGCTGGTTCTCATAGAAATAGGTTCAGCCGCCCCGGGGTCATCCGGTTGCACCGGAAGCGGAATCGGGAAAGGAATGAAGAGTTCACGGGAAAAGGTCAAGAAACCTTTCCTTGCAGAGAGTCCGATATTGGTTTTTTACCCAAAAATCGTATCTTATCGTGAGTGGAAGGGCTAAAAAACGACCCAAAGCGATGCGTGAGCAACTGATCAGTGAACGGCTCGAACCGGTGCTGGCGGAGGTGGATGCCCGCCGGGTGGTCATTGGCGCCCCGCTCCTGCCCACGAAGTTTGTCTGGCGCGGGACGGAATATGCCGTGGCCGAGGTGCTGGAGGAGTGGAAGGAAACGGGCCTCTGCCACCACGGGAGCGGGGAGCGCTACGTGCGCAAGCATTGGTTCCGGCTGCGCATGGCCACCGGGGAGGAATTCAAAATCTATTTCGAGCGGCACGCCCGCTCGCCCAAGCAGCTAAAGCAGCGTTGGTGGCTGTATACGGTGTTGGAGTGAGTCAATCCAGCAGCCGGTAGCGCGATCTGCAACTGGTTATTCTCACGCAAAGCCGCAAAGAGCCCGCCTGAAGAACTGAGTTCAAGACGCACTTACCGGGGCGGCGCGCGTCAGCCGCCGCACGCGCGGCAGCGCGATTTGCAACTGGCCTCAGGCCAGCAGCCGGTAGCGCGTATCCCGCACGCGTGGCTCATACCCGGCTTCGCGGATGATCGCCTGGATTTCCTCTTTCTGAAGCGCGTAATGCGCTCCTGCGCTGCTCACCACATTCTCCTCCATCATCACCGAGCCGAAGTCGTTTGCGCCGTATTCCAGCGAGATTTGGCCGATCTTGGGCCCCTGGGTGACCCAGGAGGCCTGGATGTTGTCAAAGTTATCCAAAAAAAGGCGCGCAAGGGCCATGGTGCGCAGGTATTCCGCCGAGCCGACGGTCTGCGCCTTGAGCACGGTGTTCTCCGGCTGGAACGTCCAGCAGATGAACGCGGTAAAGCCCTTGGAACGCTCTTGCTGCTCGCGCAACCGGTGCAGGTGCTCGATGCGGTCTTCGATAGTCTCCACGTGGCCGAACATCATCGTGGCGCTGGAGGTGAGGCCCAGCCCGTGCGCCACGTCCATGACTTCCAGCCACTGATCCGTGCTGCATTTGCGCGGGGCGATCTGGTTGCGAACGCGATCCACCAAAATCTCGCCGCCGCCGCCGGGGATGGAGCGCAGCCCGGCCTCCTTGAATTTGGAGATCACCTCGCGCAACGGCATCTTGAAGACCTCGGCAAAGTGCTGGAACTCCGGCGGGCTGAACCCGTGAATGGCGATCTGCGGGAAGCATTCGCGGATGTGGTTGAGCATTTCGAGATACCAGTCGATGCCAAGCGCCGGGTGATGGCCGCCTTGCAGCAACACCTGCACGCCGCCGATGTCGCTCAACTCCTGTAATTTCTGATCCAGCTCCTCCCGGGTGATCACGTAGCCTTCCGCATCACGCTCCGTGCGATAGAACGCGCAGAATTTGCAATAGACGTTGCAGATGTTGGTGTAGTTGATGTTCCGGTCGATGATGTAGGTGACGATCTCGTTGCCGCGTCCGCCGTATGCCGCCGCCTTGATCTGCTTGCGGCGGGCATTGGCCAGCGCGCCGAGTTCCTCCAGCGGGGCGCGGTAGAGTTCCAGTGCGTCCTCCACGGAGAGGCGTTCTCCGGCGAGGACTTTATCGGCAAGGGATTTGGTTAATAGCGGGGCAGACATGGAGTGATATTCTAGCGCGTTTTCAGCGCCGCGCAAATTTCGTTGATCAAGGCCGGGCCGCGATAAATGAAGCCAGTGTAGAGCTGGACGAGCGCGGCTCCGGCGTCGAGTTTCTCCAGCGCGGCGTCGGCGTCAAAGATGCCGCCCACGGCGATCACGGGGAGGGTGAGGTGTTTGCAGACGTAGCGGACGATTTCCGTGGAGCGTGCCCGGAGCGGTTTGCCGCTGAGTCCGCCGGTCTGGTCGCGGCCTGCGGGGACGCACGAGTGGTCGAGCGTGGTATTGGTGGCGATCAGGCCCGAGAGCCCGTGATCCGTGACCAACTGGAGAATTTCGTCGATCTGCGGCCATTCCAAATCCGGCGCGATTTTCAGCAGCAGCGGTTTTGGGCTGGGCTTGGCGCGATTGGCGGCCATCACCGCGCCGAGCAGTTCGTTGAGCTCCTCCTTGCCCTGCAAGGTGCGTAGCCCCGGCGTGTTGGGGGAACTGACGTTGAGCACAAAATAGTCGCCCAAGGCAAACAGGCGGTTGAAGGAGAAAAGGTAATCCTCAGTGGCTTGCTCCAGCGGGGTGACTTTGGATTTGCCGAGGTTGAGCCCGATGGGGATCGTCGGCCAGCGGCCCGAGGCTTTGAGCCGCTCCAGCCGTTGCGCCACGGCCTCCGCGCCGCTGTTGTTGAAGCCCATGCGGTTGATCACGCCGCCCAGTTCCGGCAGCCGGAAGATGCGCGGGCGCGGATTTCCCGGCTGCGGGAGCGCGGTGATGGTGCCCGGCTCCACAAAGCCGAACCCAAGTGTCTGCCAGGCCGGGAGCGCCTCGGCTTCCTTGTCGAACCCGGCGGCAAGCCCCACGGGGTTGGGGAAGGTGAGGCCAAAGACCGTGCGCGCCAGCTTGGGATCGTGGGTCGGCTTGAACCCCGTCTGCGCCAGCAACCGCAGCGCCCGCATGCAAACATGGTGGATGGTCTCCGGGTCAAACTGGAAAAGCAGCGGGCGGACGAGGTGGTCGTAAAGGAGCGGCGGAATCATGTCGCCTCCTTTGAAGCACGAACCGGGTGGCAAACGAAGAAAAAACAAATCTCACGCAAAGCCGCAAAGGCGCAAAGCGAAGAGACGGCCTTCCTTCCCTTTGCGTCTTTGCGTGAGAACTTTCTTTAATCCTGATTTGCTGAGTCAGCGAGGAGTGCGGTCTTTTTGTGTTTTTCGCTGCGCTCCATGGGGATTGCGCGGCTTTCGCCTCAGGGGAATCAGCGTTTTTGGGAATAGGGCATCGAGAGATGAGGCCAGCGCGCGAGCGATGAAGGGGATCTCGTGATCTCCAACGCTCCGTACGGAGGCTTCAATTTTGGCCAATGTTCCTCGCGTAATATCAAGCCCCAACCGCTGGCACCGTGCTGCAAGTTGTTCTTGAGTCAGTCCGGCCGTTTCGCGCAAGGCTCGAATTTGGGGGCCGATGACGTTGAGGGGATGCTCCATGGGAGAAGCGTGCCGCTAAAGCAAAGAGAAACTGCTCTTATAAAAGAGCATTGACAATTTTATCAACGGCGCTCTATTTTTATTTGCCCTGGGAGGCCTGCACCCAAATGCGGCGGGACGCGGAGAATTCGTGATTCTCCGCGTCTTTTTTTACGCTTTTTGTGGCTATTCGCCCGCGAGGCTTTCAGCGATGATGTCGTCCAACTGCGCGAGGCTTTCCACTTTGGCGAACTGGCCCCGGAGGAGCTTGGCGTGGGGCATGCCGTGGGTGTAGGCCATCAAGCGCGCCCGCAGGGAATGGAGGGCGGGGCGCTCGGCTCCACGCGCCTCGATGGCCAGCACGCAATGCCGCCGGATGAATCCCCATTGCTCCGCAAGCGGCGGGGGCGGCGGGACTTCCCCCGTGGCAAGGTAGCGCTTTATTTCGTGGAAAATCCACGGGCTGGACATGGCGCCGCGTCCAATCATGAGACCCGCGACGCCGGTCTCGCGTTTGCGCCGGGCGGCGTCGTGCGCGCTGTGGATGTCGCCGTTGCCGATCACCGGGATGCGGACGGATTGCGCCACCGCGTCGACGACAGACCAATCCGCCTCGCCGGAGTAGCCCATGTCCTTGGTGCGGCCATGGACGGCAAGCGCCTGGATGCCCGCGTCTTCAAGGATGCGCGCGGTGGCGAGCGCGTTGACCTCGTCGCGGCTCCAGCCGATGCGGATTTTTGCGGTGACAGGGCAGGGGGCCGCTGCTTGGACGACCGCGCGGGCGATGCGTTCCAGCAGCGGGAGGTCTTTCAAGATCGCCGAGCCGCCGTTGCGGGCGACGACTTTGTTGACGGGGCAGCCGAAGTTGAGGTCGAGGAAATCGGGCTGCACCCAGTCGCGCACCATGCGGGCGGCCTCGCCAAGGTGCTCCGGGTCGGCCCCGAAAAGTTGGACGCCCAGCGGGCGTTCGGCGGGCGCGAAGTCGAGGTATTCCATCGTCCGCGCGTTCTTGCGAAAGATCCCCTCGGCGGAGACGAACTCCGTCACCATCACATCCGCCCCCTGTTCCTTGCAAAGCCCGCGAAAGACCTTGTCCGTCACGCCCGCCATCGGCGCAAGGTGAAGGGGAAACTGATTTTGAAACCAAGGAAGCATGGAAGGAGGTGGCAGAAGGTTTCGCGCAAAGGAACGCAAAGGACGCAAAGAGGGAGAGAGTGGAGGATTTTGAGAATCCCCTAAAAAAGGGGGCGCTGCTTTTTGCAGTCTGTTCTCATACCATTCTTCTTTGCGTCCTTTGCGTTTCTTTGCGCGAGTTTATCCGAGAAGCCCCGCCACCTCCGTCTGCACGGATTCGATCTGGTCGAGGTGGAGGTTGGGATCGGGGATGACGAAGATTTCGTCGGTCTTGGCGTGGATGTAAATGTGCAGCTTTACGCCCTCGTCTTCCTTCACTTCAACCGGCTTGAGGATGCGCTTGCGCTCCAGCATGAGGGCCAGGATGAAGCGGACGTTGGCGTGTTCCTCGCCCGGTTCGTTCATGTATTTGCGCAAGAGCGTTTCGGCGGTTTGCTTGCCGAGAGGCTCGGGCGGAGGGGGGGGAGGGGTTTCAAATTTCGTCCGCCAGGAGGAGTAGGGCTGCTGGGTCGGGTCGAGTTGGCTCAAGGCCGCTTCGCAGAGATCCTCGCGCCGGAAACCATGGCGATCCCGGAAGAGGAGTGTGTGAAAATATTCGCCGTCGGCAAACTCGTGCCCCGTGGCGGTGCAGGCGTGGCTGCGTCCTTTAATTTCCCATTCGTTGGCCATGATTAGCGTTTGGGTTTGGAGCTGAAGAGGGTGGCAAGTTTCGGGAATTCCCGGTTGGTTCCCTTAAAATAAAGCAGGAAGAGGCCGATGCAGCTAAAAATAACGATGGGCGACCACGCAGCGGTGATCGCCGAAACGCGGCTGCCTTTGCCGATGGCGAGCATGAGGAAGGTGAAGAAGGTCATCCCGGCGAACAGAAAGATCGCTCCGGCGATGCCCGAGAGCACGCCCCGTCGGGAAAAGACAATCGCCAGCGGGCCGGTGAAAAGCACCACCACGAGGCACTGGAATGGCAACGCCCAGCGGTATTGGAAGTGCGTGCGGTAAGGGGCGAGTTGGGCGGGCGGGAAATCGGCGTTGTTTTGGAAATACTCGCGCAATTCCGGCACGGAGAGCCCCTGGGGATCGAGGTTGGTGCTGGCGATGCGCCAAGGGGTTTCGCTCCACCCGTTTATCTCCAGAAGGGGCATTCCCGTGGATGACTTGTTCGGCTGGAGAGTCCCGTCAGGGGAGAACTGCACGGTCTTCGCGTGCTCGAAAAACCACGTTTTGGTTTCCGGCCGATAGCGGGCGTTTTCGGCATACCATTTGGCGGTGATGTTGCCGGCTTCGTTGAACTGGGTGATATCGACTTCTTGCAGGATGGAATCCCCATTGTCCACCTTGGCCGGCATTTTGGTGACATACCAGGCGCGCCGGTCCGCGCGGTTGACGAAAACCTGGCCCTCAAGGAACTTTCGGCGATCCTTCTTTTTGCTGATCCCGTTTTTGAGTTCCTTTTTGATGGAGTCGGAATGGGGGGCGAGGCTGTAGTTGAGGGCGAGGCAAACGCCGGTGAGCAGGAGGCCCGCGCCAATGAGCGGGCGCAGCACCCGCACAAGGCTCTGGCCCGCCGTGAGCATGGCGATGATCTCGTTGGAGCGGGACATTTTACTCAGGCAAAAGAGAAGCGCCAGCAGGAGCCCCACCGGCAGGCAGATCATCATGAACTGCGGCACCTGGGTCAGATAATAGTAAACGATCCACTTGAAGGAGACGTGAGCATCCAGAAAGTCCGAGATGTTGCCCTGGAGGTCGAATACGAGCCAAATCGAGAGGAACCCGAAGAAGCAAAGCAAGAACGGGACAAGGAAGCTGCGGAGAATGTAACGGTCCAAAAGGATCATGCGTGGGCACTTACTAGAGCATTCGCGAGAGAATTTCCATTAAATCCGTGCAGACGGGCAAAGATGCCTTCGCCAAGAACGCGATTGATTTGCGGCACCCAGTGCCGATATGGTGCCCGGATTATGAGCAAACCCGCCTGTCCGCAATGTGAGATGAACGATGTTTTGGAACACGCGGACCGCTGGGAATGTATGACCTGCGGTCACGAGTGGTCGCGCGAGCCGGAAGCAGCAGAAGCCCGCGTCGTCAAGGACGCCTACGGCACAGTGCTTGCCGACGGGGATTCGGTGACGCTGATCAAAGATTTGAAGTTGAAGGGCTCCTCCCAAGTCATCAAAGGCGGGACGAAGGCCAAAAGCATCCGGTTGGTGGACGGGGATCACGAAATCTCCTGCAAGATCGACGGAAGCGCCATTGGCCTCAAAGCGTGCTTCGTGAAGAAGGCGTAAGGCAGGGAATGTCTCGCGCAAAGGAACGCAAAGGACGCAAAGATCGGAGGTATGAAGGAAAACGAGATTGCCAAAGCGGTGGTGCATGCGGCTCTTGACCTGCATAAAGAGTTGGGGCCGGGCTTGCTTGAATCCGTTTACGAAGTGCTTTTGGCGGATGCCTTGCGCCAGCTTGGCTTTGAAGTGGTGCGGCAGCATCCCATCCCCATTTGCTTCCGTGGCAAGCGTTTTGACGAGGGTTTCCGGGCAGATTTGATCGTGGAGGGACTCGTGCTTATCGAATTGAAATCCGTCGAGGCTTTGAGCCGTGTCTACAAAAAACAAGTTCTTACCTATCTGCGGCTCACCGGGCTGAAACTCGGTTTGCTGATCAACTTCGGCGACGATCATCTCAAGGGAAACATTGAGCGCCTCGTCAACGGCCTTGAGGAATCCCCCTTATAGTCTTCCTTTGCGTCCTTTGCGCCTCTTTGCGCGAGTCATTAAAGAGATTTCGCGCAAAGGACGCAAAGTTGGTCGTGGTTTGGCCGTTGTCAGCACGTCACATCATCCGCAAGCATCGAACCTTTATCCGCCACTAGGCAGTTGAGAAAACCGGATGAAGTAGATGACCGCAATAGCGAGAAGCACAACCTGAATCCAAAGCATCACCACGTCCTCTTGATCCCCTCTTATCTTTGCGCCCTTTGCGTTCCTTTGCGCGAGTTATTCCGGAAATATTCGCGCAAAGAGGCGCAAAGGACGCAAAGGGGATGGAAGGATGGGTATAGGGTCTTCCTTCCTTTACTCTTTGCGCGAAATTTCACCTGCGCTCTTGATGGCCGGGCCAATGGGGGGCATTTTAGCGGCTTCCCATGATTGCATTTCGCGACGAGATCGATGACGAGTTTGTGGAGCGGGTTCGGCAGATTTTTTCGCCGGACGGCCTCCTCGCCTCCGCGCGCAACTTCGAATACCGCCCCGAGCAGCAGCAGATGGCGGTCGCTGTGGCGAAGGCGCTCTCGGAGGAACGCCACCTCGTGGTGGAAGCCGGGACGGGCGTCGGCAAGTCCCTGGCGTACCTGGTTCCCGCGATCCTCTTCGCGCTGGCGAAGAAAAAGAAGGCGGTGATCTCCACCTACACCATCAACCTTCAGGAACAGTTGGTCTACAAGGACATCCCGATCCTCCAAAAAGTCCTCCCGGTGGAATTTGAGGTGGCGCTTTGGAAAGGCCGCCAGAATTACCTCTGCCCGCGCCGCCTGGAGCGCGCGATGCAAAATTCCGGCGACCTTTTTACCTCGCCCGAGCAGGAGGAACTCAAGCGCATTTGGGAGTGGTCCCAGACGACGAGAGACGGTTCGCTGGCGGATTTCGCCGTGGAGCCCGACCCCGCCGTTTGGGCGCAGGTGTGCAGCGAGCAGCATCTTTGCACCAATAAAAGCTGCGGCGGGAAGGACTCGCATTGCTTTTACCAGCAGGCGCGCAAGCGGCTGGTTGGCGCGGATGTGGTGGTGATGAATCACACGCTCTTTTTTCTCAACGCCGGTTCAGCGGACGAGGCGGAGGAACAGGACGGGTACATTTTCTCCAACGACTTCGTGATCTTCGACGAGGCGCACACGGTGGAGGGCGTTGCGGCCAAGCAGATCGGGATGAATATCTCGCAGTTCGGCCTCAAATACTCACTCCAGCGGCTCTACAACGAGCGGACAAAGAAAGGGTTGTTTACCGCGCTGCGGAATCCCGACGGCGTGCGCGAAGTGACGGCGCTGCTGGCGGAAGTGGACGCCTTTTTCGACGCCGTATCGGAAAAAGCGCCGTTCAATCCCAAGGGGCGTGAGGTGCGCATCCGCCAGCCCGATCTCGTGCCGGATACCATCACCGCAAAGCTCGCGGCGCTCCAGGCATTGATCGTCACCGTGCTCAAAGGCGTCGAGGACGAGACGACGAAGGCGGAGCTTCAAGAGATGGGCCGCCGCGTGCGGGACGCCCGGCTGGGCATCGCGACGTTCCTGAGTCAGAGCGCGGAGGAGCATGTCTATTGGGTGGAAAAGAGCGGCAAACAGGGGCAATTCTGCGCGCTCAACGCGGCGCCGGTGGACATCGCGGCGCATTTGCGGGCCATGCTTTTCAAGGACGCGCACACGTGCGTAATGACCAGCGCCACGCTCTCGGTGGGGAGCGCGGAGATGCACTATTTCCGCAACCGCGTGGGCGCGGAGGAGGTGGAGGCGGTGCAAGTGGGCAGCCCATTCGACTATGAGCGGCAGATGCGCCTCTACGTGACGCGCAAGATGCCCGATCCGCGCGACGCCGGATACGAGGAGGCGCTTGCCGCCCAGGTGGAGCATTTCGTGGAGATGAGCCAGGGCCGCGCGTTCGTCCTCTTCACCTCCTACAAGACCATGCAGGCGATGGCCGAGCGGTTGACAAAGCCGTTCGTCAAACGCGGCTGGAACCTTTTAATGCAAGGGCAGGGGGTGTCGCGCCACCGGTTGGTGGAGGATTTCAAAAAAGAGGGCGAACCGAACGTCCTCTTCGGCACGGACAGCTTCTGGAGCGGCGTGGATGTGCCGGGCGAGGCGCTCTCCAATGTGATCATCACGCGGTTGCCGTTCGCCGTGCCTGATCACCCGCTCATCGAGGCGCGGCTGGAAGTAATCCAGGCGCAGGGGGGCGATCCGTTTGCGGAATACTCGCTGCCCGAGGCGATCCTCAAGCTGCGGCAGGGCGTCGGGCGGCTCATCCGCACCAAGGGGGACAAGGGGATCGTGGTGATCCTTGATCCCCGCATCCTGACCAAGGGCTACGGGAGCGCGTTTTTGAAGGCGCTCCCCAAGTGCCCTGTGGAGGTGGTGTAGCTGCGAACTTCAGCGAGGGGCGCTACGGTTTTACGACCGGGGCTCCCTTGCGAATCCAGCCGAGCGGCTTGCCCAGCGGCAGCAGGGTACGGCCGAAATAGCTGTTGAGGAATACGGCTCCTGCAGCGTAGAAGCCGAGCAGGGAGATGAGAAGCTCCGACCACGCGGCCAGCGGGTTGAAGACCTCGGGTTTGACGCCGAGAATTGCGAGTCCTAGCGAAGGAAGCAGGATGTTGATGAGCACCAGAATGGCGGCGAAGACTTTGTTGGCTTCCAAGGATGCAACGAGGATGAATGCCGAGAAAATGGCGTAGCCGAAACAGGCAAAGGCGAACTGCTTGGGATCGGCATCTGCAGCCGGCCCAAACCAGCCGAGTTTAATGGCCCATGTCATTGCAACCGCCACCCAAAAGAGGCCATAAACGCCGAGGACGATGGCGCCAAAATAGTTGTTCTTTTTGAAGTCGATGGTGGAGGCCCATATTTGGGCTATGGAGCCGAGGAAGAGCGCCCAAGGGATCAAGTTGGAGACGCCGCTGGTCCAGTGCATTTTGGCAGAGGCAGCGACAAAAGTCACCATGGCAAGGCCGAACACGCCGAGGGCGGTGGGGTCGGACAAAACGATCTTGGTTTCAGTAACAGGTTGGGTCGGTTGTTGGTGCATGGGGCGCGCATCATAAAAGAAAGGTGGGGAAGGTAGGCAAGCCTGTTATCCGAAATGCATCGGGCTTTCAGGATTGAAACCCGGGGCAGAACGCTCTATTCATGATGGACTTCCCTTTTTCTCATGGCCTGCACACCCAAACGCATTGTTCTGAAGTTCGGCACCGGCATTCTCACCCAACCGGAGGCGAACACGCTTGACCGCGGGCAGATCGCGCGGCTTTCCGCCGAGGTCGCCGCCATCGTTCACGCCGGGCATGAGTGCCTGCTGGTTTCCAGCGGCGCGGTGGGTGCGGGGCTGATGACGCTTGGGCTTACGGAACGTCCCGGCGACTTGGCGGGCATCCAGGCATGCGCCGCCGTGGGGCAGTCCAAGCTCATGAATTTGTATGAGACGGCGTTCGCCACGCACGGGTTGCACGTGGCGCAACTGCTCCTCACCTATGGCGATCTCGACAGCCGCAAGAGCTACGCCAACGCCGGCAATACAGTGAACCGCCTCCTGAGCGAGGGGAACGTGGTGCCCATCATCAACGAAAACGACTCCGTGGCGGTGGAGGAACTCCGCTTTGGCGACAACGACCGGCTCTCCGCCGAGGTGGCCATGCTGGCGGGCGCGGATTTGCTCCTCCTCTTAACGACCGCCGACGGCCTGCTCAACGGCGGCGAGGTGATCCGCGAAGTGCGCGATATTGATGCCGTGATGGAATATGTCGAGCCGACCAAAGGCAAGCTGAGCGTCGGCGGCATGGCCTCCAAGCTCCTGGCCGTCAAGATGGCCGTGGACGCGGGCATCCCCACTGTGATCGCCAACGGGCGCACCCCCGGTTTGGTCGCCAGGATCCTCGCGGGCGAATCCGTGGGGACGCGGTTTTTGGTGAAAGCCACCGCCTAGCTGATCTCTATAGTCTATCATCTCACCCCTCTAGCGTCTTTCCTTATGGATCTCAAAGAAACCATTTACGACCTCGGCAAACGCGCCCGCGCGGCTTCCAAGCAGCTTGCGCAGCTCTCCAGCGAACAAAAAAACGCCGGGTTGCTGGCGATGGCGGACGAACTGCTCGCCTCGCAGGCGGAACTGCTTGCCGCCAACGCCGGGGACGTGGAACGCGCCAAGGCGGACGGCCTCTCCAGCGCGATGATCGACCGCCTGACGCTCACTCCGGCGCGCATCGAAGGAATGGCCGAGGGCATCCGCACCGTCGCCGCTTTGCCCGACCCGGTGGGGCAGAATATCTCCCAGTGGACGCGCCCCAACGGCATCGTGATTTCCAAAGTGCGCGTGCCCATCGGTGTCGTGGGGATCATTTTTGAATCGCGGCCCAACGTCACCAGCGACGCCGCCGTGCTCTGTACCAAGACCGGCAACGCGACGATCCTGCGCGGCGGGCGCGAAGCCATTGACTCCAACCTCGCGATTGCCGCCGCCCTCGCGCGCGGCGCACAACGCGCCGGGCTGCCCGCAGACGCCATCCTGCTCGTGCCGACGACCGACCGCGAAGCCGTCAAGCTGATGGCCGGGATGGATCAATACATCGACATGATTGTGCCGCGCGGCGGCCACACGCTCATCGAGGCGGTGGTGGCGGCGGCGCGGATGCCCGTCATCAAGCATTACAACGGCATCTGCGCGGTCTATGTGGACAAGGACGCGGACTTGGAGATGGCCCAAGCGATCATCCTCAACGCCAAAACCCAGCGGCCCGGTGTCTGCAACGCCATTGAGACGATCCTCGTCCACCGGGATGTGGCCGAGGCGTTTTTCAAGACCGGCGGCCAGGCGCTGCTGGACAAGGGGGTGCAAATCCGGGGTGACGCGCGCGTGTGCGCCCTTCTGGGCGGCAAAGCCGTGCCCGCCACAGAGGAAGACTGGCGGACAGAGTTTCTCGACCTGATCCTGGCGGCTGGCGTGGTGGATTCGGTGGACGAAGCCATCGCGCACATCGAGAGCCACGGCTCGCACCATAGCGACTGCATCGTAACCGCCAACGAAGCGACCGCCGAGGCGTTCCTCAACCAGATCGATTCGGCCACCGTCTATTGGAACGCCAGCACGCGGTTCACCGATGGCGGGGAGTTCGGATTTGGCGCGGAAATCGGCATCAGCACCGACAAACTCCACGCACGCGGGCCGATGGCACTGGAAGAGTTGACTACGTATAAATACCAAGTGCGAGGAACGGGGCAGGTGCGAAAATAAGCCTTTCGCCCCAGATCGACCCTTTTTGAGTATTTCTGATCGACAGTCGGGGTTGGAAAATACTATATTTTACGTATTCCTTAGGGTTTTTCCCCACCTCTTTCTGTGATGACGCTGAATACCGACTTTTTCCTGCGACAAATGGATTACATCTATTTTGTCTATGGATTTGCGTTCATCGTTCTGGCGGCGGTATGCGCCATGTTGCAGCAGCGCAACACGTTCCGGTTGCCGTGGATCTGGTTTGGGCTTTTCGGGTTGACCCACGGGGTGCACGAGTGGCTGGAGATGATGGTTTTGAGCTTGGGCGACTCCAAGCCCTTCGCCATCACGCGCATGGGGATCATGACGGTGGCGTTCGTCTTCCTGCTGGAATTCGCCCGCCAGGGCTGGTGCCAGTTGAAAGGCAAGGGGCCGGGGCGCTGGATTTTCCTCCCGATGCTGGCGTTTGTCGCCTGTGGGGCCAAATTTTTGGGCATCGCCGGCCTCTATGCGACCAGCTGTTATTCGCTCGGGTTTGTCGGAAGCTTGTGGACTGCGCGGACCTTGTATGATGCCGCCAATCGCAAGAAGGAGAACTCGGCTTATTTGAAGATCATGGCGTGGGCGATGGCGGTGTATGCCTTTGCCGCCGGTTTGATCGTCCTGCCCGCGCCGTTCTTCCCCGCATCGGTGATCAATCAGGTCGTATTTTTGGAGTGGACGGGCATCCCCATTCAGGTGTTTCGCGCCATCCTTCCTTTGACCACCGCTGTGGCAATCTGGGGGTATTACCGGAAAAGCCGCCGGGAGATTGAGACGGTTCTCGGGCCTGACTCCCGGCACTACGGAGGAAGCCTCACGCTGATTCTTTTTGTCGTTCTGTTCGTGGGCTGGTACGGCGCGGAACAAACGGGCAAACAGGTGGAACGCCAGTATCGCCGTGAGCTTTTGCAGCAAGCCCATGTTTGCGCAACGGCGATTGGGCCCGATTCTATCCGAAACCTGACCGGCACTCCGGCGGATATCAACAGCCCGGATCACCGTTGGCTGCGAGAGCGGTTGGTGTCCATCAAGGCGCCCGACACGACCTACCGCTGGCTGCGCATTGTGATCCAGAAGGGCGACAGGCTGGCCTTTTTGGTCGACTCCATTCCCGAGGCCGATCCGAACCACACGGTAGCCGGAGCGGTCTATTACAGACCGCCGCTGGGGCTGGCCCAAATCTTTCAAACCCGGCAAGCTGCGGTCGTGGGGCCGTATGTCGATGAATGGGGGAGGTTTGTTTCCGCATTCTCGCCCATCAGCGATCCGCAGACGGGCCGGGTCGTGGCGGTGCTGGGGATGGACATGGATGCCCTTGCGCTGGAGTTGATGGTGGGGCGGAACCGGAGCGCGGTCATTGTGATCACGCTGCTGGTGGCCATTCTCGTCATCGGCTTTCTCGTCGTGCGCCACCGCATGTGGGAATCCTCAATTTTCATCGCCGTCAGCGAGCGGCGCATGGCCGAGGCGCAACGCATTGCGCACTTGGGCAGTTGGGATTGGGACATCGTGACAAATCGCTTTGTCTGGTCGGACGAAGTTTACCGCATCCTGGGGCTTTCCCGAGGGGCCGTCTCGCCCTCCTATGAGCTTTTGATCGACCGGGTGCACCCCGGCGACAAGGAGGTGGTCGCCGAAGTGCTGAAGCTTTCCCTGGAGCAAAAGAAGCCGTGCCGCCTTGAGGTGCGTTTGCTTCTGCCCGACAGCCGCGAGCGCGTCATCTTCATGCAGGGCGAGCCGCTGGCGGACATGAGCGGGGAGACGGCGCGCATGGCGGGGTCCATGCAGGACATCACCGAGCGCAAGCGCATTGAGAACGAACTCTATTCCGCAAAAGCCGTGGCGGAAGAAGCCAACCGCGCAAAAAGCGAGTTTCTGGCCAACGTGAGCCATGAGATCCGCACGCCCATGAACGGGGTGATCGGTCTGACGGGGCTGCTGTTGGAAACCGATCTGACCAAGGGGCAGCGCGACTACGCCCGAACTATCTCTGACAGCGCGGAAGCCCTCCTGCGGATCATCAACGACATCCTGGATTTTTCCAAGATCGAGGCGCAGAAGTTCACGCTCGATCCGGTGGATTTCGATCTCTCCAAAATGGTGGAAGACACCCTGGAAATCGGGGCCAAAGATGCCCATGCCAAAGGGGTGGAGCTTGCCAATTTTGTCAAACCCAACGTGCCGATCCACCTCCACGGGGACGACGGGCGGCTGCGCCAAATCCTCTTCAACCTTGTCAGCAACGCCATCAAGTTCACCGAGAAAGGCGAAGTCTTTGTGCTGGTTTCCAAGGAGAGCGAAGACGCCACGCATGTCGTCCTGCGCTTTGAGGTCAAGGACACCGGCATCGGCATCTCCGAGGAAGAGCAGGCGCGTCTTTTCAAGGCATTCAGCCAGGCCGACGGCTCCACCACCCGCAAATACGGCGGCACCGGGCTCGGTTTGGCCATCTCCAAGCAGTTGACCCTCTTGATGGAGGGCGATATTGGAGTGACAAGCACCCCCTGCAAAGGCTCGACCTTCTGGTTTACCGTGCGGCTCGGCAAGCAGCCGGATCACGCGGCAAAAACAACCCCTGCAAGGCGGGCTGACCTGACCGGGTTGCGTGTGTTGGTGGTGGATGACAATGCGACCAACCTCCACATTCTGGATCATCATCTTTCTTCCTGGCGCATGAACCCCACGTGCGTTTCCAGCGCGCGGGAGGCGCTCGCCCTGTTGCAGTGCGCGACGGCGGGAGCCAAATATGATCTGGTCATCACCGATATGCAGATGCCCGGCATGGACGGCCTGATGATGGCGCGCACGCTTCAATCCGACCCGCTGGTCGCGGGCATCCCCGTGATCATCCTGACTTCCATGGGCCTCTCCCCGGACGACGAATTTGCAAAGGCGGGCATCCGTGCGGCGCTCGTCAAGCCGGTCAAACAATCGCAGCTCTTTGACTGCATCGCCGACGTCATGGGAGAGACGTTGGAAAAAGCGGAGACGCCCCCGGCTCGGCCCGAGCCTTTGGCGCCGCCTTCAGCCGCGTTGAAAAAGGTGCGGATTCTGCTCGCGGAAGACAACAAGGTGAACCAGATGGTCGCCTTGGGGCAGTTGAAAAAGCTCGGGTATGTGGCAGACATCGCCGAGAGCGGCCCTCAAGTTCTCGCCACGCTGGCGCATACGCCTTATGACATCGTTTTGATGGATTGCCAGATGCCTGAACTGGACGGCTACGAAACCACGCGCAGGATTCGTTCCACCCCGGGTTTTCCGCAGCCCTACATCATCGCAATGACCGCGCATGCAACCCAAGGCTCCGAGGAACAGTGCCGGGAAGCCGGGATGGACGATTACATCAGCAAACCGGTGCAGTTGGATCGCTTCGCCGCAGCGCTTGCCCGGGGACTCCCCGCGCTCGCTCATACCATCTCTCACAAATAACCGGACTCTGTGGATGATATGAAAGTCTTTTCCTGAGCGCCAACGGCGCGGCTTCATACCAGCCTGGGGCAAAGCCCCAGGATCCGGAGTGAAAAAACGCCAGGGCTGAAAGCCCGTACCATAACCGTCGCGCAAAATGGTGCGGGCCTACAGCCCTGATGCTCTCGTGCTGAGAGTCCTGGGCCTGCGCTTCGCTCCAGCCCAGGCTGTTATGGAGCCGCGCCGTTGGCGCTCAAGAGTCTGTTTATTTTTGGGAGATGGTATCAGGGGTCGTTGTTCCCCTCGCTCCCAAAGTAATTGGGAATAAAGAAACGTGGGGGCAACAAAAAAGGCCCACCGTTTCCGGTGAGCCTTTTGAGTTGAATCGAACGAACCGGATTAACGGCTGTCGCGGACGTCGCTGGTCTTCGCTCCGCTAATGACGAGGCGGCGGCCCATGAACTCCTTGTCGTGGAGTTCCGTGACGGCGCGCTTGGCTTCGTCCACGCTCGCCATGGTCACAAACGCAAAGCCCTTGGACTTCTGCGTTTCGCGGTGGCTGACGATCTCGGCGTTGGTTACAGAGCCGACTCCGGCGAACAGCTCGAAGAGGTCGCTTTCCACGGCGTCAAACGAGAGGTTGCCGACATACACCTTCGGAGAGGTGACTTCGACGAGTTCCGGTTTGCGTGCGGGTTTGGATTCCGCGGTTTTCTCAACGGTGATGCGGCTGCGTCCGTTGGCGGGCGCTGCGGCGCGGGCTGCGCTCTTTGCGGCGGGTTTGCCGGTGAAGAAGGCGAGGAGGCGGGCAAAGAAGCCGGGCTTCTTGGCGGGCACTCTGGATGTGGAACTGCTTGCGGTGGAGGAGTCGCGACGACCCCCGGTGTGGCGACGGCCCCCGCGACGGCGGCGGCTTGTCTGCTGACTATCTGATCTCATGTGGACTTGCTTTTCAATGCGCACTTATTAAGGCGTGCGGTGTGTTGCTTTCTGGCGGCGAAGCGCATTCGAGATGCACGGATCAGCCGAACGGGCGCCCGCGTGTTCATTCCGGACGACGACCGTTGGCTGAAAGACTTCGCCAGGTCGTGGAGGGGCGTGGCAGCTTAAAGCAGCAGCGCCGTGGGTCATGCTCCGGTCTTGCGGCGAGCGAACTGGCCGCAGGAGAACGGGAGACTCGGTTTTCTTGAGGGGGGTCGCTTGCTAGAAGACCCGAAAAACCGCGACACCGCGAGCTGCAAGGCTCAAGCAGGCTGGCCCGACAACAGGGAACCATTAGCGCGGAATGGCCTCCAGTGCAAGGGGTTTTATTCCAAGGCCCCTTTCGCCGAACTGGTTTTCTTTGCTGCGCCGCGCTAGGATGCCCTTCATGCGACTTGATCAATGGCTTTGGGCCGTGCGCCTGTACAAAACCCGCAGTTTGGCTGTGGAGGCGATCAAAGGCGGGCACGTGAAGCTCAACGGCGCGGCGACCAAACCGGCGCACGAGGCGAAGCCGGGCGATTTGGTGACGGCGCGCGTCGGGGTGGTGACGCGGACGTTGCGTGTTCTCGATGCGCCGCGCTCGCGCGTGGCTGCAAAGTTGGTGGCGCTCTATGCGGAGAATCTCACGCCGCCGGAGGAGTTCGAGAAGCAACGGGCCGTGGAGTTCCGCCCCCTGGCCGCGCGCCCCAGAGGCTCCGGTCGCCCAACCAAACGCGAGCGGCGCTTGATGGAGGGATGGGCAGGGGAGGAAGCGGCTTCTTGATCGCCTACTTCCGCACTTCCTGACAAAACTCCCCAATCCGCTCCATCGCGATCTTGATCTCGTCCAGGCTCGTCGCGTAGCTGCACCGCACAAAGCCTTCGCCGCTCGCGCCAAAGGCTCCGCCGGGAACGCACGCGACCTTCTTTTCCTTGAGCAGGCGAAGCGAGAACTCTTTGCTGGTGAGGCCGGTGCTGGTGATGTTGGGGAAGGCGTAGAACGCGCCGAGCGGCAGGATGCAATCCAGCCCCATGTCGTTGAGGCTGCGCACAATGAAGTTGCGGCGCGCCTCGTATTTGCCGCGCATGCTTTCCACGGCGGTCGCGCCGTTTTCGAGCGCCTCAAGGGCGGCGTCCTGGGCGGTGGAGGCCGCGCAGAGGATGCCGTATTGGTGGATCTTCATCATCGCGTCCGTGAGCGGCGCGGGGGCGCAGGCGTAGCCGATGCGGAAGCCGGTCATGGCGAACGCCTTGGAAAACCCGTGCAGAAACACCGTGCGCTCACGCATGCCCGGCAGGGAGGCGATGGAGACGTGCTCCGCGCCATCGTAGGTCAGTTCGCTGTAGATTTCATCCGAGAGGACAATGAGATCATGCTTCACACAGAGCTTGGCGATCTTGGTGAGTTCCTCGCGGGTTTGCGTGCCGCCGGTCGGGTTCGTCGGGAAATTGAGCATCAGCACCCGGCTGCGGGGCGTGATCTTTTCGGCAATCGCCTTGGCCGTGACGCGGAACTGCTCCTTCGCGCGCGTGGCAACGGGCACCGGAACGCCGTGGGAGAGCACAACGCTCGGGTTATAGCTCACGTAGCATGGCTCGTGGTAGAGGACTTCGTCGCCGGGATTCAAGAGGGCGCGCAGGGCCAGGTCGATCGCCTCGGAGACGCCGACGGTGACGATCACCTCGCTCTGCGGATCATAGGCCACGTCGAAACGCTTCTCGACATATTTGGCGATGGCCGCGCGCAGGGCGGGCGCGCCGAGATTGGATGTGTAATGCGTGCGGCCTTGCTCCAGAGAGTAGATGGCGGCCTCGCGGATGTGCCAGGGCGTGTCGAAGTCCGGCTCACCGATGCCGAGCGAGATGACGTCCGTCATGCTCTGCACAACTTCAAAGAAGTCGCGGATCCCGGATTTCGGGATCGGCTTGACGTGGCGGGCGATGTGACGTTGGAAGTCCATGGAAAAAGAGGGCTAATATGCGGAACGTCCGGCCAGAATACAAGCGCGTTCAGCACCCATGGCAAACGCACATCTAGGTTGAAGGCAAAAGAGGATCAGGAACTCAGGAAGACAGGAAAAGAATGAAGCCTTTTTGGAAAACTCTATCCTCTCCCAGCTAAAATACCGGCTCTGAAGAGGTTGCTTCTGTCTTTTTCCTGCTTTCCTGAGTTCCTGATAGATTTTTGATGTGATGGCTTCAGGGCCCAAGTCCGATCAAGCAACTTGGCAACGAGGCGAAAAATATCTTTCGCCTTTGCCTTGTTCCTGTTTTTCTTAGCGGTTCATATGAACGCCGAATTTGATGTACGCTATACGGCCGGTCTGGCCCGGTTGCACTTGAGCGAGGAAGAGATCGCCAAGTTCCAGGCGCAGCTCTCCCAGGTGCTGGAGTATGTTGAGAAACTCAAGGTCGTCGATGTCTCCCAAGTGGAAGCCACCGCCCACGCCAACCCGGTCTTCAACGTCGTCCGCGAAGACGAGCCGCGTGATTGGTTCACCCCGCAGGAAGCGCTGGCCAACGCGCCGCGCCAGGTCAACGGCCTCTTCAGCGTTCCCAAAGTGATCGAGTAGAAATCCTCACGCCATGTCCCTCACCTCCCTTTCCGTTTCCGAACTCCAGGCGCAACTCCGCTCCAAGGCCGTCTCCCCCGTGGAGGCGCTTGAGACGCTTGAAAGCCGCATCGCCGCCATCGACCCGGCCATCGGCGGCTATCTCGCCCGCGATTTCCAGGCCGCCCTTGCCGCCGCAAAGGTGGCCGACGTCAGCCTGCCGCTGGGCGGCGTGCCCATCGCCATCAAGGATGTCATCAACGTCCGGGGCGAACAATGCACCTGCGGCTCCAAAATGCTCCAGGGCTACATCGCCCCCTACGACGCCACGGTCATCACCCGGCTCAAGGCCGCTGGCGCGATCCCATTTGGCCGGGTGAACATGGATGAGTTCGCCATGGGCTCCTCCTGCGAAAACTCCGCCTACCAAATCACCCGCAACCCGTGGGATCTCTCGCGCATTCCCGGCGGCTCCAGCGGCGGATCGGCGGCGGTCGTTGCGGCGGACGAAGCCTTCGCCGCCCTCGGCAGCGACACCGGCGGCTCCATTCGCCAACCTGCCGCGCTCTGCGGTTGCGTGGGCCTCAAACCCAGCTACGGACGCGTCTCGCGCTTTGGGCTCGTCGCGTTCGCCTCCTCGCTCGACCAGATCGGCCCCTTCACCAAGACCGTGCGCGACAGCGCGCTGCTGCTCAACGCCATCTCCGGGCGCGACCCGATGGATTCCACCTCGCTCGACGAAGCGGTGCCGGATTACACCGCGCAGCTCGGCCGGGATCTCAAGGGCGTGCGCCTCGGGATGCCCAAGGAATATTTTGTGGGCGGCACCGACCCGCAGGTGGACAAAGCCGTGCGCGCCGCCATCGCCCACTACGAATCGCTCGGGGCGGAGATCGTCGAGATTTCCCTACCGCATACGGAATACGCCGTGGGCGTCTACTACATCATCGCCACGGCGGAAGCCTCCGCCAACCTCGCGCGCTTCGACGGCGTGCGCTACGGCCACCGCACGGCAGAAGCGTCCAATATCATTGAACACTATGGGCGCACCCGTGAGGAAGGCTTCGGAGCGGAAGTCAAACGCCGCATCATCCTGGGCACCTACGTTCTGAGCAGCGGCTACTACGACGCCTACTACCTGCGCGCGCAGAAAGTGCGCACGTTGATCCGCCAGGACTTCACCCGCGCGTTCGAGCAAGTGGACGCCATCATCTGCCCGACTTCCCCCGAACCGGCCTTCAAAATTGGCGACCGCTCCGACGACCCGATGCGAATGTATCTGGCGGATATTTTCACCATCGCGGTCAACCTCGCAGGCGTTTGCGGCATCAGCCTCCCGTGCGGGTTCGCCCAGGTGGAAGGAAAGCCGCTTCCCGTGGGGCTCCAACTTATCGGCAAGCCGTTCCAGGAAAGCGAACTGCTGAAAATCGCCCATGCCTACGAGCAAAGCACGGAATGGCACAAAGCCCGTCCCGCCATCGGGTAGCCGCTGGCAAGGAAGCATGACATTGCATTGAGGCCCCCGCCTCGCATCCAACATTTTATGAGCGTTCTTTTTTTCAAGCGATTTCTGGCCCGTCCCCTGCAGATCGCGTTCCTTGTCCCGAGTTCCAAGACGCTGGCCCGCAAAGTGGCTGAAAAATGCGATTTCTCGCAGCCCAAAATTCTCGTCGAACTGGGGCCGGGAGACGGGCCGCATACCCGGGAAATTGTCCGCCGGATGCACCCCGACTCGCGCCTGTTTCTTTTCGAAATCGACCCGGTGCTCGCCGAGGTCATGCGCAAGCAGTTCGCCCATGACAGCCGGGTGGAGGTGATCGAAACCGATGCCGCTCACCTCAAAGAGGAACTGGGCAAACGCGGCCACGAATTTTGCGACTACGTCATCTCCGGCCTCCCGTTCTCCATGTTCAACGTGCCGACCAAGCGGCGGCTTTTGCACGCAATCTACGAATCGCTGGCGCCCAATCCCCATGCCGCCTTTGTCACCTACCAGTGCACCCATGAACTCAGGCGTCACGCCACCATGTTCCCGCGCGTCCACGCGGATTTCTGCCTGCGCAATTTCCCGCCCATCTTCGTCTACGTCTACCACAAGCAGGCGCTCAACGGCCACCACAACGGAAGCCCCTGCGGCTGCGGCCATAACCACCACGGCGTCAACGGCCACGGGTAGAAAAAGGATATCGCGCAAAGAACGCCAAGGCCGCAAAGAGGATGAGCGGCCAGGGAACGGAAGTTTTTTAACGCCTTTGCGTTCTTTGCGGCCCCTTGCGCGAAATCACTCCTCCGGCTGATCCAGCGCCGGGCCGGTGCGATCCGCGTAGTCTTCAAGGTGATCCGGCGTCAGCGGCTCGGAAATTTTGTAGTCCTCCGTAAACCAGTTCCCAAGATCAACCCGCTTGCACCGGATCGAACAAAACGGCCCCATCGGATCGGCAAAAAAATCACTCTCTCGTCCGCAAATCGGGCATTTGATGGGTGTGGGCATGCCAAAATCATAGCTCTTCTTGCGCCCATCTGCAACGGGACGTTGACGCGGGGAGCCCGACCTGCCTAGGGTAACGCGATGCTCCCGGAAATCGAAAAACTTCTTGTTCTGCAGGATCGCGACCAGCGGATCAAAACCCTCAAGACCGAACTCAAAAACGCTCCCATCGAGCGCAAAGATTTGGAGACACGCCTCGCCGCCACCGCCGCCGGAGCTGAAAAAGCCAAGGCCAGCCTGCGCGAGCTGGAGGTCGAAAAGAAGCGCCTCGAAGTGGAGGCCCAGAGCAAGCGCGACCAGATCAACCGCTTTAAAACCCAGCAGATGCAGACGCGCAAGAATGAGGAATTCCAAGCGCTCGGCAACGAAATTGCCCACTTCGAGAAAGAGATCGGCAAGATCGAAGATCGCGAACTGGAAGTCATGGAGGCGATCGAAGCCGCCAAGCCTGTGCTTGCCGACGCGGAACGCGCCGTCGCCGAAGCCCGGAGCCGGGTGGCCGCGCAGATTGCCGATCTCGAAGCCAAAATCGCCACCCTCAACGAGACCCTCAAAACGACGGAAGCCGAACGCGCCTCGCTCACAGGCGGCATCGACGAAGACCTTCTGGATCAATACAACCGCCTCTTCGCCTCCAAGGGCGGCAACGCCGTCGTCTCCCTGGAACACGAGGTTTGCACCGGCTGCCACATGAAACTGACCACGCAAACGCTCGTGCGCGTGCGCGGCGGAAAAGAGATCACCCACTGCGAACAGTGCGGGCGGATCTTGTATTGGGTGGTGTAACAGAGGGATTCGCAGATGCTCCTCGTTCCCAAGCTCCAGCTTGGGAACGCCCTTGTCCCCGAGGCTCCAGCCTCGCAAGCGTGGACGCGGATTGAACGTGCGATTTTACCCGGCGACATTGCGAAGTCGGAGCTTCGAAGAGATCGGCATTACCAATGCTGGAGCCTGGTAACGAGAATAAAATATTGCCCGCACGCGTGATCTGTAGATCACGATTTTCGAATCGGAGATTCGCAGACAATGACATTCCCAATCGGGAGATTGGGAACCAGGTGCCGAGGTGCAAATCAAAAAGGCGATCCCCTTGCGGGCATCGCCTTTTTGACAAACCAACCAATAAATCTTAACGCTTGGAGAACTGGAACCGCTTGCGAGCGCCGGGTTGACCGGATTTCTTACGCTCTTTCATGCGCGGATCACGCATCAGGTAGCCCGCGGCCTTGAGCGCGGGGCGGTGCGCGATGTCCACCAGAAGCAGCGCGCGGGCGATGCCCAAACGGGCTGCACCGGCTTGACCAGTGGCGCCGCCGCCGCTGGTGTTGATGGCGATGTCGAACGCATTGTTCAAACTGGTAAGCGTGAGCGGTGCGAGAACGGTGTTCTGCAAGTTGACCGTCGGGAAATATTCTTCAAACGGGCGACCGTTGACTTCGATTTTGCCGGTGCCGGAAGTGAGGCGAACGCGGGCGACTGCCGTTTTGCGGCGGCCGGTGGCGTTGTTAAGTTGGGTAGTTGCCATAGATGCAGTAGATCGGGAAAGGGATTAGATCGAGGTGACCGGGATGGGTTGCTGGGAAGCGTGCGGATGCTCCGCGCCGGCATACACTTTGAGCTTGGTGAAAACGCTGCGTCCCAGACGGTTGTGGGGAAGCATGCCCTTCACGGCGTGTTCGATGAGCAACTCGGGGTGATGTGCCCGGCGTTGCTTGAAGTTCTCGGTATGGTGGCCGCCCACGAAACCGGAGAAAGTCATGAAAGTCTTGGCTTCTTCTTTTTTGCCCGTCACGCGAACTTTGTCGGCATTGATGACGATCACGAAATCGCCGGTGTCAACGTGGGATGTGAAAATGGCCTTCTCCTTGCCGCGCATCAGGTTGGCAGCCTTTACGGCTACACGGCCCAGGACTTGGTCCTTGGCGTCGATGATCCACCAGTTGCGCTTCACCTCGTTGGCTTTAGCTGAAAATGTCTTCATATTACTACTGTCTAACTGTCAAAAGGGCGAGCAAGGTAGTGGCGGGTGCCACCCCTGTCAATTGTTTCTCTTGTGGTGGCACAACATTATGCTGTGCCGCCAACCTCCCAACCACTCAGCTGGGTGATTTTTATCCGCCCTGAACCGCCAAGCAAATCACAGAACAGGCCGTCGATGCAAGGAGGAAATAAAAAAACACGAGTCAAACGTATCTGAAATCTATCAGGAACTCAGGAAATCAGGAAAAGACAGAAGAGACATCTTCGGAGCAATTGTTTTTTGCTGGGATGGGATAGAGTTCTTCAGAAAGGTAACTTGCTTGGGCTCCGCCCTTCTTTTCCTGATTTCCTGAGTTCCTGATCGTCTTTTGTCTTTGGCAACGCGGCCCGGCTTGTGCAAAGTGTCTCTCCCCTAGCGCCTATGTCCTCCGAAACCCTCACGCCCATGATGCAGCAGTACCAGAGCATCCGGCGAAGTCTGCCTGCGGATACCCTGCTCATGTACCGGCTGGGGGATTTTTTTGAGATGTTCTTCGAGGACGCCAAGGAAGCCTCCGCCCTGCTCAATGTCGCCCTCACCAAACGCGGCCAAACCCCCATGTGCGGCGTCCCGGCCCAGGCGGCGGACGGCTACATCGCCAAGCTTGTCGCCGCCGGACGGCGCGTGGCCATTTGCGACCAGGTGGGCGAGGCGCAGCCGGGGAAAATCGTCAAACGGGAGATCACGCAGGTCATCAGCCCCGGCACCATCGCGGACTTGAATCTCCTCGACGCCAAGCGCAACAACTATCTCGCGGCGGTTTTTGAACACAAGGGGGTCTTCGGGTTCGCCTTCGCCGACACCAGCACCGGCGAGTTTCGCCTCACGGAATTGCCGGATGCCGCCGCGCTGGAGGACGAACTGGCCCGCGTCGCCCCCGCCGAGACGCTCATCGCCGACGACCAGCAGGCCGCGCTCCCTCCCATCCCGTTCGCGGTGCCTTGCGACGGCTACATTTTCCTGCCCGACCACGCCGGGTTCACCCTGCGCGACCATTTCAAAGTGCAATCGCTCGACGGCTTCGGCTGCTCCGGCATGACCGCCGCCACGGGCGCGGCGGGCGCGATCCTCCACTACCTCAAGCACCAGATGCGGCGGCAGGCGGGCAACCTCCTCACGCTCTCGGTCTACCGCAACAGCGCCTACCTGACCGTGGACGCCGTCACGCAGGCCAACCTGGAACTGGTGGCCTCGCGCGGCTCGCGCAACATGAGCCTCTTAAACGCGCTCGACCGGACAATGACGCCGATGGGCGGACGGCTGCTGCGGCACTGGATTCTCCATCCCCTGCGCGAACTGGCCCCGCTCGTGGCCCGCCAGCAGACGATCGCCGATCTGCTCCAGGACTCCTACCTGCTCAGCAAACTGCGCGAGGCGCTCAAGGGCATCCGCGACATCGAGCGCACCGTCGGGCGCTTGAGCGCGGCGGGCGGCAACGCGCGGGATTTGCTCGCGCTCAAGACCTCGCTGGATCAACTCCCCGAACTCCGCACCCACCTCGGCGCGCTGCTGGCGGCCAAAAGCTTTGGGGCGTCCGACTGCGCCGCCCGCTCGCTGGCGGAGCAAATCCACGCGGAGATCATCGAGTTCCCCGATTTGACCGCGGAACTGGCGCGCGCGCTCGTGGACGAGCCGCCGCTCGCCATTAAAGAAGGCGGCATCTTCCGCGACGGCTTCAACCCGCAGCTCGACGAACTCCGCGCCGCCTGCCGCGAAGGCAAGGACTGGATCGCCGCGCTCCAGCAGCAGGAGATCGAGGCGACCGGCATCAAGTCGCTCAAAGTCCGCTTCACCTCCGTCTTCGGCTACTTCATTGAGATCACCAAGGCCAATCTCGGCAGCGTGCCGGAGCGCTACCACCGCAAGCAAACGACCGTCAACGGCGAACGCTTCATCACCCCGGAACTCAAGGAGATGGAGGGAAAAATCCTCGGCGCCGACGAGCGTTCCAAAAGCGTGGAATACGAGCTTTTCGTCGTCCTGCGTGAGCGGGTTCTGGACGACCTCATCCCGCTCCAGCAAACAGCGGCGGCCATCGCCGCGCTCGACGCCATCGCCTCGCTGGCCGAGACCGCGCGGCTCTTTGGCTACTGCCGCCCGGTGCTCACCGACGGCCTGCGCCTCGCCATCGCCGACGGCCGCCACCCGGTGCTCGACCAAAGCCTCGCGGAGGAGAAATTCGTCCCCAACGACGTGGAACTCGACGGCGACGCAAACCGGCTCCATATCATCACCGGGCCCAACATGGCCGGTAAATCCACCTACATCCGGCAGGTTGCCCTCATTGTCCTCATGGCTCAGATTGGGAGCTTCGTCCCGGCGGCGAGCGCGGAGATCGGCTTGGCGGATCGCATCTTCACGCGCGTCGGGGCCAGCGACGACCTCTCGCGCGGGCAATCGACCTTCATGGTCGAGATGAACGAGACGGCGAACATCCTCAACAACGCCACCGAGCGCAGCCTCGTCATCCTGGACGAGATCGGGCGAGGCACCTCCACCTTTGACGGCCTCTCCATCGCCTGGAGCGTGGCCGAATACCTCCACGACGCCGTCGGCGCACGCACGCTCTTCGCCACGCACTACCACGAGTTGACCGACCTGGAAGTCACACGGCCCGGCGTGAAAAACTACAACGTCGCCGTGCGCGAATGGAACGACCAGATCATCTTCCTGAGGAAAATCCTTCGGGGCGGCGCGGACAAGAGCTACGGCATCCAGGTCGCGCGGCTTGCGGGCTTGCCCGCAGCAGTGCTGGAGCGCGCCAAGGAAATCCTGATCAACCTGGAAGAGGCCGAACTCAACGCCGACGGCAAACCAAAGATCGCCGAGACCCCGAGCAAGCTCCCACGGGTCAAAAAGAAGTCGCCCCCGCCTGAAGGAGACAGGCCGCAGTTGGCGCTGTTTTAGTTATCGCTGTTTTGAATATTTAGCGCGGAACCGGAGAGTGCACGCCCATACCACGGCACAAGCAACAAGCGATAAAAAGCCAACAAGATAGCTTTGCCATTTCTTCCATCCATCGGGATTTACCTCCGGGCGACCAAGCAACCAATTAAATGCCTTGATCTGAACTGATGCCGGAGGGATTTGGTGCGCTCCTTCGAACGACATCACCGTCACAGTATCACCACATTTTGTAAGGAGATCACTATCAGTATCGACCCAATGGTTGGCACCGATATCACGATCGCCATTTACCATTGCGACGCGAAGCTTTGGGGGATATGGCAGATTGTAATATTTCCAACCACCGAGCCAGCCGCCATTGGCGAAGATTCCGGCCCAGGGACGCGACACTTGAGTCACATAATGGTAGGCTCGCCAAGCACCACCCGAAGCACCACCCAAAAAGACCTGCTGAGGATCGTGAGTCACCGTTTTCTCAATCAAGGGAAGCAATAAACGAAAGCGCTCCAGCATCTCCGCTTCGATGTCCGGATTATCCTTCGTATTGCGGAAGGTGTCGCAGCACACAATGGAACACCTTGTAGATTCAGCCGCTTCGATAAAGCGCATTAAGAACCGGCGGGCATTCCCGCCGGGCTCGAACAAGATGAACAAAGGAAGCTTTTGATCCGGCTTCGTTTTGGAGGGGCGATAAACGTAAAATCCAGTACCAAGAGGACCAGTTGACTGGTGGAACGACACCGTACCGCCGAGTTTTTTACGCAACGCTTCCATCTCATCGGCAATATGCTTCCACTCCTTCAGCCATGCCTGGTCGGGAAGCGAAAAAGATTTACTCTGAAATTCGCGATCAACACTTTCGTCGATCCGCAAGTGCACAACCCCTGTGGACTCCTCATAACTCATCAACTCGGCAGAAAAACTCTCGCCCGTTTGAAGTTTCCAGTTCCGCACATTCGTGTTGGCGCGACACGTCACAGAGAGCAGGGCCAAAACGATAAGAATATAAAACCAGCGGTTCACGGTTGCCATTCGGAATAGATGCTATCAAAATCGACATCCCAACAAGAGAAAAATCCCCCGCGAAAAAGTGTTTCTCTTCCGGGATTCCCAGCATAGATTTCCTCTCCACCACGCGCCTCCGGGCGCCGAACCTTCCGTCCCACACCCAACCCGCCCAACGCCGTGAGCAGCTACCAGGTTTTTGCCCGCAAGTACCGTCCGCAGACCTTCGACCAAGTCGTGGGGCAGGAGCACATTACCCAAACCCTCAAGAACGCCATTGAGGCCAACCGCCTTGCCCATGCCTACCTCTTCGTGGGCCCGCGCGGCACCGGCAAGACCTCCACGGCGCGCATCCTGGCCAAGGCGCTCAACTGCGTTCACGGCCCCACCGTCACCCCGTGCGGCGAGTGCGATCCGTGCCGGGAAATCGCCGCGGGCAACTCGCTCGACGTGCTGGAAATCGACGGCGCGAGCAACAACGGCGTCGAGCAGGTGCGCGAACTGCGCGAAAACGTCCGGTTCGCCCCCACGCGCGGCAAATACAAGGTCTACATCATCGACGAGGTGCACATGCTCACCACGGCGGCCTTCAACGCGCTGCTCAAGACCCTCGAAGAACCGCCCGAGCACGTCAAATTCGTCTTCGCTACCACGGATGTGCAGAAGGTGCTCCCCACCATCCTTTCCCGCTGCCAACGCTTCGACCTGCGGCGCATCCCGGCGGAGTTGATCGCCAACCACCTGCAATACATCGCCGCCCATGAGCGGATCACCCTCTCCCCGGAAGCCGCGCGCGCCATTGCCAAAGGGGCCGAGGGCGGACTGCGCGATGCGGAGTCGATGCTCGACCAGCTCGTGGCCTTCTGCGGCGAGGTGATCACGGAAACCGACGTCCTCTCCGTGTTCGGCTTCACCGCCGCGCAAACGGTCTCCGATCTTTGCGAATCCATCCTCTACGGCGACTCCCCGGCGGCGCTGGGCATCGTCCAAAACCAAGCGGAAGCCGGGCGCGACCTGAGCCGTTTGATGTCGGACTTGATCGGCCATCTGCGCAACCTGCTGGTGGCAAAGGCCGACCCGGAAGGAATCAAGAGCGAAGTCGGCGCCGATGTTTTGGCCACCTTTCAAGCGCAGGCGGATCGGATTGAAATGGATCGCCTGCTCGATTTGATCGAACAGTTCGCAGCCGCCGAAGGCCGCATGAAATGGGCTCCCAACAAAAAGCTCCATTTCGAGATCGCCGTCATCAAGGCCATCCAGACCCTCGGGCAGGCGACCTTGACCGAGGTGCTCGACGCCCTCACGGTGCTCAAGATCGGCGGTGAACTCCCCCCTGCCAAACCGTCTCTGCCACCGCCGCGCCCACAATCGGCTCCCCGGCCTGCGCCAAAACCCGAGCCCACTCCCGAACCGCAGTCGGCCCCGCGCCGTTCGCTCGTCGATGCCTTCCGCAAGGAAACGGGCGCACCCGCACCAACCCCAAAACCGGAGCCTGTCGCGCCTGTGCCGCCCGTGAGCGCACCCGTTCCCGCGCCGGCTCCCCGTGTGGAGGAAGCGAGCGAACCGCCGCTCGCCCCGTGGGATGACCGGCCCGAAGCACCTGCCACGCTCCCCGATACGGGAACCCTTTCTCTCTTCAGCGAAGAACTGCTCCCCACAGTTCAGGAGCCGCCGCTCCCCGTGCCCGTAGTGAAAGAAGAACGCGCTCTCGAAGCCGAAGCCCCTGCAATTCCTGAGGTGGTTGAGGAACCGCCCACGGAACCCGCGCTCGACCCTGAGCTTTGGGTGCGCCTGCTTTTGGATGTCCGCGACAAAAAACCGCTCTTGCGTTCCTGGGTGGAAGCCGGTGCACTGCTCGGCATCGCCAACGGCGTCTGCACCCTCGGATTCCCCGAAGCGGCGGCTTTTTCCATGGAATCCCTCGGCAAACCCGCCCCGCGCACCTTCCTTGAGGAAACCCTTACCCGGCTCGTCGGGCAGCCGATCACCGTGAAGCTCGAACTGCGCCCCGGCCTGGTCGTCACGCCGGTCGATTTGCCCGAAAAAGCCCCCGAAATTTCCGCAGACCCGATGGAGTCGTTCAAAAACGACCCGCTCATCCGGCATGCGCTGGATCTTTTCAAAGCCGAACTCCAAGTTGGGTAGAGCGTTCGGATTTAGCCGCAAAAAGGCGCAAAAGACGCAAGAATTCAGAAAAAGCAGGCCGAACAGCGGAAAATCCCTCTTGTTCTTTTCCTGATTTCCTGAGTTCCTGATAAGCAATCTCTATGAACATTCAAAAAATGATGAAACAGGCGCAGCAGATGCAGGCCCAGCTTGCGCGCGCCCAGGAAGAACTCGCCGCCAAAACCGTGGAAGCCACGGCGGGCGGCGGCAAAGTGACCGTCGTAGCCACCTGCGCCGGAGACGTGGTCTCCATCAAGATCGCCAAGGAAGTCGTGGATCCCGAGGACGTGGAATTTTTGGAAGACCTCGTGCTGACCGGCGTCAAGAACGCCATCGCCAAAGGCAAAGAAGTTTCCCAGCAGGAAATGGGCAAGCTGACCGGCGGCATGGGCCTGCCTCCCGGATTGCTGTAAGGGCTTGCAGATCCCAAGCAGAACTTTCCTCGTTTCCTTGTTCCCAATCTCGCGATTGGGAACACACTTGTCCGCGAAACTCCGTTTCGAAAACCGAGGAGCGGTCATGCGCTCTGAGTTTGAAAAAGTACCGATGCCAATGTGCGCTCGAGGAAACAGAGTTTCCAAAACACTTGCGTTCCCAATCAGGAGATTGGGAACGAGTTGAAAGTTGAACTTGGGAACGAGTTAAAAATTTGCACAACTACTTGTTGCCGCCCGTTCGTTTCCCGTAAGATGTGCGGATGCTTTTTCCTCGATTTTCTTTTTGGCTCCCGGCTTTGGCCGCGATGACGCTTTTGTCGGCCTGCTGCGGGCCGGCTCCCTACCGCTACACCTATGTGCCGGGCAAGACGGCGGTGGTGCAACGAGGGCACGCAACAGCCCCGGAATCGGCTCCCTCCAGGGTGAAGGCGGCGATTGAGGCCGCCAATCAGATCGCCGGGTTGCCTTATCGGCGCGGCGGCGGGCATGCGCAGGTGCATGATTCGGCCTACGATTGTTCCGGCGCAACCTCCTTTGTGCTCCGCGAGGCGGGGTTGCTCCCGGCACCCATTCCCTCCACCAGCTTCCGCAAGTATGGGGAAGGGGGCAAGGGGGATTGGATCAGCGTTTATGCCCGCAAGGGGCACGTCTTCCTGGTGGTGGCGGGCCTGCGTTTTGACACCGGCTATGGCAACGGAGCCAAGGGGCCGCAGTGGACGACCTTGGATCGCCCGGTCAACGGCTGCGTCGTGCGGCATCCGGTGGGACTCTAGCGCCCATGAGCCTGCTCACCAGTGACTACGATTTCACGCTGCCGGAAGGGCAGATTGCCCGCTATCCGCTGGCGCGCCGCGAGGATTCGCGGATGCTGGTGCTCCACCGGGCAGAACGGCGGATCGAACACCGGCATTTTCGCGATTTCCCGGCGTTTTTGCGCGGGGGGGATTTGGTAGTACTCAATAATACACAGGTGATTCCCGCGCGCGTGTTTTCCGACGACGGAAAAATCGAGCTGCTCTTTCTCGAAGCCGCAGGGGAGAATACTTGGAAGTGCATGGTGAAGCCGGGCCGCCGGATGCGCCTCGGGCGCACAGTGTCGGTCGGTGGGGTGGAAGGCATGGTCGTCGAGGTGCTGGAAACCGGGGAGCGCATTGTGCAATTTGGCGCGCCCGTGGATCTCAACGCAGTGGGGCACATTCCCTTGCCGCCGTATTTCGAGCGCGCCTGCGAGCCGGGGGACGAGGAACGCTACCAGACGGTTTATGCCAACGCGCCGGGAGCCGTGGCCGCGCCGACGGCCGGGCTGCATTTCACGCCGGAGATTCTCGCGCAAACGCCGCACGCGTTTGTCACGCTGCACGTCGGCGCGGGGACGTTCAAGCCGGTGCAGGCGGAGCGGATCACCGACCACGTGATGCACCGCGAGCGCTACTCCATCCCGCCGGAAACGGCTTCAGCAGTGGCTGCGGCGCGGCGGGTGGTGGCAGTGGGGACGACGAGTCTGCGTGTGCTCGAGTCGCGCGCGCGGGACGAAGGGAGCGTGACGGCGGGCGAGGGGAGCACGGATATTTTCATCCACCCCGGCTACGCGTTCCGCTGCGTCGGCGCGTTGCTGACGAATTTCCACCTGCCGAAATCCACGCTCCTCATGCTGGTCTCCGCGTTCGCGGGCCGCGAGTTTGTGCTGGAGGCCTATGCAGAGGCGATCCGCGAAGGCTACCGGTTTTACAGCTACGGAGACTGCATGCTGGTGGTGTAAGAAGGATTTTTCCCCAAATTTTTCTTGCCCGTTTGGTGTACCATGCTAAATAGGACACACATGTTGCCTTTCCAAGTGCAATTCAAGGCGGGCGCTCCGGTTTCTGAACAGGTGGTTTATGCCGTAAAGAAGGCCATCATCACCGGCGGCCTCCAGTCAGGGGACAAATTTCCCTCCGTGCGCATTCTCAGCCAGGAGTTGCGCATCAACCCCAACACCGCTCACAAGGTCGTCGCTGCGTTGGTGAATGAAGGGCTGCTGGCGGTCAATCCAGGCATTGGCACCATCGTGGCAAACGCCCGCCCTTCCACCCGCCAACAGCGCAGTGAACTGCTGGGGAACGAGGTGGAGCGCCTTGTTGTCGAAGCAAAGAATCTACAGCTTGAGTTCGACGACGTCGTCCAAGCCATCAAGCAACATTGGAATCGTTTATCGTAAGCCATCCATCATGAATAACGTCATTGAAACCCAGGGTCTGACATGCCGGTTCGGCAAAACCGCAGCGGTCGATAACCTCACGCTGGCCGTCCCGGAAGGGAGTATTTACGCCTTCCTCGGGTCGAATGGCGCGGGCAAAACCACCACGATCAAAATGTTGATGAACATTCTCCGGCCCACCTCGGGAAAGGCCGGGATATTGGGCGTGGATTCCACCCGCATCAGCCCCCGCGAGTTGGCGCAAATCGGTTACGTTTCCGAAAACCAGCGCCTTCCCGAGTGGATGACCGTGGCGCAATTCATCGCCTATTGCCGCCCGATGTACCCGACCTGGGACGACGCCTTTTGCAAACGGCTGCTCGCGCAATTTGATCTCCCGCTGGATCGCAAACTCAAGAGCCTCTCGCGCGGCATGAAGGTCAAGGCTTCGCTGCTCACTTCCCTGGCCTACCGTCCGCGTTTGCTGGTGCTCGACGAGCCGTTCACCGGGCTGGACCCGCTCGTGCGCGACGAATTTATCCGCGGCATGCTGGAGCTTTCCGGCGAGGGGAACTGGACGGTATTCATCTCCTCGCACGATATCGACGAAGTGGAGCGGTTGGCCGATTGGGTGGGCATCATCAACAGCGGCAGTCTCAAGCTCGCGGAATCCGCAAGCGACTTGCAAACGCGCTTCCGTCGCATCGAGTGTGTTGTCGCGGAATCCACGCGCCTGCCCGCTGCGCCGCCTCCTTCCTGGCTCATCCCGGAAATTGCAGGCCACACCCTGCGCTTGGTGGAAAATAATTACCAGCAGGGGGCCAGCGAGGCGCAGATTCTGAGCCTCTTCCCGGGCGCATCCCAGATCACCGTGACCCCCCTGTCCCTGCGCGACATCTTCGTTGCGCTCGCCCGCACCTTCCGCATCACGGGTTAACCCTCACACCTTCCCTCAAACGCTTACCCACAGACCTTCATGATCACTCATCTTTTGAAAAAAGACATTCGCCGCTCGCGTGTGCTGCTTGCCATGTGGTTTTTGCTGATTGTCGCGCAGTTTGCCCTCACCGGTTCCGGTGCGAATCCCTCCGACCGCGCCATGCAGGCGGCGTTTCAAATGATCGCAGTGCTGGTGCCGTTCTTCCAGACGTTGCTACTCATTGTGATCATCCCGCACGTAGTTCATGAAGAACCGCTCGTCGGAACCACGGCGTTTTGGTTCACGCGCCCCATTTCCCCGTCGCTTCTCCTCAAGAGCAAAGCGCTCTTTGCCCTGTTGCTCCTCGTCCTTCTGCCCCTGCTCACGGAAGTGATTGTCCTCGCGGCGAACCGCGTTACCGCGCACGACATCGCCCTGGCGGTTCCTGAAATCGTGATGGGCCAGTTGGTGCTGATTATTAGCATTGCCCTCATCGCCGTGATGACGCGCAACTTTGGTCGCTTTGCCATCGCCGGGGCAGGGGTTCTGATCGCATGGGTTCTCGTGATGATGGCGTTGCAATTCGCAAAGATTTTTCTGCACCCGGAGACCTTGATAAACGCAGGAGGGGACAGCCTCTCGCTGGCAAAATCGCGGGGAGTGGCCGGGTCTCTGCTGACCATTCTTGCGGGAGGCGCAATCGTGGCGCATCAATACTTGACCCGGCGCACCGCGCGTTCCATTGCCGCCGCAGTGGTTGGGGTTGCGGTCGTTTTGGTTGTCCAGAATTACTGGCCGGTGAATTTCCTCAAACCGGCCCCTGTCGATAATACCCGAGCAAACTTTGACACCGCCGCCGTGAAAATCGAGTTCGCCTCCTCGCCCTCCGTGTCTGATGCCATGTCGATACGAGGCAAAGAGGCGCCCGAAAAAAGGGTGCAGGCGAATATCCGAATTTTAGGAATCCCGAGCGGTGATGTTGCCGAAGTCAAGCGCGTCCAATCCAAACTCAAACTCCCGAACGGCCAACCTCTGGCGGTGAAAGCCTCGAACGCAGGCACTTTCAATGGCAATCCTGATATTGACGCGCTTGAAGCCGCGCTCGGTGGAGTTTCCGTTGTCAATGCCGACAGCCAGTCCTCTTCCCTTTACGCACAGCTCTTCGCGATGGATGCGGCAGCCTACAAAAAAAACGAGGCCCAGGAGTTGGAGATGTCGGCGGACATCGAGCTTCTTGTTTCGCGGTATGTCATCGCGGGAGAACTGCCGCTCAAAAAAGGATCGCGCTACGACCGGGGCTCGGAGCATGTTGTTGTGACCGATGTGTTGAATCAACCCAACGGCGTGGACATCGTGCTCCAACAGCGCAAAATCAATTTGCTCTTTGATCGAAACAGCCTCGCCGAATCTTCGTTCTCAAACCAAAAGAGCGTCGTTTATCTCCTGGTCAACAGGAAGCGCCGTGAGGCGATTCAGCCAAACAGCAATGGCAACTTTGCGGTTAATTTTGCCAGCAGCAGATTAAAAAACGAGCCATTGCGCCTTGTGTTCGGGCCGGATCAAAACCGCTCGCGTCTTTTGCCGGAAATCAATGAACAATGGCTCGCAGACGCCGTTCTGGTGCGGCTCGCCCGCGTTCCCGTGGCGGAATTCACCCGGCAGCTCACGGACGAGAAATTCGTCATGAACGGAAACGCATGGAACAAGAGCCACAAGGCCCGCAGCAGCGATGCCAGCGAAGGGCCGGATAAGGCGGCGCTTGCCAAAATCCAACTCCCGGAGAACGCCACAAAGCAACAGGTGAAGGAGTACGTGTTTGCGGTGATGGTTGCCTCGAAAAAACAGAACTCACGCAGTGATCGCGATCCCCAGGTGGACATGCTTGCCAAAGTCGGCGCAGAAAACATGGATGTGCTCATCGACGCGGCGAACAAGCAGAAGTATGGAGCTTCTTTCTATGTCTGGGAAGCGGTCAAGAAACTGGCACGCCCCGAAGACAAGGAGATCATTCTGGCGGCGCTTCCCGCAGAGCACAGCTTGGTTTCTCTCGTCCTCAAATATGGCTGGGCGGCGGATGCAAAGGAAATACTCCTCTCCGCGCTTGCAGATGAGAAAAGCTCTCTGCCCCTGGGTTGGATCAAGGCGGTGGCGACACTTCAAGACCCTTCCACTTATTCCGATCTGACGAAATATTTCGTCCGTCGGGATGGAAACCGAAGGGATGTCTTTAATGCAATCAAAGACCTGCCCGGGATCGACCTGACCGATGCGGTCGCCGAATCTTGGAAGCGGGCGAAGTTTCATTCGGAGTCTGACATTCTGGAAATGAGCCCGATTGCCGCGGAATACGGGAACATCGAGGCGCTGGACGCTGCCGTAAAGCTCCTCAAGAGCGACAGCAAGAACAACTACGAGCGCAAACGCGCAAGCGAAATCCTGCGGAAGTTTACTCCCGCTACCGGCAACGACCCTGCGCTGCTGGCTTGGCATGATGCCAACCGCGCGAACCTTGCCTTTGACGCCGCCAGCAAGAAATTCATCCCCAAGCCGTAGCGCTACAAAAAAAGCCGCACGGCGAACCGTGCGGCTTGGAATGTTTGCGAACCGTTTTACGCCTTCGGCGCGAGCACGGGCCGACCCACGGCGCGGTAGGTGAAGCCGAGTTCCGACATGGTTTTCGGGTCGAAGAAGTTGCGACCGTCGAAAACGAGCGGGGTGTGCATGCGCTTCTTGACTTCGCTGAGATCCACGGAGGCGAATTCCTTCCACTCTGTTGCGAGGATGAGCACTTCGGCCCCCTCGACGGCTTCAAGCGGGGAGTTCACGAGCTTCACGCCGGGGCAAAGGTTGTATTCCGCGGCTTTCTCCGCGCCCTTCGGGTCGCACGCGGTGACGATGGCGCCTTCGGCGACCAGTTCGTTGACCATGTCGATTGGCACGGAGTTGCGCACGTCATCGGTGTCAGGCTTGAAGGTGAGGCCCCAGACGGCGATCTTCTTGTCGCGCAGCACCCAGAGGGCGTCGCGGATGCCCTTGATGAAGCGATCCTTCTGATCCTTGTTAATGCGCTGGACTTCCTTGAGCAGGGTGAAGGGGACGCCGAGGTCGTCGCTGATGGCGATGAAGGCGGCGATGTCTTTCGGGAAGCAGGAACCGCCATAGCCGAGCCCGGCGTTCAGGAAGTTGCGCCCGATGCGCTTGTCCATGCCAATGCCGTCGGCGACTTTCTCCACGTCCGCGCCGCTGGCTTCGCAGATGGCGGAGACGGCGTTGATGTAGGAAATCTTGAGCGCGAGGAAAGAATTCGCCGCGTGCTTGATCAACTCGGCAGAGTTGATGTCGGTCACGAGGATGGGGGCGTTGAAGGGCTCATACACCTTCTTCATGAGCGCCAGGGCGCGGTCGCTGTTGCCGCCGATGACGATGCGGTCGGGCTTCATGAGATCGGGCACCGCGCAGCCTTCGCGAAGGAACTCCGGGTTGCTGACAACGTCAAAGTCGGCCCCGTTGTTGTAGCGCTTGATGGTGTCGGTGACTTTCTCGCCGGTCTTCACCGGGACAGTGCTCTTATCCACCACCACGCGGTATTCACCCGGCTTGAGCACGCCTGCAATCTCGCGGGCAACGCGCTCAATGAAACTCAGATCCACACTGCCATCGGGCTGGGGAGGCGTGGGGACGGCGATGAAGACGATTTGGGAGCCATCCACCCCTTCCTGAATGCTGTTGGTGAAGTGAAGGCGCTTGGCCGCGACGTTGCGGTGGACAAGCTCTTCGAGACCGGGTTCATAAATCGGTATTTTCCCGGCGTGAAGCGCGTCCACTTTACGCTGGTCGTTGTCGACGCAAATAACGTTGTGGCCCACTTCAGCGAAACAAGCGCCACTGACGAGGCCGACATATCCGGAACCGATGATGCAGAGATCCATGTGATGTATTGGTTTGGGTTGATTGGTTGGGTTGATGGTTATGGGTTGCGTCTAGGGATGAGCCGAGAGCGGCAGGCGCAGGTTGGGGAGGTCTTTCAGGGTGAAGGTCAGCACAACGCCGACATCGGCTACATTCTTGCCGGTGAGGCTGTTGTAATTTTCCTTCATGGTGAAGCCCAGCGATGCAATCCAGCTCGAGAGATCGCGGTGGAGTGCATAGTTCTGTGATTGAAGGGTGCTGTCAGAAAATTCGTATTGATCGCTGAAACTGACGGCCCAGTTGTCGTTGACCCGATAATAGGCGCCAAACACCAGGTTGTTGCTATTGGCGAAGAAAACATTGTTCTCAAGATAACGATGGCCGACGGTGAAGCTGAGGTCCTCGTTGGCCAGAAAATGGAGATCGGTATTGAGCTGGGTGAAGCCGCTGCTCGTCAGCGGGATCTGGCTATCCATGCGTAAAGAGACCCAGGAGAGCGGCGCATAGATGAGTTGGTTGCAGAGATTGGAAAACGCTCCCTCAGAGGGGAGGCCTGGGTAGCTGGGGGCTTCCAGATTCGCGTTCAAAAACGTGTTCATCGTCACCAGGTTGTAGGTCGTGTCGTCGCGCCGGGTCTGCAGGGTGTTGCGAACGCCCAAACGCCAGATGGTCCAGTTAGGAATCGCATCCAAGGTGGTGAACTGCGGGAAGCTGATGGGGGGAAGCTCTGTGGTGGGCGTGAGTCGATCGAATTGCAGGATGCTGTTGGGATTGTCTCCAGTTCTCACGAAGGAGAGATCGGTATAGGGTTGCCCCACATGGCGCAGTCCGTCGAGGCCAAGGGAGCGGGACTGCATTTCCTCCCATTCGCGCGAGAATTTGAAGGAGGACTCGATGCCTGCATTCAACACGGGACGGAAGACTGCGCCGCTGGACTTGTGCTGGAGGAGCGTCTCCACGTTTTGATTCAGATCCAGCCCGTTGGTTTGCAGGATATTAAAAGCGCTCTCTGCACCAGCCGAATAGTAGGTGCCCCTCAAGCCGACGCGCGGAATCACCGAAAGCCAGCCGTCATAGGTTTGCGGCAGAGAAAGCTGGTGAAAGGTGTCGAAGCGGAAGGCATCGTAGTTTTCAAGCAGGGCACTGGTGGCGACAGGGTGCAGCGCATCCGTGTTTGAGAGCGTGCCGAAGGTGCGAGCAAGGCGCCCTGCGCTGGTTTCGCTTTCGTAGAAGACGGGGGAGTCCGCGCAGAGCGGCGCGTTAAAAAGGGGCTGCCGGGTGACGTCCAAAGCGGCTTCGGGCAGCCGCTCGGTGGTATCCAGAAAGCCGTTGCCTTGGAAGCGCACAATCCCCGTGGCGGTGTAGCCTTCGTTCCATTTGGTCAGCGAGACCACGTTGTCAGGCTGCGGATTATTGCGGTATTCTGAGGGATAAAAATCGCGCAGAAACCGGTAATCACTCAGCTTGTTGAGGTCGGCATTCGCGTAAATCTCCTCTGTAAGGTACGTCCGGCTTTGGAAGGAAAGGCGGTAACGGCTGGAGGTGACGGGAGCAATGACCTGGGCGGTGTTGTTGGTGTTGCTGCTGGTGTCTTCGGCGTAATAGCTCCGGAAGTGAGCCCAGCTTTTATTTTCGGGGCCAAACGTACTCTTGGTATCGAACCCGACGGCAACGCCGCGCTTGGAGCGCAGATCCAGATCCAGCATGCCGTGGATGTTATCGGTCAGGGGAACGCCATAACGGTTGAGCACGTAGGCTCCCCAATCGCTGTTGTAGCCGGGGGTAAAGTTGAAGCCGGATTCCTCTTTGAGCGACTGGTAGATATACGGGAACCAAAAGACAGGCGTTTCCCCCACATACATCGAGACGTTGGTGAGGGTGATGTAGTCGTTGGGGTGAATGCGAATGTTGCGGGCCTGGAAATGGTAGTCCGGCTTGCTGGAATCGCTGGTGGTCGCAATCGCGTTTTTCGCCTCGTAGCCGGTTCCATCGGTCAAGGAGTTGACGGTCTCTCCCTTGGTGAAAAAGGGAGTCATGCTGGAGCGGAAATTCGAGGAGCGCAGCAATTTCGTTTCAAGGTTGTAAAGGGCGCGATCCCCCTCCACCAATCTCCCGTCCCGGTAGAGCCGCACGTTGCCGATGGCGAGCACATCCCGGGTCTCGGGGTTGTATTGTACGTAATCCGCGTAAATGGAGGTGCTGCCGTAATGGATGATGACGTTGTTTTCCGCCACCGCCACGCCGCCAACAAAGCGCGTTTCGCCATCCGCGGTGATTTCGATGGGGATATCCCCAAAGCTTCCAAATTGCGCCCGTGCGCAGGCAGCGCTCAGGAGCAGTAGGGCGAGAAGCAGGAAGCGGTTCTTCATTGGCAGGGCATGACCCTAGCCAAGGGGGCTTGGGGTTGCCAAGAACAAATCAGGTTTTCACTGAGGTCACAGAGTGGTTTTTACCCTTTACGGTGCACCCAGACGCTGTTGACCAGCCCCAGCCCGAAGAAAATCACAAACACGAACGACCCGCTGTAGCTGATGAGCGGGAGGGGAACGCCGGTGACGGGCATTAGAGCGATGTTCATGCCGATGTTCTGGAACGTGTGGGCAAAGAGCAGCGCGATGACCCCCACGCAGAGCAGCAGCCCCAGGAGGTCGGCCGCTCGCGCCGCCACATAAAAACAGGCGGCCAGGAGCAGGGCGAAGCCGCAAACAAGCGCCGTGCCGCCGACAAACCCCCATTGCTCGCCGACGGCGGAGAAAATGTAATCGTTGGGCACGGTGGTGCGGGGCACGTAGCCAAGCTCCACCTGGCTGTCTTTGGCCAGGAACCCTTTGCCGCCCCAGCCCCCGGAACCAACGGCGATGAGGCACTGGTTGATTGCCCACGCCGCACCCTGGGTGTCGATTTCGGGGTCGATGAACGCGACAATGCGCGACTGCTGGTACGGCTTGAGCTTGAAATTGTAGGTGAGCGGCATGGCCGTGGCGGCCAGCAGTGCCACGACAATCAGGTAGCGCAACGGCAACCGCGCCAGGAAGAGCATCGAGAAAGCCACCGGAATCCAGACAAGACATTCCCCCAGATCGGGTTGGATCAAAATAAGGAGCGCCGGAGCCCCCGAAAGAACTCCGCAGGCGAGCAGCTTGCGCACGGGGTGAAGCCGGGGAAACTGCGTCAAAAACACCGCCATGATGAGGATGCCCGAGACCACGGCAAGTTGGGCGGGCTGAAAGAGCAGGGGGCCAAGCTTCAGCCAGCAGCGCGCGCCATCCTTTATCACCCCCATGACCAGCGTGAGGACAAGAAACACCATCGAGAGGACATACATCGGCAGCGCCCCCCAGCGAATCCATCGGTAGTGGACCATGCTGGTCACCAGGAAAACCACCGTGCTGATGCCGACCCACGCCGCTTGCTTGCGCCACATGGTGTAGTAAGCCGGGCTCTCACGCATGTACGTGCAGCTATAGATGGCCACAACGCCAAAAACAGCCAGCGCGAGCATCGCCCCAAAGAGGATCCAGTTCATCCCCAGAAATTTTCTCAGCCACGGTGTCATAATCCCAACCGTGAGTAGAATCGTTTCCTACAGGCTTGCCGAACGGTTCGGGAACGGCAATGTTTAGGTTTTCGCCATGCATCTTTCGCCTGATCAACCTCTCGCCGGCATCCTCGCCCCCCTCTTTGCCCTTCGCTCGGAAAACGATCTCGGGATCGGAGACACCGAGTCGCTCCGCGAATTCGCAGACTGGGCGCTCGAAAACGGCTTCCGGCTTGTGCAACTGCTGCCCATCAACGAAACCGGCAACGACCACTCTCCCTACAACGCCATCTCCTCCGTGGCCATTGACCCGTGCACGCTGGCAATCTCCCCCGAAGCGATCCCCGATCTGACCGAGGAGGCCTATGAAGCCGCGCTCGCCGGGGTCTCGCTCAAGTCCCTGCGCACCGGGCCGGTAAAATACCGCGTGGTGAAGCCGCTCAAGCGCCGGTTGCTGGAGCAGGCGTTTGAGGGGTTCATGGAGACCCACTGGAAAAACAAGACGGCCCGTTGCCGCCAGTTTCGCGCGTGGGTGAAAGAGCAGGCGGCCTGGATCGAAGGCTACGCGCTGTTCCGGGCGTTGATGGATGAAAACGGCGGCTCGGAGATGTGGGACACCTGGCCCGAGCCGCAACAAACGCTCGAAAGCGCACTCGCGTGGCTCACCCTCCAGAAAGCCGCGGTGCGTCGCGCTCTGGAGTGGAAGATGCGCTATTTCCAATACGTCCAGTGGATCGCCTTCGCGCAATGGGGGGCGCTCAAGGCCTACTGCAACGGCAAAGGCGTCGCGCTCATGGGGGACGTGCCCATCGGCGTCAGCTACTACAGCAGCGACGTCTTTTGTTGCCCGGAGATTTTCAACCTGCGCTGGTCGGGAGGCGCACCGCCGGAGAAAGTTTTCAAGAGCGATCCCTTCACCGAAAAATGGGGCCAAAACTGGGGCGTCCCGCTCTACCGCTGGGACGTGCTGCGGGAAACCAACTTCGCCTGGTGGCGGCAGCGCGTGCGCATGGTGCGCGAGATCTTCCACCTCTTCCGCATCGACCACGTGCTCGGGTTTTACCGCATGTATGGCTTCCCGTGGCGGCCCGGGCGCAACGCCGAGTTTCTCCCGCTCTCGGAAGACGCGGCGCGCGCCTGCACCGGGGGCGAACTGCCGCATTTCACCCCGCGCGATGATTCCTCACACGAAAACCGCGAAGCCAACCGGCGCGACGGCGAGGAATACCTGCGGGCGCTGCTGGAGGAAGTGGGCGAGCACCGCTTGATCGGCGAAGACCTCGGCGTGGTGCCCGACTACGTTCGCCCCAGCCTCACCTCGCTCGGCATCGCCGGATTCAAAATCCCGCAATGGGAGCGCCACCCGAACTGGCACCTCGTGCGCGGCAGCGACTACCAGCGGCTTTCCATCGCCACCTACGCCACGCACGATCATCTTCCCATCGCCGCTTTTTGGGAACAGATGCGCGCCGCCGCGGAGTCCGGCGACGGGCATCAACGCTGGGAACTGGAGCAGCTTTGCGGGTTCGCAGGGTTTGGCCTGGACAGCCCGAGACCGATGACGGACGCCATTCATGAAGCCCTGCTCGCGGGCCTCTTCCAGAGCAACGCCTGGATGGCCATTGTCATGCTCACGGACGTTTTTGGCGACACCACCCGCTTCAACGTCCCCGGAGCCGTGGCGGATTCCAACTGGAGTGAACGCATGGCGCGCACCCCGGCCCAATGGCGCAAAGACAAAGCGCGCGCCGCGAAGATGAGCCGGATCGCCGCGCTCCTCAAGGCGAGCGGGCGGTAATAATACCAAGTCTGGTTGAAAAAGAGCATTTAGAGCAGTTCTCAAAAAGAATTTCCGAATCCCCAGCCGCTCTGCGGAGGGGGGGCGCGGTGGATCGGCCGCTCCGCGGGCGATTCTTCAAAGCACATCGAGCGGAGCGAGCTGATTTTGTTTGCAACGCCTACCCCCGGAATCGCGCGCGGAGCGCACGATCCACCCTCTGCGTTTCGGAAATTCTTTCCGAGAAACGCTCTAACCCGGAGGGTTTACAGACAATAGCCGGGGGTTGAGCGCAGCGACACCCCCGGAAGAAAAAATAGCGGATTCACCCCGGCAGGGGTGGCAGACACGTTCTCTATGCTCTTTCTCAAATGGAAATGGGATGACAGGTTCAGCGCGCCCTTTTGCTGGCAAAACGCACGAGCGCCTCTTTCATCGCCGTGGCGTGCACCGGCTTGCTGAGAAAATCATCCATGCCCGCGCCCAGGCATAACTCGCGGATGGAATCGCTCACATGCGCCGTCATGGCCATGATGTAGGCCGGTTTGCGGGATTGAGCGGCCTCATATTCCCGAATCCGCCGCGTGGTTTCGCAGCCGTCCCATCCGGGCATCTCGCGATCCATCAGAATGAGGTCGAATGCTGTTTTCTGGACGGCCTTGAGCGCGTTTTCCCCATCGGCTGCCACCGCCGCAGAGTAGCCGAGCTTGCGCATGAGCGCCGAGGCGATGAGCAGGTTCACCTGGTTGTCTTCCACGAGCAGAACCTTCAAACCCAGGGGCAACGCAGTCGCGGGTGCAGCCTGCTTGGGCAGTGGCGCGCGGCGAGGGGCTTTGTTCAGCGGCGTCGCGATGCATTCCATCGCTTCGCATTGCCTGAGCGGGATGGTCATTTGCGCGTCAATCCCTGTTTCCAAGAGGGATGCCGGTTCCTCGCCCGGGTTTTCTGGCGCAAGCAGAATCACCCGGATCTGAGCGAGGGCGGGGTCGCCCTTGATTTCCTGAGCCAAGGCTGCCGCCTCTTCTTTGGGGAGATGGAGAACGGCACAGTCAAAGCGAACCGCGCCTGCGTCGCGCAGCATGGGGAGTGCAAGTGCGGGCGCCTCCACTCCGGCGGTGTGGAAATGGAACGCGCGCATTTGCTGCTCAATGAGGTGGCGCAGGGCGGGGGTCTTTGCCACCACAAGCACGCGGCACTCTTCCAGGGAGGCCGGTTCTTGCGCGACATTCTGTTTCAGCAGCGGAACGGTGCAGCGGAAGGCAGAGCCTTTGTCCAGGGCGCTTTCCAAACCGATGTGCCCGCCCATCAACTCCACCAACTCCCGGCAGATGGCCAGGCCCAGGCCGGAACCCCCGTATTTGCGGGAGGTTGATTCATCCGCCTGGCTGAAAGGCTGGAAGAGGTGCTGCTGCGCCTCCGTGGGGATGCCGACGCCGGTGTCCTGGACTTCCAGGCAGAGCATGGCCCGTGTGGCGTCTTCGCTCAGGAGACTGGCGCGCACCACGACATGACCTTGCGGGGTGAATTTGATGGCGTTGCTCACCAGGTTCATGATGACCTGGCGCAGACGCAGGGGATCGCCCCGCAGGAGGGTCGGCGTCCGTGGCGCAATGATGCCCGCAAGATAAAGCCCTTTGGAGTTGGCGCTGCCCGCCACGATCTTCAAGACGCTTTCAATGACCTCCCGCAGGTCAAAATCAATGCACTCCAAAGTCAGCTTGCGGGCTTCCATTTTGGAGAAGTCGAGGATGTCGTTCACCAGGGCGACAAGCGATTCCGAGCAACCGCGAATGGTGTTTACATAATCGCGCTGCTGATCCGTCAAGCTGGTTTCCAGGAGCAAACCGGACATGCCGATCACCCCGTTCATCGGCGTGCGCAGTTCGTGGCTCATGCTGGCCAGGAAGTTGCTCTTGGCTTGGGCGGCTCTTTCAAGCTGCTGGTTGGCGCCGACGAGCGCGGTGTTGCTCGCAACCAATGCCTGCTGGCTTTGGCGCAACGCTTCAAACGCGTCGTCGCGCTGGATGCGGTGCCAGCTTGCCATGGAGTGGTAGCGAATGCGCGCAAGGATCTCAAGGCGATCCGGCAGCTTCACCATGTAATCATTGGCTCCGGCTGCGAAGAGCGTGCTCTTGGTTTCCGCCTCCTCTTTGGTGGAGAGGATGACGATAGGCGTGTGCTCGGTCTCCGGGTTGGAGCGAAAGTCGCGCAGCAGTGTCAACCCGTCAACTTGGGGCATCACCAGATCGAGCAGAATCACCGTCGGCTTCACGCGGTTGGCCATGGAGATGGCCTCCAGCGGGTTGGCGCAGTAGTGGAAATCCACGTCCGGCTCGCCCGCCACAGCCTGTTGCATGGCGGCGGCGACCAGCGCCTGGTCGTCCACCAAGAGAACCAGTGCAGGGCAGCGTTCCTGGCCATCCTTCCAATACTCAGTCATTTGTTCCATGGTCAGTCCAGTCTTTCAACATGCTTGCATAACAATCAGGGCAGAGGCCGTGGGAAAAGGTCACATCGGTGTGCTCAGTGAGGTAGGTGTCGAGCAGGTGCCAGTAATTTTGATCATCGCGGACTTTCTTGCAGCTACAGCAGATGGGGAGCAGCCCCTGCAATTGTTTGACTTCGTCGAGCGCCTTTTTCAGGCCTTCGTTGAGCAGGCGCAGTTCGGTGTTTGTGCGCACCAGTTGCTGCTGGCTTTCGCGCAAGGCAACGAAGGCTTCCTCGCGCTGGAGCCGGTTTACGTGCGCCCGGGTGTGGTAGCGGATGCGGGCGCGCAGTTCGATCATATCCGGGAGTTTCACCAGATAATCATTGGCTCCAAGGGCGAAGGCGTCGCTCTTCGTCTGAGCTTCCTCCTCTGCGGAAAGCACGACGATGGGCGCCTCGGCGGTGACAGCGTTCTCGCGGAAGAGCTTCAACAGCGTGAGCCCGCTGATCTGGGGCATCACCAGATCGAGAAGGATGACCGTTGGCCTGAGCGTGTTGGCCAGTGCGATGGCCTCATGGGGATTGGGACAAAAATGAAGGTCAATATCGCTCTGTCCATTCAGGGCGCGCGTGACGGCGTCGCCCACAAAGGCCTGGTCGTCAATCAAGAGAACCAACGCATGGTAGGTGTCTGGGAGTTCGTGATCCATTTGCCAGGTCTTCAGGAGGTTTTGGAAGATTTCGGGTGAGTGCAACATTTGAGAAGGGCGGCGGCAATCCCGCCAAGAGATAAAATTTCAGTCGCGGCTCCGAGTTCCGCCGCCGCTTTGGGCATTCCATACACGGCACACCCTTCCTTGCTTTGGGTGATGGTGTGAAAGCCTGCATTGCGCAAGGTTTTGAGGCCCCTGGCTCCGTCGCGTCCCATGCCGGTAAGCAGAATCCCCACCACTTCGCCCGGCCAATGCCGCGCGACGCTTTCAAAAAAGACATCCACGGAAGGCCAGTAGAAGGATTCCTTCGGTTCGCTCGTGTATTTCAAGCGCCGTGGATTTGCCAAAATCAGGTGTTTGCTGCTCACCGCCATCAACACTTCTCCGGGCCGGGGGGTGTCCCCGTCGCAGATCCCGCGCATCGGCAGGGAACACTGCTGCTTCAGCCATTCCACCAGGGACGGCGCAAACTGCTCATCCACATGCTGGACGATGATGATGGGCGAGGGGAAGTCTTTGGGAAGCTGTTGCAGGATTTCCGCCAGCGCACTGGGGCCTCCTGCGGATGCGCCGATGACCACCAAGGGAGGCGCTTCCTGCTGAGGGGAAGCGGTGGACGATGCTTGTCTGCAAAGGCATTCCCGAACCCCCTCAAGCATCCCGCTCAAGGTGTCGATCTTGGCAAGAAGCGGTGCGCTGACTTTGTGAAGGTCGCCCACTCCCAGCGCCGGGGTGTCCACCGCGTCCAGGGCGCCGTTCCCCATGGCCTGGAAAACCATCTCCGCGTTTTCTTCCACGCTGCAAGTCACGACAAGGATGGCACACGGACATTGCAGCATGATCTCGCGGGTTGTCAGCACGCCATCCATCTTCGGCATGATCAGATCCATCAAAATCAAATCCGGCGTGTCCTTCAAACACAGCGCCAACGCCTCGCGCCCATTGCTGGCGATCCATGCGACCTCGTGTGTGCCGGGCAGTGATACAGCCCGCCGCAAGGCTTCTGCTGCCACTGGTAAATCGTTGACGATAGCAATGCGCATTTTTAGTTTCGTGAGATTCTACAACTTTCCTACAGTTTTCGCATAACGTATAGTTACGTATATTTCTGGAATTCTATTCCAAAGCTTCCCCAATCAAATCCGTCACCGCGTTGAGCAGCGTTTCGTCATGGAAGCTGCCTTTGGTGAGATAGTAGTCCGCTCCGGCCTCCAGCCCCCGGTTGCGGTCTTCGGGCCGGTCTTTGTAGGAGACAATCATCACGGGAAGCTCCTTGAGGCGCGGATCGTTCTTGATGAGGCGCACCAATTCAATGCCGTCCAGACGCGGCATGTCGATGTCGGTGACGACCAGATCGAACGGTTGCGTGCGCACCGCGTTCCACCCGTCCATGCCGTCGATGGAGACCTCCACTTCGTAGCCGGCATTGCTGATGAGCTTGCGCTCCAGTTCGCGCACGGTCAGGGAATCGTCCACCACCAACACCCGCTTGCGGCGGCGGTCTGCATGCACCGCTCCGGCGCGCTGCACCCGGTCAAGTTGCCCGTGGGAAATCAGCAATTCCACCGAGCGCATCACATCATCCACGTCAAGGATCAGCACCGGGGAACCGTCGGGCATGAGGGCTCCGGCGTTGATGTCCTTGATCTTTCCAAGCCGCGGATCCAGCGGTTGAACCACCAGTTGCCGTTCGCCCAAAAAGCGATCCACCACCACGCCGAAGCGCTTGGCGCGATCCCCCAGGATCACCACCGAGACTTGATCTGCGCTGGATGTTTGATTTTTGCCGAAGATCTGCGCCGCCGAGACCAATCCAACCCGCTGGCCTTCAAAGGGGGCATGCTCCCGGCCCTCCAGCGTTTCGATGTCGGTGCGCGCCACGTGCAGGGTGCGCGTCAGCCGTGCAAGCGGGATGGCATAAGGTTCTCCGGCTACCTCCACCAACAAAAACCGCATGACGGAAAGCGTCAGCGGAAGCTGGAGTTGGAACCGCGTTCCGTTGCCGGGCTGGGTGGTCAGGCGCACGCTGCCACCCAGGGCTTTGACGGTGTTCTGGACGACATCAAGGCCGACGCCGCGCCCGGAGATTTCCGTCACTTCCTCGCGCATGGAGAAGCCCGGCAGGAAGAGGAAATCCAGGAGTTCCTCTTCGCTCAATGTTCTTGCCACATCCGCCGTGGTCAGTTTTTTGGAAACCACCGCCGCGCGCAGGGCTTCAAGCAAAACGCCCCGGCCGTCGTCTTCGATGCTGACCATGAGCAGCCCGGCCACATGGCGCGCTTCCAGTCGCAACATTCCTTCGCGGGGTTTTCCGGCGCGCAGGCGTTCCTCCGGCGCTTCGAGCCCGTGATCCAGCGCGTTGCGCAAGAGATGGCCGAGCGGCGCTTCCAGCCGTTCCAGCACATCGCGATCCACGGGAGTTGTTTCCCCGGAAATTTGCAGCTTCACTTCCTTGCCAAGTTGGCGGGCAAGATCGCGGGCAAGCCGCTGGAACCCTTGCACTCCGTCGGCGAAGGGGCGCATCCGGCTCGCGAGAACTTCCCGGTAAAGCCGGTGGGAAAGGCTGGCCGAGCGGCGCGTATAAAGCTCCAGTTCCTCATGGCGCGCGCCCAGATTCTGTACGCAAGCCGCAGCCTGCTGCTGGGCATTGGTCAACAGGGCGGAGGTTTTTTCGTCGAGGCTTTTCCCGCCAAGCGACTCCCGCAAGGCTTCCATTGTCTGGGAAAGTTTCGTCTGCTGACGCTTGAGCCGCAGCAGCGATTCCGCATACGGAGAAAGCCAGCGCGATTCCACCAACGCCTCTCCCGCAAGCCCCAAAAGGCGGTTCAAATTCGTTGCGGCCACCCGCAGCACCCGGTCGTCGGACTTTGCCGCAGCCGGCGCCCCGGCGCTCTTCATTTCTTCAGGCTTCGCAGCGCTTTCGGGTGGGGGTGAAGGTTGGGGAAATTCGGGCTGCTTCGGCGCATTCCCACTCGTGATTGCTGTGACGGCGCAAACCATCTGTTCGATCTCCGGGGCGTTCTCATTTTTCCAGACGCCGATCTCCGCTTCCGGTGTTTGCGCAATGCGGCTGAAGAGATCGACGCTGCGCAGGAGAACATCCACCGCGCCCGCGTGCAAGACGATGGCGCCTTTCTGTGCCGCCACAAAGCAATCCTCCATGGCGTGGGCAACCTGCACTGCGGCGTGGAGACCCACGATGCGCGCCGCGCCCTTGAGCGAGTGGGCGGCCCGCATCAACTCCTCCAGCAGGACAGCTTCGGTGGGATCGCGCTCCAAGGCGAGAAGCCCCTGGGTGAGGACGGCGCTCTGGCTTTCGGCCTCCTTGTGGAAAAGGTCGAGGAGCGAAAACTGGTTGTAGTCGTTCTGGCTCATGGATTAGGCGAGGTGGCGGCTGAGGGCGTAGAAGAGCAGGGATTCGTCCAGCACGCCGACGTTCCGCCCTTCCCAGGAAAGCAGGCCGGTGGTGTAGCGCGCGGCGGATTGTGCAACGGTGGAGGGAACCGGCTTCAAATCGTTCGGATGATAACGCACGCCCACGTGCACTTCGTGGACGGAGAACACCACCCGCTCCGCGTTTTGCCCCACGACCAGGAGCCGCTCATAAACGCTCCGCCCTTTTTGCATCGCGTTTTGCGCCGGGGTTGCCGCCGTTTCAATGCCCAGCAAATGGGCCAGGGAAACGCAAATCAAAAGCTCGCCGCGCACCATGGCAAGCCCTCGCACCATCGCGCCCTGCTGGTGCGGCAGAGTGTGGATGGGGCGCTGGTCCACCACCTCCTCAAAAACCTCGGTGGGCAATGCCAGCCATTCCCCGCCGATGCGGAAAATCACAATGGAGCGCGTGCCGGCCAGTTTTGCCTCTGGCGGGCGGGCCATGCGCTCCGTCCAGAAGTCGAGATAACCCTCGGGAGACTTGCGGTCAAGCAGGCTCGCCGCCGCCGCGCGAAAGACCTCGCAGTTCAGGCAGCGGATGTGCTTCTTGAGTTCGGGACACGTCTTGTCGCCGAAATTCCCTATCTGTTTCCAGCAGGCGGTGAACCCAATATCCGAGGTGGCAGAAGATGAAACGGTTTCGCTCATGATGCTTTCGCTTTGGCTTTCGTCTGTGCCCGCCGGGCGCGCTCCTCAAGCTGCCGCGCCGCCTTGGCGTTGCCGCCTTTTTTTGTCAGCAGGGAGAGTTGGAAGAGGGCCTCGTGGTGATCCGGCTCCATGTAGAGAGTCTTCCGGTAATACGCTTCCGCCTGGGCGGGCTGGTTGGCTGCGTCCTCAATCAGCCCGAGCAAATAATAGACGCGGCTGGAGGGCCCATGCGCCTTCAGGCAGGTTTCGCATTCGGCGCGCGCGGCATCGAAGCGGCCCGCGTCGGCCCATTTCTCGGCCTGGGCGAGCAGGGTTTCTGCCGTCGCGGGTGCCGTCGCGGGTGGGTTCGCTTTCACCCGGGGAGCAGGGATTACCGGGCGGGGAGGCGGGACGGCTGGTTTCACCGGCAAGGCAACCGCCCGGGGCGGAGCTATGGCGGCGGGCTTGGAAGCAGCCGCCTTGCGGGCCGTCGCGCCCGCCTTCTTCTTGCTTTTGCGGAAGGCGAACACCATGGATTTTGGCAACGGCTCAAATCCAAACTCGCGGGAAATGCCTCCCTCCGCGTGGCCCAGGAACAGCAGCCCTTCTGGCGCAAGCATCCGGTCGAGCTTCGTCATGAGCCGCGCGCGGGAAGGCGCGTCAAAATAAATCATGAGGTTGCGGCAGAAAACGACATCCATTTCCCCTTCCTTGCGATCAAAGGAGGCGTCGAGCAGATTCGCCTGCCGGAACTGCACCTGGTTGCTGATCTGTTCATCCAGGCGCCAGCCGTCCCTGCACTTGTGAAAATGGATTTCGCGGAACTCGTTTTGCTGTCCGCGAAACGCATTGCGGTTGTAAACGGCTTGCCGCGCCTTGGCGAGCGCCTCTGCGCTGATGTCCACCGCCTCCACAGAAAAACGCTCGGGGGGCATCCCCGCATCCACAAGAGCCATGACGATGGAATACGGCTCCTCGCCCGTGGAACACGGCATGCTGATCACGCGCAGAACCTCGTAAGGGTGGGCTGGCAGCCATTCGTTCACGGCCCATTGGCCCAGTAATGCAAACGCCTCGCGATCCCGGAAAAACCAGGTTTCCGGCACCACAATCTCCTCAATGAGCGCGTGAAATTCCGTTTCCGAAGCGCCCAATAAGCCCGCGTATTCTGAAACAGTCTTGGTGCCCCGTTTTTTCATCCGGGTGCGGACAGCCAGCGTCACCATGGAGGGGCCGACAGAGCCGACATTCAGGCCGATTCCCCGCTGGAGAAGCGCCTCAATTTCCCTGGCTGGATCGGCCGCCGTCATAATGCCTCCGCAGCTTGCCGCCACAAGGAGTTGCGCACTTCCGGTGTGAGCATCTGCCCGACATCCACCCGTTGCACAATCCCGCGTGCATCATGCACCACCGGCCCCAAATACGGAGCGCCTTCCGCCGCCACGCCGGGGTTTTGGAAATCTCCGTCCGCATACTGCGCGGTTTCCGTGGCCTTCTCCACCACCAGCCCAAGCAGCCGCTGCTCGCCATCGGGACAAGGGTAGCGCACCAGCGCCAGCCGCGTGCTGAGACTGTCCTGCGCCGGTTGGCCAAGCGCCATGGCGCTCAAATCCACCACCGGCACCGGCTGCCCATGATAATTGAACACCCCGGCCACTCCCGCTGCCGCTTGGGGAATCCGCTTCAAGCGCACCATGGGCTCGACGGCGACAATCCCGCCCGCCTCAAGCGCGTAGCGGTCTTTGCCGATCTGGAAGAGAAGATAAACCATGGTCGGAACCGGGGTTTCTTTAAAAAGACTAGTCTTTCGACTTCAGTTGGGATGCCGCCACCTGCAAGCCTTGAGCCGCCTGCATGAGTTGCTCAATGGCATCGCTATTTTGGCGCAGGGCCTGGGCGGATTGCTGCGCCGTGTCACCCAGTTGCGTGAGCGCCTCGCTGATCTGCCCCGCGGCGGTGGATTGCATCTGCATGCCCTCGTTGACCGACTCGAAGCGCGGCGACAACGCCTGCACCTGCTGGATGATCTGAACCAGTTGCGCCGTCACGCCGCAAACCTCCTCATTGCCGCGTCGGACTTCCTCGGCGAATTTATCCATCCCCATCACCCCGGCGGAGACGGCGGATTGCATCTCCTTGACCATCTGCTCGATATCGTAGGTCGCCACGGCGGTCTGGTCGGCCAGGCGGCGGATTTCCGTCGCCACCACCGCAAAGCCCTGTCCGTATTCGCCCGCCTTTTCCGCCTCAATCGCCGCATTGAGCGAGAGCAGGTTGGTTTGGTCGGCGACTTTGTTGATCGTCGTGACCATGGTGTTGATGTTGGCCGTCTTCTCATTGAGAATCGCCAGCTTGCCGGAAATGCTCGCGGTCGCGCCCATGATCTGGCCCATGGTCGATTCCAGGCGCGAGAGGCTCGCCTGTCCGCCCGCGGCAATCTCGGCGGTTTGTTCGGAGACCCCGGCCACATCGCTCATGGTCTTGCCGAGTTCCTTGGTGGTCGCGGAAATCTCCTTGGCCGTGCTGCCGATCTCCATCGAGGTGGAGGCCACTTCATTCGCGCTGGCCTGCTGCTCCTTGAGCGTGGCGGCCATTTCCGTGGCGCTGCCGTTGACCTGGATGAGCGCCAGCATGAGGTTCTTCAAGGCGGCTCCGAGCATCTGGATCACGAGAGCGGCGACGCCGATGCACAACAGCACGCTGATCACGCTACCTGCCATCACAAACGTGTTGGTGGTGCTCACAGCATCGGAAATATCACTCAAAGATTTAAACGCATCCGCTTTGTCATTCTGCTCCATTGCCTCGACGGCTTTGGCAAACTCTTCCATGGCCGGCACGTCTTTGTTCTCATACAAAAGGAGAGCCTCTTTGTTCTTCCCTTGGTTGACTAAGTTGATAACTTCGTCCCGGACGGCAAGATACTCGGCGCGCCGTTGCTTGAGCGCTTCAAAAAGTTTTGCTTCTCCACCAGGCAATACCAGTTTTTCACGTTCTGCAATGAGCTCCGAATTCTCTTTTGAACTCTCCTTAATCATCTCCAACGCGCGCGTTCTGATCACGGACTCTTCGATTGCAATCGCCCGCAGCACAGCTTCGTCATTCTGCCGCGCATGTTGCAGAATCTGTCCGGTGAGATAGAGCCCCGGCACTTGATTTTCGTGCATGTCATCGGATATGACCTGGATGCCTTTCAGCCGGATCACGGAGTAACCGCAGATTGAGGCGGAGAGGAGGATGACAACGAAGAAGCCAACCGTTACGAGTCTTTGGACGGTCCAGTTTTTCATAGGGAGAAATGAGGCTGCGGCCCCCGATGGATATGCCAAGGCAGCGACGCGTTGCTTTGACTGTGGGGGTTTCCCGGATGTTAAGAGTAGAGCATCAATTGGTCAACTGCGAAGAGTGGGAATTGCCTTGGAATGCGAGGTTTGTTCCCATCTGCGGCCAGTTAACGGGGGGGGGTAAAAGCCTTCTCATGCCGGGCTTTAGCCGGCATTCCGGGGTTTTGCCACCGGCTTCAGCCCTGACATGTATACACATCGCGAAGCCGCCATCGTAGGGGAGGC
>JBAXQF010000002.1:0-57687 GCA_037131875.1 Verrucomicrobiota bacterium
AACGGCCTTCGCCGCCCCAAGACGCGGCTATAGTTTTTGGTAAATTGCTCTAGTCGTAAACCGCCAGCAGCCAAGCAAGGGCAGGCAGGAGCAGGGCGGCGAGGGCGAGGAGGTGCTGGACGCGCGCCGGAGTTTTTTCCGGCAGGCGCGTCCATGTTGCCAGGACACCCAACAACGTGCCGCAGAACATGCCCGCGCCGTGCGCCAAAATATCGACGTGGTCCTTGCCATGGCCGACGCCCAGAAAAGCAAGAAGCGCCAGCCCGGCTCCAATGGGAAAGGCAATTCGGCGCAGATACCCGGCATGGGCGCGCTGCCGATGAATGGCCGCCACGACCTGCCACCCCACCAACAACCCCATCCCGCCAAAGACGGCTGTGGACGCGCCGATGGAGCGGTGCCCGCCGCCGCTATGGAGCACGGCATTGAGGGCATTGCCGAGCGCGCCGCTCAGGAGGATCCCCATCCACGTCCAACCGCTGCCAAACAGCGGGAGCAGCGCCCAGGCAAAGACAAGCCCGGTGGCAAGGTTGGCGCAGAGATGGCCCAGGCCGGCATGGAGCGTGAGCGCGGTGATCGTGCGCCAGAATTCGCCTTGGAGAATGTCATCGGCATCCGCCGCGCCGAGTTCGATCCAGCGGGAACCTTGATCGCGTTGAATGGCAAAGAAAATGCACATCGTCCACGTAAACACGAAGAGCGAGAGCGGGCTTGTCTTTTGCCGCAGCGGCCCCGGCGGCGGCTCGTGCGCCAGCGCCTGACGGGCGCGTTCGCGTTCGGCATTGCGTTCTTCCTCAAAATTCTCCAACTCCAGCGAGGCGGGCCCGGCGTTGTGCGCCTCAACGTAGAGATTATAAAGCCCCTCTTCCTCCAGCACCCAATAATCAAATCCAAGCGCGAGGACAACCAGGCCGTGCTCTTCGGCCTGATCCTGCCGCAGGTAGCTGCCGATCTGTACCAGTTCGCGTGGAGGGTGGGCGGACATTGGGAGGAAGGATAGACGATTGAGGGAGGAGAGGATAGATTATAGATGCGCCGCGCGAGGAACGCCATCCGGGATCTATGGCGTCCTTGGCAATAGAGCAATTTACCAAAAACTATAGCCGCGTCTTGGGGCGGCGAAGGCCGTTGCAAACCGTTTGTCCCTTGGGCTGTGTTTACAAACACAGCCGCTGCGGGCCAAGCCGCCTTGCACCAGCCTTCGGCGCTCCCAAGCCACTGGCCACATTTTTTTGTAAAATGCTCTAGGTATGATTTTTTACGCGGATAAGCTAACCCGAAGGGTTTCCAGACAATAGCCGGTGGTTGAGGCGCGCACTGGCGCGCCGACACCACCGGAACATTGCCCGCAACGCGCCTCACCCCAACGGGGTGGCAGAGAGCGTGGAGTCTCTTTTTTCTGCCACCCCGTTGGGGTGAGGTAATGGCTTTTGCAAACCGGGGGTGTCGCTGCGCTCGACCCCCGGCTATTGTCTGGGAACCCTTCGGGTTCGCAGATTTCCCCCTCTATCTCCCCCACTCTATTTTTCCCCCCTCTATAACCTATCCTCTATCGTCTTCTTCCCATCCCTCCACAGACCAAAGGAGGCCAGAAAGCTTTTTGAAAAATCCTGCGGGCGGGCGGCGGTCCAGCGGTCGAGGAGTTCGACGGGGAAGAAGAGCCCGCTTTCGATCTCCGCGCGCGGCCACGTGAAGGGGCCATTGTGTTCGGCCCGGAAGACCTGCACAAATTCCCAACCCGTTTCCCGGCTGGCCGGATGGCTGCCGATCAGTTCCAGCGGAGCGCTCACGCCGAGTTCTTCCTGCAACTCGCGGGCTGCCGTTTCGGCGTAATCGCAACCGGCCTCCACATGTCCGGCAGCGCTGGAATCCCATCTGCCGGGATTCGCATCTTTGTAACGGGAACGCTTTTGCAAAAAGAGATCGCCCTTGGAGTTGAAGACGAGGATGTGAACCGCCCGGTGCTTTAACTTCTGCGTGTGCACCTTGCTGCGGGTTTCCTGGCCGATGACACGGTTTTCGTCATCGACGACGTCAAAGATTTCGCCGTGCACATCCTGCGCCTTGGCGTGGAATTTCTCGGGGTCGGTGGCGTTTTCCACAAACCGGGTGAGTTCCACCCATTGGCGCAGCGAGAGGGCTTCGCCGCGCACGGTCTCCTCCACACCGATAGCGGCGCAGAGCGCGGGCCAGTCCAGTTGATGATTCGCCAACATCTTGCGCAGCATCTTGCGGCGTTGGGAAAAACCTTCTTTGACGAGCCGGTTGAAAAGCCGCCCGTCGCAGTCCGGGAGTTCGCTTGGGTCGCGCGGAGTGAGGACGATGACGCCGCTCTCGACGTTGGGAGCGGGCAAAAAGACGCTTCCCGGCAGAGTGCGCACGTAGCGAACGCGCCAGCGCCGCCCGACGATCAGGGTAATCGCGCCGTATTCCTTGGTGGAGGGCTCGGCGGAGAGCCGTTCAGCCATCTCTTTTTGCAGGGTAAAAACGAGGCGTCCCACCGGCGAGGGATCGGCGGTGAAGGCAAAGAGCACCTGGCTGGAGACGTAGTAAGGAAGGTTGCCCAGCACCTTGGTGGGGCCGTGGGGGAAGAGTTTCCGCAGGTCAAAATCGAGCGCGTCCATGTGGAGCACCTCGACGTTGGATTTCTCCTGAAACCGTTCCTTGAGAAACTCGGCCAACCGCCCGTCCTTTTCAATGAGCGTGGTGGAGCGGCACTGTTCCACGGCGAATTCCGTGAGTGCGCCAAGACCGGGGCCGACTTCCACCAGGTGATCCTCGGGCTGGAGATCGAGTTGATTGACGATCCACGCGGCGACGGTTTCGTCGTGGAGAAAATTCTGCCCGAGGCTCTTGGTGGGCCGGGTCTGCAATTGGGCAAGGGTGTCTTGGAGCGTGGCGCGGTTCATGGGTTGCGCTGAAAGCTAATGGGACGGCGGAGGGGAAGCAAGTTCAGGCCTCGCCACTTTGCCACCTTAATGCTTGTGCGCCAGAATCACTTCCGCCTTGGCGGCTTCCACCGCCTCGGGCGACTGGTTGCAGAGAACCACGCCCATGAGTTTCGGCCCCTGGTAATAGCGGGCGGTGAAGTGGCGCTTGGCGTGTTCGCCTTCGATTTCATACCGAACCGGCGCGAGGCTGAAGTCCCCGACAAAATCAAACCGAAGACTAAAAACGGTGACGGTGTGGTGCGGGAGTGCCCTGAAGTGCTGCCGTTTTTTGCCAGTGAGGTTCGCCCCGGCGATGCGCGCCTGCGCGAGGGCGATCTCCGGGTATTCACTGCGACGCACGCTCCCGAAGATGGCGTCGGGATAGAGGGCGATGTCCCCCACGGCGTAGATCCCCTTTTCGTCGGTCTCCAGGCAGTCATTGACCGGCGTGCCGTTGGGGCTGCCCAGCGGAGTGTTGGCGACGAGCCCGAGGTTGGGCTCCACGCCCCCGGCAAAGATCGCCAGATCCGCCGCAATCCGGTTGCCGCTTTTGGTCTGGATGTTGCGCAGGACGGTCTTGCCCTCAAAACCGTTGAGCGTTTCGTGCAGGAGCGGCACCCCTTTTTCGGCAAAATATTCAGTGAGCCACCGGGCCGTCTCCGGGTCGAGCCATTGGCTCCAAAGCGCGGGTTGGCTGCAAAGCAGCGTCACCTTGAGCCCAAGCGCGCACAGGACGGCAGCGGCTTCGGCGGCAACAAAATCGCCCCCAATAATGAAAACATGCTTCTCCTGCGCGATCATCTCCTTGAGCGCCAGAACATCGCGCAGGTTGCGCGGGTAAAGGATCTTGCCGAGATTGGCGCCCGCCACCTGGGGACGCCGGGCGCGGCTGCCCATCGCGAGGCAGCATTTGCGGAATTCAATCACCTGACCGGTGCTCAGGACGGCAATCCTGCGGGCGAGGTTAACCTGCGTGACCAGCGTCTCCAGGCGCAGTTCAATATGGTTCTTGGCATACCACTCGGGAGGGTGGCAATAGAGCTTCTTTAGAGCCTTGGGATCATCCCCCGCCAGCACGGTCGAGAACAAACGGGAACGGTGGTAGGGAAGCGCGGATTCATAACCGACAAGCGTGACGGTTCCTTTGGGATCGTATTCCCGCAGGGACTCGCACACCGTCGCGCCTCCGATGCCTGCGCCGACGATAAGATAATCGCGCTGGATCATATGACAGGTTATTGAAGGAAGTATGGCGCAAATCGCCCGAAGAAGAAAGGGGATTGTTTGCAGGGTTTTGCGGCTCCATAAGTCCCATAGGTCTTAAAAGACCCATAGGACCTATAGCCCCAGTTCCGCATTGTATCCCGCCCCGCTTTTTCCCATATTGCCCTCATGATCGGCATACGCATCGAGCAACTCAGCAAATCCTACGGGAATGTCCCGGCGCTGGATGCCGTCGATCTGCGGATCGAGCCGGGCGAAATCTTTTTCCTGCTCGGCCCCAGCGGTTGCGGCAAAACAACGCTCTTGCGCTGCCTGGCGGGATTTTGCGTGCCGGATGCGGGGGCGATCTGGTTTGGCGAAGACAACGTCACCCGGCTCCCGGCCCACCTTCGGCGCACCGGCATGGTGTTTCAAAACTACGCCCTCTGGCCGCACAAAACCGTGGCGGAAAACGTGGCGTTCGGGCTGGAAGAACTGGGCACCTCGCGCGACGAACGGCACCGCAGGGTGGCCGAGGCGCTGGCTTCGGTGCGCATGGAAGGCTTTGCCCAACGCGGCATCCACGAGCTTTCCGGCGGTCAGCAGCAGCGGGTGGCCTTGGCGCGCGCGCTGGTGGTGCGGCCCCGGTGCCTGCTTTTGGACGAACCGCTCTCCAACCTCGACGCCAAGCTGCGGCTGGAGATGCGCACGGAAATCCGCCGCATCTGCAAGGAAGCCGGGCTGACAGCGGTTTACGTGACCCACGACCAAAAGGAGGCGCTTTCCATCGCCGACCGCGTGGCGGTGCTCCACGCCGGGCGCGTCTGCCAGGTGGGAACGCCCGATGCCATTTACCGCCGCCCGGCGAGCCGGTTTGTGGCGGATTTCGTGGGCGAAACGAATTTTCTGGAAGCCGAGGTGGCCTCAATCAGCGCCGGAGGTCTTGTCGCCACTGCCGGAGCGCTCCGGTTTGAAGCGGCGGGCTGCACGGAAGGCTTCCAACCCGGCGACCGTGTGACGCTCTCCATCCGGCCCGAAGCGTGGAGGTTTTCCCATCAAACGGCGGAGACCAATACCGTGCCCGGGCGAATCGAGGAATCCATTTACCTGGGTGAGATGGCGCAATACCGGGTGGGGGTCGCCGGCCTGCCGCTCAAAGTTTACGAAATGAACCCGCGCGCCATTGCCGCCGAGGGGCCCTGCACCCTGCGTGTCGCGCCGGAGGACGTCGTCGTTTTACCCCATGCCCTCGATGCTTAAACAGAGCCTCTGGGTCGTTGCAGCCCTCGTCGCGGTGATCATCCTCCCCGTGGCGTTGCGTTCGCGAAGCGGAGTTTCCGCAAAGGCAGACGAGACGCTCGTCATCGTCAGCCCCCACAATGAAGCCGTGCGCTATGAATTCGACCGCGCCTTTACGGCGGCGCATTTCCAACGCACGGGACGGCGGGTGCACCTCGACTGGCGCACGCCAGGAGGCACCAGTGAGATCGCCCGCTACCTGGCCTCGGCGTATCTCGGAGCCTTCCAGTATGAATGGGAAACCCGCCTGCATCAGCCGTGGAACGCGGAAGTGCAGGCGGCGTTTGATAATCCCAAAGTCGCTCCCGGTGACGCCACCCTCGCCGCCCGCGCACGCAAGGCGTTCCTGGACTCCGGGTATGGCATCGGCATCGACCTTTTTTTCGGCGGCGGCAGCTTTGACTACATCCAGCAAGCCGCCGCCGGGAGGTTGATTCCCTTTGGAAAACTCGACGCTTTAAAAACCATCCCAAAAATGGTGGGCGGCGAGCCGTATTGGGATCCGCAAAACCGCTGGGTCGGCGCGGCGCTCTCGGCCTTCGGCATTTGCTATAACACAGACGCGCTGGCCCGCATGGGGTTCACATCCGAGCCGCGACATTGGAGCGACCTGGCTGAACCGAAGCTCTCGGGAGCCGTCGCGCTGGCCGATCCCACACAAAGCGGCTCCGCCGCCAAAGCCTTTGAAATGTTGATCCAACAGCAGATTGCCGAGGCGGGGGGCGACCCGGTGGAAGGCTGGAAGCGGGCCTTGCGGCTCATCCGGCGCATCGCGGCCAACGCGCGCTATTTCTCCGACTCGGCCACGCGGATCGTCTGGGACGTGGAATCCGGCGACGCGGCAGCAGGGATGGCGATTGATTTCTACGGGCGCTTCCAAAGCGAAGCAGTGCGACGGCCTGATGGGACCTCGCGCCTGCACTATTTCACCCCCGTGGGCGGCTCAAGCTTCGGCGCAGACCCCATCGGAATGCTCCGGGGCGCCCCCTCCCCTGCCCTTGCCCGCGAATTCATCGCGTTTGTCCTCTCGCCGGAGGGGCAGAAGCTCTGGAACTGGAAAGTCGGCACCCCGGGCGGCCCGCAAAAATACGCGCTGCGGCGGCTCCCCATTCTCCCGGAACTCTATGCGCCGGAATTCGAGCCGCTGCGCTCCGATCCCGACGTCAACCCGTTTGCATGGGCGCAGGAAAACCCGCCCTATCGTCCAGAAGGGACTGCCGCGCTTTTCCGGACGATCTCCTTCGTGATCCGCACCATGGCCATCGACCCGCACGAAGAGTTGCGCGAAGCGTGGACGGCGCTCATTGCCGCCGGATTCCCGCCACAAGCCACCGCGTTGTTTGATGACGTAAGCGCCGTCGATTACGCCACCGCCACCACCCTTCTCAAACCGGCGTTGAGTTCCGCGCAGAAAATCGACCAAACGCGCCTCTCCAAGCAGCTCTGCGACCGCTTCCGCGAGCAATACCGCCAGGTCTCAGCCCTGGCGCGGGCGGGGAAGTAGAGCATCTCAAAAAGAATTTCCGAATCCCCAGCCCCTCTGCGGAAGAGGGCGGTGGATCGACCGCTCCGCGGGCGATTTTCCAAAGCACATCAAGCGCAGCGAGCTGCTTATGGTTGCAACGCCCACCCCCGGAATCGCGCGCGGAGCGCACAATCCACCTTTTGCGTTTCGGAAATTCCCAGAAACGCTATAATCGGGTTTGCGTCGCAGAAGGACGCTCAGGGCACGGCTACGATGATTCGCTTGAGCGTCTCACTGAAGGCGCGGGCTTCCTCTAGAGGGAGAATGACCGTGGAGCGGCGGCCTCCGGCATCTTCGGTAAGCCTGAAAAACCGGCCCCGGGCGTTTTCTTGGAGATCAAGGAAGAACAGCTTATGCTCCACCTCAATCTTCTCCGTGGCAACGGTACGGCCGGACTTGGCTCCAAATCCCTCAGAGAAGGAGGGACGTTGGTCATAGGGTGTAGGAGAATGAATCATACGCAGCGGCAGGCGATACCCTTAAACGGGCATCAGGGTTTCCACTATGCCCATAAGAACGCCCCTTGTCTTTTAATTTATGCAGATTTTCTCTTTGTCAACCCGTTCTTGTTGACGCTTTTGAGTGGCGCAAACGCCTCTGGGCTGCTTTGATGGCAGGCATATGTCCAGCCAGTTCGGCCAACTCTTCCGCATCTCCACCTGGGGCGAATCGCACGGAGGCGGCGTCGGGGTCGTCCTTGACGGCTGCCCGCCGGGGCTTGATTTGTGCGAGGCCGACATCCAGCGCGACCTGGACCGCCGCAAGCCCGGCCAGAGCGAAATCACCACCCCGCGCCATGAAGCCGATGCCTGCACCATTCTCTCGGGCGTTTTTCAAGGCAAGACCCTCGGCTCGCCCATCGCCATCTCCGTCCTCAACCAGGACGCGCGGCCCGAGGCCTACCGCGAAATGGAGACCATGTTCCGGCCCTCGCACGCGGATTTCACCACGCAGGCCAAATACGGCATCCGCAACTGGCAGGGCGGCGGACGCGCTTCCGCTCGCGAAACCATTGGCCGCGTCGCTGCGGGGGCAATCGCGAAAAAGGTGCTCGCCACGTTTGCGCCGGGACTCGAAATTGTCGCCTACGTCAAGGCGATCCACGCAATCGAAGCCGCTGTCGATCCCGCCACGGTCACTTTTGAGCAGGTCGAGAACAACATCGTCCGCTGCCCTGATCCCGAAGCCGTGCCGCGCATGATTGAGCTGATCAAAGAGATGCGTTCCGCAGGCGATTCCGTAGGCGGCGTGGTGGAGTGCGTCCTGCGCGGCGTGCCGCCCGGTTTGGGCGAGCCGGTCTTCGACAAACTCGAAGCCGACCTTGCCAAGGCGATGCTGAGCCTGCCTGCCACCAAGGGCTTTGAGATCGGGAGCGGTTTTGCGGGAACACGGATGACCGGCAGCCAGCACAACGACCCGTTTGTGCTGCGCGAAAGCCGCGTGCGCACCACCACGAACCACTCGGGCGGCATCCAAGGCGGCATCAGCAACGGCGAAGACATCTTCTTCCGCATCGCTTTCAAACCGACCCCCACCATCACCCGCGCCCAAGCGACCGTCACCGTCACAGGCGAGGAAACCGAGTTGGCCGCACGCGGTCGGCATGACCCGTGCGTGCTGCCGCGCGCCATCCCCATTGTGGAAGCCATGGCGGCCCTGGTGTTGTGCGACCACGCCTTGCGCCAACGCGGGCAATGCGGGAGGGTTTAGCTTCCTATGGATCGCGGTTCGCTCATTCTCCTGAGTTTCACGGCGGTGATTCTGGGCTACCAAGCCATCAAAGGCTGGCGGCTGGGTCTGGTCCGGCAGATCGTCCGGTTTGGCGCGCTGGCGGCGGCTTACGCCACGGGGCTTTTTGCAGGCGGGTTTGCCGTTCCGTTTCTGCGCCCGTTGGGGTATCCGGATTTTATCCTGAGCTGCATTGGCGGCGTGGGCCTGGGCTTGCTGGCGTATCTTTTCATCTGCCTTGTCGGCGGCATCCTTTTCAAACGCACCGCCCACCAGGACATGGGGCTCGTCTGGTTCTTCTACGGCGTCACGGGTGCGCTGATGGGGATCGCTTTCGGGCTGGTGCTGCTGCTGCTCTGCGCGGATGCCATTCGGTTCCTCGGCGGCATCGTGGAAGCCAAGCCCGCCCCAACGGCAATGGTCTCCAAGCCGCGACATGCAACACCCGGCACTACGGCGCAGAAACCGGGCATTTTCCCAAGCGCCCCGGTTCTCGCCCTGGTTGCGGAGTTGAAAACATCGCTGGAACACAATCTGCCCGGCGAAATTCTGCAAGCCATCGATCCCGTCCCCAAGAAAAGCTATGCCATTGCCAACAAAATGGGGCGCATTCTTTCCGACCCGAATGCGGTGACCCGCTTTTTAAGCTTTCCCGGAGCCATGGAACTGGCCACACGGCCCGAAATTCAAGCGTTGCGTGACGACCCGGAGATCCTGCGCATCGTGCAGCAGGGGCAGATCCTCCAGTTGCTCAAGAACGAGAAGATCATCCGCGTTGCCAACGACCCGCAAATTGCGGCCCTGCTCAAGAAGTTTGACCTGGAAAAAGCGCTTGATCACGCGCTCAAGTCGGGCAACCCGAAGGGGGCATAGCGAATAGATCCGCCCCACAAAGCGCGTTACCGCCAGAGAAGTGGCATCCCTTATGCTATCATTCCATCCATTACGTTTACTGCTGCTAATTCATTGACTCACGTTCATAATTTCTCATAATCATGCCATGAAAATTTCCCTCGAGCTTTTCAATCGCGTCTCCCTTACGGCGGTGCAAATTCTTTTCCCTCTTTTGGCTCTTGGCTTCTGCCAAAGCGCCTTGGCTCTGCCGGCTCCGGCGGAAGTTCAGATTATCGTCAAACGCAAAACGCCCATCGCAGACGTGCCTTATAGTGCAACCCTCGCAGCGCACGGCGGGCGCGAGCGCGGCACGGTTCGTGAGATCAACGCCAGAATCATCACCGTCCCCGCCGCCCAAGCAAGCCAATTAATCGCCGGGCTGCAAAACCAGAGTGACACGCAATATGTGGAGGTCGATGGCGTGGCCAAAGCGCACGCCACGGTGAACGACCCGCTCTTTACGCAAGGCCAGGAATGGCACCTGGCAAAAATCCAGGCACCCGCCGCATGGGACATCACCACCGGCGGCTCAAATGTCATCATCGCGGTGGTGGATTCCGGCGTGAACCCCTCGCATCCCGATCTGGCAGGCAAAGTCCTCACCAACGGCTGGGACTTCGTCGCAAACAACGCCAATCCGGTGGATCAGAATGGCCATGGAACCGCAGTTGCCGGAACCATTTCCCCGGACGCCAATAACAACCTCGGCGTAGTGGGCGTCGCATGGGCAAACTCGATCCTGCCCGTTCGCGTGCTCGACGCCAACGGCTCGGGCAGCTATTCCGCCATCGCCCAAGGCATTACTTACGCCGCAAACCAAGGCGCACGCATCATCAACCTGAGCCTGGGAGGCACCTCCTTCTCACAAACCTTGCAGGATGCGATCAATTACGCCTGGAGCAAACAATGCATCGTCGTGGCCTCCGCAGGCAACAACGGCAACAGCGTCCTGGTCTATCCGGCGGCGTGCAACAACGTCGTCTCCGTCGCCGCCACGAACGCCTCGGATACGCGCCCGAGCTGGTCAAACTACGGCAGCTACATTGATGTTTGCGCCCCCGGCGAAAACATTATGACATTGAGCGGCAGCAATGGTTATGGGCTCTGGAGCGGCACCTCTTTCTCCGCTCCTGTGACCTCGGGCATTCTTGCTCTCATGGCCTCGGCAAACCCAAGCCTGACCAATGCGCAACTGGTCGATCTTTTGCTCAAAAACTGCGACGACCTTGGCACATCAGGCCCGGACATCTATTACGGGAATGGTCGCGTCAACGCCTTGCGCGCTGTCTCTGCGGCGAAGACCTACACCACCACAGATACCATCCCGCCCGTCGCCACCCTCCTCTCCCCCGGCAATGGGAGCACCATATCGGGCACCACAAACGTGAGCGTGAAAGCCACCGACAATGTGGGCGTCACCCGCGTTGAGCTTTATGTTGATGCGAAACTCATCGCGCAAAGCGGCAGCGCTTCTGCCGTTTTCCCCCTCAACACGCTTTCCTACGCAAACGGCACCCACACGCTGCAAGCCCGCGCCTACGATGCCAAGGGCAATGTCGGCACCGCTTCGGTTTCCGTGACGGTCAAAAACAGCGCAGCCGACACGGTGGCCCCCGTCACAGCCATCACCTCACCCGCAAACGGTTCCACAATCGCTTCCCCCTACCAATCTGTTTCTGTTACCTGCACCGACAACGTCCGGGCAACCAAACTGGAGATCTACCTCGATGGCGTCCTTGCTGGCGTGGCCTCCGCAAACAGCCTGCCTTCCGCCCTCACGTTCATTTGGTACACGTCACAACTCAGCAAAGGCAATCACACCCTGCAAACCTACGCGTACGATGCTGCGGGGAACATCGGCCAATCCGCCGTCATCACCCTCGTGAAATAGAGCCGCGGGCGGAAACTTCCGTTAGAGCAGTTTCGGGTTAATTTGTCGCATGCTCTTCGGCGGCGTGGGCCGTTGCGGTGCATTTCGAGCTCACTTGCACCGTAGGTGCGAACCGTTTTTCAGGGGCAGTATTAAAAATACAGCCACGGCGCTCAAAAAGCCCCGCACCAACCCACGGCGCTCTCAGATCATTGCGCCAAATTAACCCGAAACTGCTCTACCGTCCGTGGCGCCGACGCCATTCGGTGCGGTAATCGCCCATCAGCTCAATGATGCCGTCGCGCACATGGAAGAGCCGCGCGTGAAGCTGGCGGCGGCGGTGGCTGCTGAGCTTGGCTTCCTCAACAAAAACCAGGTTCGCATCGATGGCGTTGCTGATGGCCTTGAGCGCGCGCTTGAGGTAGGCGATGGTCATCCCGATCTCCTCCGCGTCGTCATCGCTCAACGCGGCGGCAAGCTTGGCGCTGGCCACGGCGCTATTGGTGGAGAGCTTCACCGCAGAGGGGTGGTTCTGTAGCTCCTCGTGCTCGTCGAAAATCTGATCAATCCAGACCGTCAGCGCAAAGCTGGCCTGGTAGAGAGGGTGGAGCTCAAAGCTTTCCGGGATGCCCTCCATGTCCGCTTCCTCCACCTCTTCGCATGCCTCTTCCTCAAAGCCCGCGTCTTCGCTGCTGGCCTCGAAGGAGAGTTCCTCCCAGTCAAAGTCTTCGCCCTCCACGGGATCCGGCCATCCCATCTCCCGTGCAATGATTTGGTCGCGGTCGGGATCATCCACGTATTTCTCCAGCAACTCCATATACCTCTCGGTTTTCAGGTCTTGCTGCTGGAGAAAACGCTCCCAATCGTACTCGTCCCACATTTTTTCGGGCTCGTTCTTGTCGGGCATACCAGATTAGTTAGGACGCTTTTCGCTTTTGCGCAAAGTTTTTGTTTGGTTCTTTTGAAACATCTTTATCAGTTCGTGGATTCCCCTAGGAAAAGCGTGTTTCCGCAGTTGACTTGAGCGGCGCTTTCGCCATTGATTCCTCCTGTGCACTCCCTCTCCGGCCTCACGCTTTTTCAGATTTTCGCGTTCCTTCTGGGCGCGGTGATCGGTTCCTTCCTTAACGTGGTGATCTACCGGCTTCCCGCCGGGCTGAGCGTGAACGAGCCCAAGCGCTCCTTTTGTCCGCATTGCAAGGCGCAGATTCCGTGGCATCAAAACATCCCGCTCTTTTCCTGGCTGCTGCTGCGTGGAAAGTGCGCCCAATGCGGCGCGCCCATCGCCTTCCGCTATTTCGCCGTGGAACTCCTGACGGCGGGACTTTTTTTGGCGCTCTGGAACCAGTGCGTGAACGCAAACACCCTGAACCTCGTCCTGCCGCTTTGGGTGCTGGTGAGCCTCTTGATTGCGGCGACGTTTATCGATCTTGATCATTTTATCATCCCGGACGAATTGACGCTCGGAGGGGCGGCAGCCGGATTGGTTTTCAGCTTCGCGCTCCCCGGTTTGATGGATCAAGAATCGCACTGGATGGGGCTGCTCTGGTCGGCGGTGGGAGCAGGCGCGGGATACCTGCTGCTCTGGGGCGTGGTGGAGGCCGGGAAGCTGGCGTTCGGCAGGAAGACGCTGAAATTCGATCCCCCGGCGGAGTTCCGCTGGACGCGCCAAGGCGAGGATGCGGAATTTGCCGTGGACGAAGAAAAAATGCTTTGGAGCGACATCTTTTCGCGGGAGAAAGATCAACTCGTCATGGAGACCGAAGCGCCGTGCCTAGACGACCAACCGCTGGAGGAAACCACCACCCTCCGCTTCTTCTACAACCGGCTTATCCTTCCAGAGCGCGAGATGCTTCTGGACACCCTGACAACCATCACAGGCAAGGTGCGCTCCATCGTGGTTCCCCGCGAGGCGATGGGTTTTGGCGATGTCAAATTCATCGCGTGCATCGGCGCATTCTTGGGCTGGAAGGCGGTGCTGTTCACCATCGGCTCCGCATCGGCCATTGGAGCGGTGGCGGGCGTGGCGCTTATTTTAGCCGGGCGGCGCGACGCCTCGGGGCGCATTCCCTTTGGCCCGTATCTCGCCGTGGGCGCGCTGCTCTGGATTCTGTGCGGCCCGGCCTTGATCGACTGGTACGCGGCACTCTGCCGCCCGGAGATGTAAAAAAGGGGCTCCGGCAAACCGGAACCCCTCTGAAAAACCGACTGGGAAAGTGCCTTACAACACAATCGCTTTTGCCGAGCGGATGCCTTCGACGGCTTGGAGCGCGTCGAGCACCGTCTGGTCGGGCAACTGGTCGAGGTTGAGCACGGTGAGAGCCACGCCCCCTTCTTGGTTGCGGCTCAGGGACATCCCCGCAATGTTGATGTTGTGCTTGGCCAAAATGCCGCCGAAGAGCGCAACCATGCCGGGGCGATCCGTGTTTTCCACCAGCAGCAGGACGCCCGAGGGTTTGGCTTCCACATACCGCCCGTTGATCTGGACGATGCGCGCTTGATTGCCAAAGAACGTGCCCGCCACGGAAACCGTGTTGCCGTTGTTGTTGGCGGAGACTTCCATCAATTCCGTGAAATCCCCCTGCGCACTCAGGCGCGTTTCGGTGGTCTTGAGGCCGAGAGTTTCAGCAAAGGCCGGGGCATTGACGATATTGACGTCGCTGCCGCCCGCCGCCTTGAGGAAGCCGTTGAGCGTGGCGCGGCTGACCGGCGTGGTGTTCAGGTCGGCCATCTTGCCGCTGTAGGCGATGTTGAGGTTCTCGGCGCGCTTGGGAGCGATCTGCGAGAGGAACCGGCCCAGCTTGTCGCCGAGGTCGATCAGGCCGCCAATGGAAGCGAGCGTCTTGGCATCGATGCTGGGCATGTTGACGGCGTTGCGAATTTCGCCTTCGAGCAGCGCGGCGCGGATCGCCTGAGCGACTTCGATGCCGACGTTCTCCTGGGCTTCCGCCGTGGAGGCGCCGAGGTGCGGGGTGAGGATGACGTTGGGGAGGTCGCGCAGCGGGAATTCCGCGGGCGGCGGCTCCACTTCGTAGACGTCGATGGCGGCTCCGCCCACTTGCCCGCTTTGCAGGGCTTCCACAAGGGCGGCGGTCTCGATGAGTTCGCCGCGCGCCGCATTGATGATGCGCACCCCTTTTTTCGTCTTGGCGATCCGCTCGGCATTGAGAATGTGGTGCGTCTCCGGCGTGGAGGGCATGTGCAGGGTAATGAAGTCCGCGCGGGGAAGAAGATCGTCCAATTTTTCAACCAACTCCACCTGCAAGGCAGTGGCGCGGCTGGCGGAGAGATACGGATCGTAGGCGAGGACGGTCATGCCGAAGGCCAGGGCGCGTTTGGCCACTTCGGTGCCGATGCGGCCCATGCCGACAACGGCGAGGGTTTGGCCGTGAAGTTCGGTTCCCTCAAACTTTTTGCGGTCCCACTTCCCGGCCTTCATGGTGGCGTGGGCCTGCGGGATGTTCCGGGCCAGGGACATGAGGAGGGAGAAAGCGTGCTCGGCAGTGGAGATCGTGCTCCCGCCGGGGGTGTTCATGACGATGATGCCCGCCTTGGTGGCGGCATCGACATCGACGTTGTCCACGCCGACGCCCGCGCGGCCAATGGCGCGCAGTTTGGTCGCAGCGGCAAGAAGGCGCGCCGTGGCCTTCGTCTGGCTGCGAACGACCAAGCCGGAGAATTCTCCGATAATTTCGAGAAGCTGGTCCTCTTTGAGACCGGTCTTCACAGTGACATCAAGGGCTCCGCCTGCGGCCAGCTCGGCTACACCGCGTTCGGAAATGGGATCGGCAACGAGAACTTTTGGAACGTCCATAAGAAAGAAACCTCAAGCATGCTCACCCAGAGGCCGCTCGACAAGACCGAATTGCGGATTTTCCAAGGCAAACGCATTTGAAATCTATCAGGAACTCAGGAAATCAGGAAAAAAGACAGAAGAGGCATCTGTAGAATGCTTGTTTTGCAGGGATAGGATACCGTTTTTCAGAATAGTTGATTTGCTGCGCCCTTTTCCTGTCTTCCTGGTTTCCTGATTCTCTTTATTCCGGGCAAAATTGCAAAAAAAGGCGCGAATCTTGCCCTTCCGGCGTTCGACTCTTGACAATCGAGCGTATCTCAGAGATCGAAACCGGGGGCGTTTTCGCGCGCGTTTTTTTTATGTTTCGAACTATTCTAGGCAAAATCCATCCCACCGTCTTTCTAAAGGCGGCCAAAGCGGCTTCGACTTCTGTCTCCGAGGATGAAAGAAGGCTGGTGGATTTATGCAAATGCGCGCCGGAGGAGGCGTTGCGCAATCTGGGCGTAAGTGAGAACGGCCTTTCGGCTGATGAGGTGGAGGCGGCGCGCGAAAAGTTTGGCCCCAACCTCCTGAGCCACAAGAAAGAACTGGGCTTGGTGATGGAGCTTTTGCAGCGGTGCAAAAACCCCCTGGTCATTCAGTTGCTGGTCATCTGCGTCGTAGCCTTGCTGATGGGCGATTACCGTTCGGCCATCGTGGTCGGCGCAATGATCATCCTGAGCGTCGGGCTCGCCTATGTGCAGGAACACCGTTCCAGCAAGGCCGTGGAGGAACTCCAAGCCATGGTGCAGACGGATTGCACGGTGATCCGCGACGGCGTGGAAGCCGACCTGCCCATCGGAGACATCGTGCCGGGAGACATCGTGGTGCTCAATGCCGGGGCGATTATCCCGGCGGACTTGCGCTTGTTGAGCGCCAAGGATTTCTTTGTCAGCCAATCCTCGCTCACCGGCGAATCCATGCCGGTGGAAAAAAGCGCGGAAGCGGCAGACGTGGCCGGACGGGGCTTGATTGAATTGCAGAACGCCTGTTTCCAAGGCAGCAACGTCTTGAGCGGCACCGCGCGGGGGTTGGTGGTCAACACCGGCAGCAAAACCCATTTCGGAGCCATCGCAGAGAAGCTCTCCGGGGAGCGGGTGGAGACGAGTTTTGACCGGGGCATTGCCGGGTTCACCTGGCTGATGATCCGTTTCATGGTGGTGATGGTTGCCGTGGTGTTCCTGATTGTCGGGATCACCAAGCACGACTGGGCGGAGGCGCTCCTCTTCGGCCTCTCGGTGGCCGTGGGGCTCACGCCCGAGATGCTGCCGATGATCGTGACGGTCAACCTCTCCAAAGGCGCGATGGCCATGTCGCGCAAGAAGGTGATCGTCAAGCGGCTCAACGCCATCCAGAACTTCGGCGCGATCGACATTCTCTGCACCGACAAGACCGGCACGCTCACACAAGACCGCGTCATTTTGGAAAAATCGGTGGATGTCACCAACCGCGACAGCGAGGACGTCCTGCGCTACGCGTACATGAACAGCTACTACCAGACGGGACTGCGCAACCTGCTGGATCGCTCGGTGCTCTCCCACTCCGACCTGGACGTGGAGCGCAACTGCAAAAAAGTCGATGAAATCCCCTTCGATTTCCAACGCAAGCGCATGTCGGTGGTGGTCGATTACGAAGGCGACCACGTGCTCATCTGCAAAGGCGCGGTGGAGGACATCTACAAGAGCTGCACCCATTACCAGGTGGACGACGAGGTGCATCTGATGATCGACCTCATCAAGAACGATCTGCTGGAGGAATACGAGGAGTTGAGCCGCGACGGCTACCGCGTGCTGGGGATCGCCTACCGTGAATTTCCGCAGACCAAGACGGTTTTCTCCGTGGCCGACGAGAGCGATCTGATTCTCCTCGGCTACATCGCCTTCCTCGATCCGCCCAAGGGTTCCGCCGCCAAGGCGATTGCGCAACTTGCCGAAGTGGGCGTCGCAACCAAGATCCTCACCGGCGACAACGCGCTGGTAACGCGCAAAATTTGCAAGGACGTCGATCTCGAATGCGGAGAGATCATCACCGGCGACCGCCTGATCGGCCTGAGCGAAGAAGCGCTGGGTGAACTGGCGGAAAAAACCAGCGTCTTCGCCCGGCTCTCCCCCTCGCAGAAGGAGAGCATCATCATCGCCCTGCAAAAACGCGGCCACGTGATCGGCTACATGGGCGACGGCATCAACGACGCCCCGAGCATGCGCGTGGCGGACGTGGGCATCTCAGTGGACACGGCCGTGGATGTCGCCAAGGAATCCGCCGACATCATTCTGCTCGAAAAGAGCCTGCTGGTGCTTGAAGACGGCATCCTGGAAGGGCGCAAGGTCTTTGGCAACATCATCAAATACATCCGCATGGGGGCCAGCTCCAACTTCGGCAACATGTTCAGCGTGGTGGGAGGAAGCTACTTCCTGCCCTTCCTGCCGATGGCTTCCATCCAAATCCTCGTCAACAACCTCCTCTACGACGCCTCTCAGGTAGGCATACCTACAGACAATGTCGATGACGAATACATGCGCACCCCGCGCAAGTGGAACATCGACAACATCCGCCGCTTCATGATCTTCATCGGGCCGATGAGTTCCATCTTCGACTACGCCACGTTCTTCCTGATGCTCTATTTCTTCAAGTGCCATGACGTCTTTGGGCTGGCCGCACCGGCGGAACTCGCGTCGCGCTTTGCCGGAGCGGTGAAACCGGATGACACTTACGCCGCCTCGCTCTTCCACACCGGCTGGTTTGTGGAATCCCTGCTCACGCAGACGCTCATCGTCCACATCATCCGCACCCGGCGCATTCCCTTTATCCAGAGCATTGCCAGCCCGTTCCTTTTGCTAACAACCTTTGTGGTCATGGCCATTGGCGCGGCGTTGCCCTACTCGCCGTTTGCCAGCTACTTCGGCTTCGTGCCGCTGCCCCCGATGTACTGGGCGTGGATCGGCGGATTCCTCCTCACCTACTCCGTGATGACGCACTACGTCAAAGTCTGGTTCCACGGAAAATATGGAATTGATTAAAATGCAATCTGGCACTCAGGAACTCAGGAGAAGACAATCAGGAACTCAGGAAATCAGGAAAAAGACTGATTTTGCCAAGTCCTTCTCTTTTTCTTTGCGTCCTTTGCGCGAACCAAAAAATCTGCGTCCCTCTTCCCTCTTCTTCATCCCATGAAAACACTTCTCGACGCACTCCAGGAAGGCCGGTTGATCGAATTGCCCGACAACCACAAGAACCGCGCGCTTGAATACCTGGCCGCCTTGATCGAGGCCATCCCCGACATCGGCGTCGACCAAGGAATCACCGAAAACGTGCTAGCCCGGGAGAAGGCCCACAACACCGGCATCGGGATGGGATGGGCATGTCCCCACGCCCGCACGCGGCATGACGGCGAAGTAGTCTGCGCCGTGGGTTGGAGTCCGCAGGGAATCGACTACGGCGCACCCGACGGCCAGCCGGTACATCTCATGGTGATGTACTTCGTGCCGGAGACGCAGAAAAACGCTTACCTCAAGGAAATCTCCTCGCTGGCCAAGGCGATCCAGACCCAACCGGCGTTGCAGGATCTTAAATCCCTCACTGACCTGGGCGAAGTCCGCCACGCCCTGCTCGACGCCATCAGCATCGCCCTGGAATCCACCGCCCCGGAAGCCAAGGCGCGGATGATCCAGCTCGAAGCCAAGCATGCCGAAGTGCGGGAGATGGTCGAGGAATTGCCAGCGGAAGTCGCCCATAGCCTGGAGCCGCTGACCATCGTGGTCGTCCCGGGAGCCCGCCCCGTGGTGCTCTGCCAGGACAACGAACTCGTTCTGGCATTGGAAGCGCTGGATCAACTCACGGCCAACCTTGCCCAGAACGGGCGGGCGGAACACCGTGGTTTCCATGTCATGGTGCGCTCCCACTCCACCTACCAGCCCGACCGCATGGTCTACGACTGCCTGGCATTCCGGTCGAAGTAACAGGGAAACCCTGAACGCGGTCTTGACAGAGACGGGGGCGGGCCGCGAAGTTTAAGGGATCATGGTCTGCCGTCTCACCAAAGAATTCTTTTTCGAAGCCGCCCACACGCTGCCCAAGGTGGCCGCGAGCCATCCGTGCGCCCGCATGCACGGCCACAGCTACCGCGTGGAGATTGCCGTGGAAGGCGAGATCGACCCGGAAATGGGCTGGCTTTACGACCACAGCCAGATCAGCGAGGCAGTGAACCCGATTGTCGACGAACTCGACCACCGCTATCTCAACGAGCTGCCCGGCTTGGAAAATCCGACCGTGGAAAACCTTTGCGCCTGGATTTGGCAGCGCCTCGCGCCCCTCTGCCCCGGATTGTGCGAGATCGTCATCCAGGAAACCCCCCGGGCGCGCTGCACCTACCGGGGCAAATAGGTCTCATAGGTCCTATACGACTTATAAGTCCCATCTCTTCTCTGGAAATCCGCCGCGCGCGGTGCTTTAGTAGAGGGCGATGGACTCCCAATTGCCGCACATCGTCAGCGAACTTCTCGCCTCCTACCGCAAGGTGGGCGGGATCAACCATATCGACGGCTCCAACCTGCCGTCCAAGCTTGCGGTCGCGGCGCTCTGCGAAGACCTCCTGCAACTCCTTTTCCCGGGATTCCATGACGAGGAAGTGGTGCACTCCGACGCCCTGCCCGACGCCACGCGCACCCGCATCGACTCCTTTGCCCGCCGCCTGCAAGCGGAGGTCTGCAAGAGCCTGCGGCTGGCGCGGCCGGATTGCCCGGAGACCGAGGCGCAGCAGCTCGTCGCCTCCATGCTGAAAAATTTTCCCGCCATCCGCGAACTGCTTTGGAGCGATGTGGAAGCCGCCTTCGAGGGCGACCCGGCTTCCATCAGCTTTGACGAGATCATCCTGGCCTACCCGTGCCTGGAAGCCATCTCCATCCAGCGGTGCGCCCACACGCTCTACCGGCAAAAAGTGCCGCTCATCCCGCGCATGATGACGGAATGGGCCCACTCGCGCACCGGCATCGACATCCACCCCGGCGCGCAGATCGGCTCGCATTTTTTTATCGACCACGGCACCGGCGTGGTCATCGGCGAAACGTGCGTGATCGGTTCGCACGTGAAATTGTATCACGGCGTGACCCTTGGCGCGAAGAGCTTCCAGAAGGACGACGAGGGACGCATCCTCAAAGGCGGCCAGCGGCACCCCCGGGTAGAAAATAATGTCACAATTTACCCGAACAGTACGGTGCTGGGAGGCGAAACGGTCATTGGTGAAAACTCGACCATCGGCGGCAATGTTTTCTTGCAGCAGAGCATTCCTGCAAACTCGCTCGTGTACTACGAGGAGACGCAGCTCAAAATCGTGCCCAAAAAAGGGCGTGAACCCGTTTCCGTTCCCGGCGGAGCCGCGACAGCCTGCCCGGGCAACCTTGGCATTCCGGAAGGCGGGCTAGAACAATGGTGCGACTGGTGCATTTAGTCAAAAGCGTGGCGGCCGGAATGGTCGCCCCCCTGTTTGCCCACCAGGCAGACCCGCGTCGCGGGCACCCCGGCCCGAAGGAGGCCGTGGCGGCGCTCTCCGGGCTGCCGCAGGGCAATTTCACCGAAGCAGCGCTGGAAACGGCGTCCCGCCAACTTTTGGAAGCCGCCGGTTGTCCCGCACTGGCCCGGTTGGTGCGCGTCCGCTGGAACCGCCGTTTACGGACAACCGCAGGGCTGGCGAATTACATGCAATGGACGGTTTCGCTCAATCCCCGACTGGTTCCCTTTGGGATGGAAGAGGTGGACCGCACGTTGCGTCACGAACTGGCGCACTTGCTGGCGCGCCACCGGGTGGGGCGTCGCCGCATCCAGCCCCACGGGCCGGAGTGGCGGCAAGCCTGCACGGATTTGGGGCTCGACGGGGAAAAACGCTGCCACGAACTGCCGCTGCCGCGCCGACGCATGGTGCGCAAAATTCTTTACCGCTGCCGCCATTGTCAAGCGGAAGTCCGGCGCGTGCGCCCGTTCCGGCGGGCCGTGGCCTGCCTGAAATGCTGCCGCGAATTCAACCGGGGCCGCTACAATGACCGCTACCGTTTCGAGTTGGTGGCGCGGCTGGGCTAATCACTTCCAAGCCAGCAGCAGCGCGCCGAGGACAATCAACCCCGCGCCACACCCTTCGCGGATGTTGAGGCGTTCCCCCAGAAAAATCATGGAAAGCACCAGCACCATGACCACGCTAAGCTTGTCAATGGGAGCAACGCGCGAAGCCTGGCCCAGTTGAAGGGCGCGAAAATAGCAAATCCACGAGAGCCCGGTCGCCACCCCTGAAAGAGCGAGAAAGAGCCAGGTTTTGGGGTTCAAGGTTTCCAAGAGCAGCGGGCGGTTGGTCAGGAACGCGAAGGCCCAGGCAAAGACCACCACAAAGCTGGTTCGGATGGCAGTGGCCAGATGGGAATTGATCCCGGTGACGCCGATTTTCGCAAGCACCGCCGTCAGCCCCGCAAACAAGGCGGAAAACAAAGCCCAAAACAACCAGCTATTGGAGAAGGTCATGGAGTCTAGTTAAGGACAACTCCCGGTTTGATCAATCGCAATCTGGCAAAAGAACTGCTCTCATAGCTCTCATGCGGAAGTTTTACCTGCTGGTCGCGCTCAACGTGGGCGGAAGCGTAGGTTGGTGGGCCGGGGAGTCTGTGGGGATTTGGACGGCGCTCGCCGGGAGCGCCATCGGTTCGGTTGCCGCCATCTGGCTGGTCTGGCGTTACCGGGAGTATTTGGGCGGGTAAAATTTATCTGGAACTCAGGAACTCAGGAGAAGAGGGTTTTTCTAAAGGCCGCCTCATTTTGAAAATTTGCGGATGCTTACTTTGTTTTTCCTGAGTTCCTGAGTTCCCGATTCTCTATTGCCTTCATTTAGATGCGTGAACCCAGCCGTTTGGGCTTGCGAGGTTGCCTGGGATCAGACAGGGTCTCAACTATGCTTTCCAGACTTCTCCTCCTGCTAAGTCTCACGGTGTTCACGGCCCGCCTGTTTGCAGCGGACCCCACTCCCCTCCCCGCTCCCGCCACCGAGCCCACAGCCCTCAACAATAGAGCCCCATCCCTTTCAATCACCGAGGCGCTCCAGATTGCCCAGCAGTATATGGCGGAGAAAAAACTCGATATTTCCGCCCACTTCGTCAGTGGCGCACGGTATTTTGATGGCGCATCAAAGGCGGCCGCATCCACCGGCAAAGGCCCCTACTGGATCATCACCTACGAGCGCAAAGAGCAAGTTCAGGGAGGCCAGTATTTCGTCCACGTGTTCATGAACCGGGAGGTGGGGCACGTGGGAGGCCTTTGAGGCGACCACCCTCACAGCCCATGCGTTCCAAAGCCGATCTCCATCTCCATTCCCGCCATAGCGACCGCTCGGCGGAATGGCTGTTTCGGCGGCTCAATTTCCCGGACAGTTACTCCGATCCCCTGGCCCTCTGCCAGCGGCTGCGCGCGGCGGGCATGCAGTTTGTCACGTTCACCGACCACAACACCATCGACGGCTGCCTGGCCATTGCGGATCAGCCGGGAGCCTTCCTTAGCGAACAAATCTCCACGCGTTTCCCGGAAGACCAGAGCCGGGTGGAGATCCTCGCCTGGGGCATCACGGAGGCCCAGCATCGCGACCTCCAGTCCGCCCGCGAGAACATCTACGATTTGCAGCGCGTGCTGGCCAATGCGGGGATCGCCCACGCCGTCGCCCACCCGCTCTACCGGCTCGACGACAAGCTCAGCGTCGCCAACCTCGAAAAACTGATCCTCCTCTTCCGGCATTTCGAGGGGGTCAACGGCTTGCGCCACGCGCTCCTGGGAGACGTGACCGCGTTCCTCATGGGGCGGCTGACGCCGCAAAAAATCGACGAACTCGCCAACCGCCACAACCTCGCTCCCACGCACAGCGAGCCGTGGAAAAAGGTGCTCACCGGGGGCTCCGACGATCACGGCGGACTCTTTGCGGGAGCAGCCTGGACAGAGACCCCCAAGTGCGCCACGCCCGCCGAGTTTTTGCGCCACGTCCAAGCCGGACAATGCGAGGCCGCAGGCAAAGGCGGCACGCCGCTGGCGCTCTCCCATGGCCTTTACAACACCATCTACTCCTTCGTCCGCGACAAGTTCCTGGGCAGCAACGCCGGCAGTTCCGGGCTGCTTGCAAAAGTCTTTTCCCGCTTCATGGAAGGGCAGGACCCGACGGAATTCTCCTTCAGCGACAAGCTGGAGCTTTTGGCCAGCGGCATCGTTTCCGGCAAAATTTTTGAACTCGCCAAACCGGCGCATGCCTCGCTTTGGAAAAAGCTTTCCACCGCGTTCTCCGACAACGACCTCAAACAACTCCTGGCCCGCCAGACCCGGGGCGTGGAGGAGCCCGAGCGCCGCGCTTTCCTGACGGCGAACCTTTTCGTAAGCCGCCTGGTGTTTCAGTTCTTCACCAAATTCGTGCAGCAGGTCTCCTCGGGAAGTTTGATTGAGGCGATCCAGGACATCAGCGTCCTGATGCCCATTTTGCTCACGGTCAGCCCCTACATCTACTCTTTCAAAACCCAGTCGCCGCCCCGCGCGCTCCTGCGCGACATGTGCGAACGCATCGCGGAGGACATCCCGCCCTGCCTGCGCAACCGCAAGCGCGCGTGGTTCACCGATACGCTCGAAGACGTGAACGGCGTGGCAACCACCATCCGTAAAATGACCGCCGCGGGCGTCGCCGCCGGAGAGCAAATCGTGGTGGTCACCTCGCGCACGGAAACCAAAATCACCGGCATCCCGCTCAAGAACTTCGCCCCCATCGGCGAGTTCGAGCTGCCGGAATACGAACTCCAGAAACTGAGCTTCCCTCCCATTTTGGAAATGCTCGACTATATCCAGCGGGAGCAATTCACCGAGATCATCATCAGCACTCCCGGCCCCGTGGGGCTCACCGCGCTGCTCGCGGCCCGGCTCCTGGGCCTGCGGGCCAGCGGCATCTACCATACCGATTTTCCGCAATACGTCCGCATCCTCACCGACGACAATTTCCTGGAGACGCTGACCTGGAAATACATGCACGGGTTCTACTCCCAGCTCGATCTGCTCTACGTCAACAGCGCCGATTACCGCCGCGCGTGGATCGACCGGGGCATCGCTGCGGAGAAAATCGCGATCCTCCCGCGCGGCCTCGACATCGACCACTTTCACCCGCAGCGGCGCGACCCGGCATTCTGGAACCGATTCGGGCGCTGGAAAAACAAGGTCGTCCTGCTCTACGTGGGGCGCATTTCCAAGGAGAAGGATCTGGACGTCATCGCCGCCGCCCTGCACCTGCTCCACAAGGAAAAGCAACCGGTGCAAATGGTTTTTGTGGGCGACGGCCCTTACCTCAAGGAACTCAAGCAGGCCCTGCCCAACGCCTGCTTTACCGGCGCGCTCTACGGGCTCGACCTCGCCACCGCCTACGCCTCGGCGGACGTGTTTCTCTTCCCCAGTACTACCGACACCTACGGCAATGTCGTCGTGGAAGCGCACGCCTCGGGAGTGCCCACGGTCGTCTCCGACACCGGCGGCCCCAAGGAACTCGTGCAAGACGGCTGCAACGGCTACGTCACGCGCAGCCTCGACGTGGAAGACTTCACCCGCGCCGTGCGCACGCTCGTTGCAGACGCCCACCTGCGCCAGGAACTCGGCGCACAAGCGCGCCAAAGCGTGCAAAATCGGGACTGGTCGCTCGCCTTCAAAGCCTTTTGGGCGCTCTCCCCGCAGTAGGACACCGCTATGCTTATAGGACTCATAAGTCCTATGAGTCTTATAGGCCCCCTACCTCCGGCGCGTCTTCTGCTTGCGCTCGCGGGCGATCTGCACCATTTTGAGGCCACACCATGCAAGCTGAAATCGAATTGAGCCGGGATTGCGAGGCAATCCAGATTCCGCAGGGAACCACCGTGACCCTTCCAGCGGGCACGCGCGTGACCCTCACCCAGTCCCTGGGCGGCAGTTACACCGTGGCCACGGAAGCGGGCTACCTCTACCGCATCACCGACGCCAACGCCGATGCCATCGGCTGCGAATCAACGCCCAAACCGGCCCAAAGCGAGACGCCGGGCGAGGTCAGCGAAACCGCCGTCTGGGATCAACTCAAGACCTGCTATGACCCGGAAATACCGGTCAATATCGTCGACCTCGGCCTCATCTACGACTGCGCCGTGGACCGCCAGGAAGCAGGCAAGGCGCGCGTCTCCGTGAAGATGACCCTCACCGCGCCCGGCTGCGGCATGGGCCCCACCATCGCCGCCGAAGCCCGAATGCGCATCGAGAGCATCCCCGGCGTGGAAGAAGCCAACGTCGAACTGGTCTGGGATCCGCCATGGGATCAATCCATGATCAGCGAAGCGGGCAAGATGAAGCTCGGGCTAATCTAAAACAATCTGGAACTCAGGAACTCAGGAAAAGAGAAGAGGCATCTTCCTTCTCCTCCTGAGTTCCTGAGTTCCAGATTTTCTTTTCTGCTATTTAGAGCGTTTCTCAAAAAGAATTTCCTATTCGCCGGGGCGGCGTGGGCCGTCGCGCTGCGTTGCAAGCTCGGGCAGTATGGAAAATACAGCCGCTTCGCTTGCGCCTTGCGCGCCAACCCACGGCGCTCCCATCGAATAACGGAAATTCTTTTTGAGAGATGCTCTAAAGCGGCTCTCCCTGCGCTTCCGTCTCGGCGGCTTCCAGGAAGGCCAGTAAAACGCGCACGCGCGGCTCCGCTTGCTCTCTGGCCTGCGGGAGGATCAGTTTTCCCGGCAACTCCCGGGCACTGCGCCGCAGCAGCGCCACGGCATCCGCGAACGTGTGAAAGCGCGTATCCCGGCCCACCTTGCTCACGGTGCGCAGGATGCACACCGCGCCGAGTTGTTCCAAAATATCCGCATCCCGCAGGAGCGTCGCTTCGGTGGAATGCGGCGAGGCGGAAGGCTGGTGCTCGCCAATCACCTCAACGACCGCAGCGATTTTCTCCTCCGGGAAACCGAACTCACGCAAGAGCGCGGGCGCTCGCTCCATCGCATACGCCACATTATCCCATGCAGCAAGAGCCACCAAGTCTTCCGGACGATGCCCAATAAAGACACCAATGTCGTGCAACCAAACGGCGGCGTAGAGCACATCGTCATCGAAGGTCATCCCCTCGCCGAGCTGCTTCGCCATCGCATAAAGCCGGGGCTGATGGCTGAACTTATCGACCGGGCGGGCATTGGCGCGGACATACTCTGCAATCGCACTGCGGTAATCGGCGGAGGGCATGAACGAGATTAAAACGGCGCACGCGGAATGGGAAGTGCAAAAAGCCCCGGCTCTCGCAGGGAGAACCGGGGCAGGAAGTCGAAACGGGTCTGGCTTAGCAGCGCGGCGCGCGTCAGCCGCCGCAACGCGCGGAAGCGCGAAACGCAACTGGCCTCAGGCCAGCTTGGGCAAATAACGGGCTCATCATGATCTCAAGAGCAGATGTGCTCGAACTCTCGAATTACTGTTTCCCCCGGGACAAGCTTCAGGCCCTTGGGGATGCCTTTGTGGGAATCGTGATACTGGTGGCTGTGATGCCACAGATTGAAAGCCTCCCGGTCGGACCAGAATGTGAGGAGCCAAATTTCCTCTGGTCGGTCCAGTGGGCTGATGACATCCATTTTCAAGTAGCCGGGGACGCCGTCCACCAAGTGCATGCGGTTGCGAAACGCCTCCCTTACTTCCTCCAGCATCTTGTTCGCGATCACAAATTTACTGACGGTACAAAATGCACTCATTATGCCCCCCCTTTCTGCAACCGGTGCTTGCCCCTGTTCTCCTTTGGCAAAAATTACCTTCCTCCCGTTAAATACTACGCTTTGAAGGCATTCGTAGGCCGGGCTCAAAAGGGCCCGACAAGAGCGGTTTTCGGTTTTATTGTTTACACGCCCTGTGGCGGCGTGGGTCGTTGCACAGCTTTCCAAGCTCGGGCAGTATGGCAAATACAGCCGCTTCGCTTAAAAAGCTGTGCACAAACCCACGGCGCTCCCAGCTCATTGTAAACACTCAAACCGAAAACGCTCTATCAGATTCCCGTTTGCACGCGATGCCTCAGCAGAAAGATTTCTCCCGAAGGAAATGCGCCGAACGCCTCCCCTTTTGAGTGTGTCGGTTGCCGTTCTGATGAAGTCCACCAAGGACTCCCCTGCCCTATTTCTTGCGCCGTTTGAGGTGAAGCTGCACGAGGGATTTTTCCAGTGCGGCTTCTGTGGTGGCGATCTCTTCCGCGTTCATTGCTTCGGAATGGTGCAGCGCGGCTTGCGCCCGCTCAATCGCCCGCTCCACGGCATGCACGTCGATGGCGGATTCCGCGATGGCCATGTCGGTCAACACGGTGACGCTGGTTTGCGTGATCTCCACAAAGCCTTCGCCGACGGCGAAATCGCTCTCCTGGCCGTCCTTGAGGATGCGCAGCTCGCCCGGCTTGATCTCTGTCATCACCGGGATGTGCATGGGATAGATGCCCATTTCCCCCTCGACTCCGGGGATGACGACCATGGCGACGTCTTCCGAGTACGCCTTCTCCAGCGGGGTCACGATTTCGAGCCGTAGTGTGTTGGCCATAAGCGCGGGGCTAGATTTGCACCATGTCGATGCCGCCCTTCATGTAGAAGTTCGTCTCGGGGATGTCGTCGTGTTTGCCTTCCAGGATTTCCTTGAAGCCGCGCACGGTCTCCGCGATGGAGACGTACTGGCCCTTGGTGCCGGTGAAGATTTCCGCGACGTGGAAGGGCTGGCTGAGGAAGCGCTGGATTTTGCGGGCGCGATAGACGGTGAGCTTGTCCTCGGGGGAAAGCTCGTCCATGCCCAGGATGGCGATGATGTCCTGGAGATCCTTGTATTTCTGAAGCACACGCTGCACGCCGCGCGCGACGTTGTAGTGTTCCTCGCCCACGATCTCCGGCGCGAGCGCCTTGGAGGTGGAGGCAAGCGGATCAACGGCGGGGTAGATGCCCAACTCGGCGATGGCGCGCTCGAGCACGATGGTGGAATCCAGGTGCGCGAAGGTGTTGGCGGGAGCCGGGTCGGTCAAGTCGTCCGCCGGAACATACACGGCTTGGAATGAAGTCACTGAGCCGCTCTTGGTGGAGGTGATGCGTTCCTGCAAGTCGCCCATTTCCGCCGCGAGGGTCGGCTGGTAGCCGACGGCGGACGGGGTGCGCCCGAGCAGCGCGGAGACCTCGGCTCCGGCTTGCGAGAAGCGGAAGATGTTGTCGATGAAGAGGAGCACGTCCTGGTTCTTTTCGTCGCGGAAATACTCAGCCATGGAGAGGGCCGAGAGCGCCACGCGCAGACGCGCGCCGGGAGGCTCGTTCATCTGGCCGTAGACGAGGGCGACCTTGGATTTGCTCAAGTCTTTCTGGTTGATGACGCCCGCCTCGCTCATTTCGGCGTAGAGATCGTTCCCCTCACGGGTGCGCTCGCCGACGCCTGCGAAGACGGAGTAGCCGCCGTGGCCCTTGGCGATGTTGTTGATCAACTCCATGATGACGACCGTTTTACCGACGCCCGCGCCGCCGAATGCGCCCACTTTGCCGCCTTTGGTGAAGGGGCAGATCAGGTCGATGACTTTGATGCCGGTTTCGAGCACGCTCGATTTGGTTTCCTGATCCACCAGCGCCGGGGCTTTGCGGTGAATGGGGTAGCGTTTGGTGAAAGGAACGGGGCCGCGCTCGTCCACGGCGTCGCCGGTGACGTTGAAGACCCGGCCCAGCACGCCCTCGCCCACGGGGACGGAGATCGGCGCGCCGGTGTCGGTGACTTTCAGGCCGCGCTTGAGGCCCTCTGTCGTGGACATGGCGATGGCGCGCACCCAGCCTTCGCCAAGGTGCTGCTGGACTTCAAGGACGACCTTGTGGTTGCCGCCGTTGACGACGTAGTCAATTTCCAGCGCGGTGTAGATGGCCGGCAGGTTGCCGGTTGCGGAGAAATCGACGTCCACAACGGGGCCGATGACTTGGACGATGGTGCCTGTGTTCATTTAGAAAAAGGATGAAGGATGAATGATGAATGATGAAACGCTTCGCCGATGGGGAGCTTTGCTGCGGAGAGGGCGCGTTTTGTTTTTTTGGTGATCGTGGTGAAAATCGCCAGAAGCTGTTCGGTTTCGTTTTTCAAGGGTTCGAGTTTGCTCGCGGCCATGATACCGCTTTCAGAGAGGAGTTCGAGCCAGTAAATTGTCTCATCCAGTTCTTTGAGGCTGTCGCCTATTTTGGCGACGAACTCTGCCTTGCTGCGCGCGCGGCGCGCTTCGCGGTAATTCGCCCCAACAGATGTTCCGCTGCGCAGGACTTGTTTTCCAAGCACCTGCGCCAGGGTGTTCTTTGGCAAAGCGCAGAACAAGCGCACCACGCGAAGTGCAAACGCCTTCGTCCGCTGGGCCAAATCAACTTTATTGTCTGTATCCTGCATCAAAAAATTCAGTGGTTGGACTTTGGTGGAAGCAAAACTTCATTCTGAAATGGAGGCTTGCCCGTGCGCCAGCGTTTCATCATTCATAATTCATCCTTCATAATTTCCCTAACCGAGCGCCATCTGGGCGGTGGCGATTTCGAGCAGTTCGGTGGTGATGCTGGCCTGGCGCACTTTGTTGTATTCCAGGGTGAGGTCTTTGATGAGTTGCTGGGCGTTGTCGGTGGCGCTCTTCATGGCGACCATCCGCGCGCTGTGTTCGCTGGCCCGCGCATCCAATACCATCTGGTAAATCTGGAAATGGATGTAGTGCGGGAGGATGCCGCCCAGAACTTCCGCGGGGCTCGGCTCGTAAAGGTATTCGCCTTGGGCTTGTGCCGCGGGGGGCACGGCGCCTTCCGCTTTCCCGGCGGTGGGAAGATCAAAGGGGCTGATGGGCAACAGCGTCCGCGCGGTCGGCTTTTGCATCAGCGTGTTGAGGAATTTGGTGTAAAGGACGGTCACTTTGTCCACCTCGCCGGAGAGAAATTTGTCGATGCAGAACTTGGAGATGGTTTTGGTATCGCGGAGGGCCGGGGCGTCGGGGAGGCGGAAATCGGCGATGAGTTTGCGCTTCATCCGCGCGAGGTGCTGCTGCGCCTTGCGTCCGGCGGCGACAAACTCGGTTTTTCCCGCGTCGAAGGCGTTGGCTTCGCGCAGGAGGTTGGTGTTGAGCGCGCCGCAGAGCCCTTTATCCGTGGAAATGACCACGACCAGTTCGCGGTTCACCTGGCGCACTTCCAGCAACGGGTGGAGGGTCACGTCCGCATGCTGCTGCACGGAGACGAGCACGCGGTTGATCAACTCGGAATAGGGACGCCCGGCCAGCGCCGCGCCCTGCGCCTTGCGCATCTTGGCGGAGGCGACCATCTGCATCGCCTTGGTGATCTGCGCCGTGTTTTTGATCGACTTGATCCGGCGCCGAATATCGCGTGTGTTAGCGGCCATTGAAGAAAATTATGAATTATGAGTTATGAGAAGCTTCGCCGGTTGAGAGCTTTGCCGTGGGGATCGCGCGCTTTGTTTTTTGGCGATTGTGGTGAAGATTGCGAGGAGAGTTTTAGAATTTAACGGGGGTTATTTCGAAATTGCGATCGGCCCGTGTGCCAACATTTCATAATTCATCATTCATAATTCATCATTCCCCCTACCGCCAGGTGGATTTGAATTCGACGAGCGTTGCGGCGAGTTGGTCGTTGAGCTCTTTGCTGATCGCGCCCGCGTCGCGGATTGCGTCCAGCAGCGCCCGTTTGCGGGTGGTCAGGAATTCTTGCAGTTTGGTTTGCAGTTCTTTGATGCGATCCACCGGCACGTCATCCATGTGGCCGTTTTGGATGGCCCACAACACGGCGACCTGTTCCTCCACGGGCATCGGGTTGTATTGGCGCTGCTTGAAGAGTTCGACGATGCGCGAGCCGCGGTCGAGCTTGGCCTTGGTGCCTGCGTCGAGGTCGCTGCCGAATTGCGCGAAGGCGGCCAGTTCGCGGAACTGTGCCAGCTCGCCCTTGATCTTGCCTGCCACTTGCTTGATGGCCTTGATCTGCGCGGCGCTGCCCACGCGGCTCACCGAGAGGCCCACGGAGATGGCCGGGCGCACGCCTTGGTAGAAGAGGTCGGTCTCCAAATAAATCTGGCCGTCGGTGATGGAGATGACGTTGGTGGGGATGTAGGCCGAAACGTCGCCCGCCTGCGTTTCGATGATGGGCAGGGCGGTAAGCGAGCCGTTGCCGTTCTTTTCGTTCACGCGCGCGGAGCGTTCCAGCAAGCGGCTGTGGAGGTAGAAGACGTCGCCGGGATAGGCTTCGCGGCCCGAGGGACGCTTGAGCACCAGCGAGACCTGCCGGTAGGCGACGGCGTGTTTGGAGAGGTCGTCAAAGATGATGAGCGCGTCCATGCCGTTGTCCATGAACCACTCGCCCATCGCCGCGCCTGCAAACGGGGCGAGGTATTGGTTGGTGGCCGAATCGGAGGCGGCTGCCGCAACGATGATCGTGTATTCGAGCGCGCCGGTTTCCTGGAGCACGCCGAGGGTGCGGGCGATGTTGGAGTTCTTTTGGCCGACCGCGACGTAGATGCTGTAAATCGGGCGGAATCCCTCTTTCCCCGCGTTGGCTTTGTTGATGCGGGCCTGATTGATGATGGTGTCAATGGCGATGGTCGTCTTGCCGGTGGCGCGGTCGCCGATGATCAATTCGCGCTGGCCGCGGCCGATCGGAATCATCGCGTCGATGGCCATGATGCCGGTCTGCACGGGCTGGTTGACGCCTTTGCGCTTGATGATGCCGGGAGCGATTTTTTCCACCGGATAAAGCACATCGGATTTGATCGGCCCCTTGCCGTCGAGCGGCTGGCCCAGCGAATCCACCACGCGGCCCAGGAGGCCCTTACCGACAGGCACGGAGAGCAGACGACCGGTGGTCTTGACGATGTCGCCTTCCTTCACCTGGGTGGAATCGCCCAACAGGATGCAGCCCACTTCGTTTTCTTCGAGGTTCAGCGCGAGACCAAAAAGGCCGCCGGGGAATTCGATCATTTCGTTGAGCATCACTTCGCTCAACCCCTCGATCTTCGCGACGCCGTCGCCGGATTCACGGACGACGCCGGTATTGGTCTGAACGGTGGTGGTTTTGAGGCCCGCGATTTGGGTTTCGATGTCTTGCAGAATGGTGCTCATGGGAAAGTATGAATGATGAATTATGAATGATGAGGCGCTGGCGCAATCTTGGCCCGCCATTTGTAAACGACGGTTTGGGAAGGCGGTGTGTGCATCAAAAAATGAAGCGGTTAAACGTAGAGGAAGATAGAAATTTCATTTCAAAATGGGTGTATGCCCGTGCGCAAGCGTTTCATAATTCATCATTCATCATTCATAATTTGCTGCGCAGCAGTTCCAGGCGGCCGCTCACGCTGCCGTCCCATACGTCGCTGCCTAGTTGGATGCGGACGCCGCCGATCAGGACGGGGTTTACTTTGAATTCGTGGGTGATGTCAGCGCCAAACCGGGTGCGCAGGTCATTGAGAATCCCATCAGCAGCAACAGCCTCCAGAGGCGCGGCGCTTTCGATCATTGCGTGCCGACGGGCCAACTCCATGCGGATGAGCCTCTGGTAATCCTTCAGCGCGCTCAAGGTGTGGCGCGGCTTGCGGGCCGCCACCGCCTGCAACACGGCGTTCACCTTGGAGCGGTCGAGGCGTCCATTGGTGAAGCTGCTCCGGAAAAGGGAGCGGGAAAGTTTGCGGGCTTCCTTGGGGATTTTCATCTTCTAAAAACTATGCGGCGATCTCCCGGGCGGCTTCTTCGCTCAGGCGACGCTGGTCTTCGGCGGTGAGCACCTTGCCGGTGACTTTGCCGGTGGTGTCGACCACGAGGCGGGCCACTTCGCGGCGCAGTTCGGCAAGCATCCGGTCACGCTCCAGCACAATGGCTTCGCGGGCTTGGGTGATGATGCCCTCGGCCTCGGCGATGGCCTGTTGCTGGCGGACTTGCCCCAGGGCGTCGGCGGACGCGCGGGCTTCGTTGATCATCTTTTGGGCTTCCCCATTGGCGCGCTCCAGAATCTTGGCGTGCTTCGCCTCGGCGTCGGCAAGCTGGGCTTTGATCTTCTCGGCATTTGCAAGGCTCTCGGCGATCCGCTGGCGGCGCATTTCCAAGGCGAGCAAAATGGGCTTGTAGGCGAAATGGTGCAGCGCCGCGCAGACGAGCAGAAAGCTGATGACGTTGGAGAGGAACAGCGGCCAGTTGACGCCGAACTGCTCGCCCGTCTGGCGAGCCGTATCGAGCAAGCCACTCAGAACGCCGACATTGGCTTCAGCTAAAACGGGATGAATGAACATAAATGGGAAAAACAAAATTCCAGGCGCGGAGCCGTGAAAGGCTCCACGCCCAGTCAATTTACTGGCCCTTCGCGAGAATAATCGCGTAGAACACAATGGCTTCAGCCAGTGCCATTCCCACGAGGGATTGCACGAGAACGAGGGTGAATGCGCCGGGATTGCGGCCCACCGCTTCAGAAGCCTTCATGCCGATAAAGCCCACGCCGATGGCTGCGCCGAGCGCCGCAAGACCGATGTGAAGGTTGCCGGTCAATTCTGCAAGGATTGGAATCATAGTTTGTTCAGTGTTGTGTATTTCCCGCCCGCTCCCGCAGTTTGCCCACGGTCCAGCGTGCGAAAGGGTTCAAAGGTTAATGATGCTGACCCTCCTCGTGAGGCATGATCAACAGGGTGAAGATGGACGTCAGCAGCATGAATACGAGAGCCTGGACAAAGCCGACGAAAAGCTCCAGGAAGTAAAAGGGAATGGGGAATAGCCAACCCAGCCACTGGCCTCCCAAATGTGTCATAGTCTCCAGCATGTTTTCCCCGGCAAAAATGTTTCCGAAAAGACGCAGGCTAAGTGAAACCGGACGGAAAAGGATCGAGATGACTTCCAGCACGCCAACGCACAGGAAAATAACCACCATCAGCGTTTTCAGGAAAATCCCCTTCACCTCCCCTTTCGGTGCAAAAAGGTGCATGATCAAACCGCCAGGCCCATTGGCTTGCAGTGCCCAGACCGTCCAGAAGAAAAAGAACACCATGGCCAGCGCCAGCGTCATGTTTAGGTCGGCATTCGCCCCGCGCAGCAGAGGGCGGCTGATGTGATCCAGTGCCCCTGCCTCGTTGGGAATACCCCATCCAATCGTCCCAACAAAGGGGATCAAGCTGAACCAGTTCAGGGCGAGGATGAAAATGAAGATGGTGGCGAAAAACCAGAAGGTCTTCTTTACCAGCGTGGGGCCGATGATGCTCTGTAGAAAATTGTAGAGGCTCTCCACCAGCCACTCCCAAAAGTTTTGCGCCCCGTCCGGCACGTCCTTGATGCGCCAGGTGGCGATCTGAGCGGAAAGAATCAACGCCAGCGCCACCACCCAGGTGATGAGCATGGAGCTGTTGAACTTGAAATACCTGGTGTCGATCAACAATGGCGCGTTTTGGGTCAACCCCTCCGCCTTTCCTTCATGCGCCGCCACATGCGCGCCCACCGTTCCCGCCTCACCCACAACCTCCGCCTGCGCGGCTTCTTTGATCTGAACAGGTGCGTTGGCCCGCGCCGTGCCGCCCGCAAAAAGGAGGGTGCACAACCCAAGCAAGAGCCCGAACAGAAAATGGCGGGCGAACCGGGTTAGAACTGGAAAACTCGTAATCATGAAAATAACAACGCTTCTTCCAAAAAGCGGAAGAAAAATCCTGCCTTATGGGAAGGGGATGATCAATGAAAATCCCCCGTGGTTTGGCTTCGGGCAGTGCGCGGAGCAAATACAAGCAGCCGATTTTCCCGTAGGCAAGCTCTTTGTGAAATTTTTCACAAGGAGAACAATGATTTGCCTGAAACCCTCTCCTCGCCATAGAGTCCCCCCCGTTATGCATTCTTTTGAGTACCGCAACGGCTCCCTTTTTTGTGAAAACGTCGATCTGGCGCGGCTTGCCGCCCAGACGGGCACGCCCACTTATGTTTATTCGGCGTCCACCATCCTCGACCACTACCGGCGGCTGGACCAAGCGCTTGCCGGGGTGCCGCACGCGATCTGCTACGCCGTCAAAGCCAACTCCAACATCGGCATCCTGAGCCTGCTGGCTGGAGAAAATGCCGGGTTTGATATTGTCTCCGCCGGGGAACTTTTCCGCGTTCGCAAAGCGGGCGGCAATCCCGCCCAATGCACGTTCGCCGGAGTCGGCAAGACAGAGTCGGAAATCCGCGACGCCATTCAACAGGGCGTTCTAGCCTTCAATGTGGAGAGCGAAGGCGAACTGGCCCGCATCAATGCTGTTGCGGGAACCCTGGGCGTGCGCGCCCCCATCGCCCTGCGGGTGAACCCAAACGTGGACGCCCACACGCACAAATACGTCTCCACCGGCAAGAGCGAGAACAAGTTTGGCATCGCCTTTGAGCGCGTGCTGGACGTGTATGCAGCCGCTGCGCAGATGAGCCACATCACCCTTCGCGGCGTGCAGATGCACATCGGCTCGCAGATCACCCAGGCCGGCCCCTTTGCCGAGGCGGTGGACAAAATGTTGCCGCTCGTGGCGGAGTTGAAGGCGCTCTACGGCATTGAGTATTTCTCCATCGGCGGCGGCATGGGCATTGTCTATGAGCCGTCGCTTGCCTCCGGCACGTCGGACTGGTGGACGACGGATGCCTCCGAGGGGCGCATGACCCTTGAAGCCTATGCGGAAGCCATTGTGCCAAAGCTCAAGACGCTGGGATTGAAAATCCTCGTCGAACCGGGCCGCCTGCTGGTCGGCAATGCGGGCGTGCTCTTGACGCGCGCCCAATACGTGAAGAAAACCGCCTCCAAGAAATTTGTGATTGTGGACGCCGGGATGAACGACCTCATTCGCCCCGCGCTCTACCAAAGCTTTCACGAGATTGTGCCGGTCGGCGAACGCCCCGGCGCTCTGGAGAAGGTGGACATCGTCGGCCCCGTTTGTGAAAGCGGCGATTTCTTTGCGCAAGACCGCGAACTGCCGCCGCTGGAGCAGGGCGACCTGCTCGCCGTGATGAGCGCGGGAGCCTACGGCGCCACCATGTCGAGCAACTACAACTCGCGTCCCCTGCCCGCAGAGGTGCTTGTCAAGGGAGACCGTGCGGTCACTATTCGCAAACGCCAGGGGCTCGAAGACCTTGTGCAAAACGAATCCCTCCCGCAGTGGTGAGCGCGTTTGCGCTTGCCTCGCAATCCTACTTTGAGAGACTTGAGTCATGAAGCTCCTGCGCAATCTTGTCATCCTTGTTGTCCTCCTGTGCATCATCGGCGTGGGCGTCGCGTTTTTCTCCATCAACGCCCTCGTCAAGAAGGGGTTTGAAACCGCAGGCCCGGCTGTCGCCAAAGTGGAGACCCGCCTCGGCAGCGCCAACATCCTGCCTTTTTCCGGCACCGGAAAACTGAGCGACATCTTTGTGGGAAATCCCCAGGGATGCAAAACGCCCCACGCCATCAAGGTGGCGTCCGTCAGCGTGGGCGTGAATCTCCCCTCTCTGAAAACGGACACCGTCACCCTCCATTCCGTTAAGATCGAAGCGCCGGATATCTGCATCGAAGGCGGGCTGACCGACAAGAACAACCTGACCGCCATCGTTCACAATATCGATTCGTTCGCGGGCAACTCCAGCAAGCCGAAAGCGGACGAGGCAAAGAAGAGCGCGGATTCCGGGAAGAAAGTCATCGTGAAAGACCTGCTCATCACCGGCGCAAAAGTCCACTGGGTCTCGCCCATGACCCTCGGCCAGGAAGTGCTGCTGCAACTGCCGGACATTCATCTGCAAAACATCGGCGAGGAAAAGAAGGGCATCACCCTGGGCGCGCTCTCCAAGCTCATCATGGATGAAATTTTCAAGGCCTCCGGCGCGGTCTCCAAGCAGAACCTCAACAAGGCGGTGGATCAGATCAAGGAACTCGGCAAGGGGAACCTCAACAACGCGGCGGATAAACTCAAAGGGTTGTTCCACTAATCATTGCAATGAAACTCCTGCTCGCCTGTTTTTTGCTCGTGCTCGCGGCTGTGGACGGCTGTTTTGCAGCACAATCTGCACCCGCAGCAAACCGCGAGTACATCCTGCTCAGTGGCGGGCCGTCGATTCTCGTCTGGGAGAAATGGAAAAGCCAGCCGCACGACCTTTGGTGGCAGAATTTCATCCGCGCGGCGGAGATCCGCATCACGGAGCTGAAAAGCCAGGGCGTGCCCGCCTCACAGATCACCTGGTTTGTGTACCGGCCCGCCTATGAAACGCGCTCCAAGCAGGAAGGGCAAAACCTCGTTGCCAACATCAACACGCTGAACGCCACCCTTGGCGTGAAGCTCAAATACTTCAGCCGCTCCGCGCAAGTCATTGACTACCTGAACGCGGGGCAGCCGCGCAGCCTGGTTCCCATCGCGGATCTCGAATATTTCGGCCACTCCAACAAAGCGTGCTGGCTGTTCGACTATTCCAACACGATTGACAGCGCCTCCAAGGTCTGGATTCACGAGGATGAACTCAACAAGCTCGCGCCGGGCATTTTCGCACGCGACGCCTTCATCAAAAGCTGGGGCTGCCACACGGGTGAAAGCATGAGCCAGAAATTCCGCCGCGCCACCGGGATGAAGATGTGGGGAGCCACAGGCCGCAGCCAATACATGACGCACGAGTTGCCCGTGCTGGCCGATCCGTCAAACAGCCGCTGGCGCTACTAGAGCAATTTACCAAAAACTATAGCCGCGTCTTGGGGCGGCGAAGGCCGTTGCAAACCGTTTGTCCCTTGGGCTGTGTTTACAAACACAGCCGCTGCGGGCCAAGCCGCCTTGCACCAGCCTTCGGCGCTCCCAAGCCACTGGCCACATTTTTTTGTAAAATGCTCTAGACAGTGTCGTCACGTGAGTGACAAAAGTGGTGAAAATGCCTAAAAAGGCAAGAAACCATGCAACAATCTCACGAAACGCCCGCCCATCGACGCCATGACCTCGGCGATGAATCCTGGAAACTCCTTGAAGCACATCTGCCTGGACGAAAGGGCATTTGGGGCGGCGTAGCCAAAGACAACCGTCTCTTCATTAGAGCAGTTTCGGGTTCATTTGGCGCAATGATCTGAGAGCGCCGTGGGTTGGTGCGGGGCTTTTTGAGCGCCGTGGCTGTATTTTTAATACTGCCCCTGAAAAACGGTTCGCACCTACGGTGCAAGTGAGCTCGAAATGCACCGCAACGGCCCACGCCGCCGAAGAGCATGCGACAAATTAAATCGAAACTGCTCTAACGCCGTCGTAAAAGGATTGCGTGGCGTGGTTGAGTGCATCGGTTTGCAAGGTCACGCGCCCGGCGGCGTCATATCCCGTTGACCCGGTGGTGATGCCCTGCGGATTGACGACGGAGATGAGCCGTTGACGATATGGGCGGCTTCTGGCAAAAGGAATGCACAGAGCCGGAACAGTCGCGCTTCTTACCCGTATTAGAGCATTTTACAAAAAAATGTGGCCAGTGGCTTGGGAGCGCCGAAGGCTGGTGCAAGGCGGCTTGGCCCGCAGCGGCTGTGTTTGTAAACACAGCCCAAGGGACAAACGGTTTGCAACGGCCTTCGCCGCCCCAAGACGCGGCTATAGTTTTTGGTAAATTGCTCTAGCAGGAGGATGCGGTTCGATTTGATCGAAAGTTGAATCCACCGCTAAAGCAAACTTCCGAGGTTCGCGGGGACGATTACTGGATGTGTGGTGGCCCGTGTATTGGAGCGGTCTGACGATAAGTGAAAGCTGTCCTGCATTCGTTGCGGGCCGTGAGGTAACGAGAAGCTGTTTCGGTGCAATTTCTTGAACGGGGCTACTTTTTGCTGCCGTTGGTTGCCTCATTTGGTAGCTTCTGCGGTATTCCGACCGAAGCAAGGGGTTTTGTAGCCGAGAAGCTGATTGCGTGTTTTTTTGAAAATAGGTGGCATCCGCCATGCTATTGGTTGGCTCGTTGGTCATTTTGCAATGACCGCGTGAAATGGCAGCGCGTACGGGAATCGAACCCGTGCACCAGCCTTGAGAGGGCTGTGTCCTAACCCCTAGACGAACGCGCCGTTTGTTGAGGGAAGGTGAGAGTAGCGGCCAAATCCTCCGCTGGCAACGGGAAAGTGGAGCGCGTCCGCACAATCGGGCCCATGCGGCCCCGCTTTAGAGCGTTTTCCATGAAGGTGTTTACAATAGGCCGTGAGCGCCGAGGGGTGGCAGGCGGCTTTTCAAACGTAGTGGCTGTATCTTTGATACTGCCCGGAGTTTGAAGAGGCGCATGACGCCACTCGCCGCCACGGAATGTGTAAAGACATTCAGGGAAAACGCTCTAGTGGTTCTGGGCTTTCTTTTTCGCGGGCGCTTCGTCCGGCAAAGTCGATGCCGTATGGTCTGCGGAACTGCTGCCGGGAAGGGAGGCAATCTGTTCGATCAACTCGGTGGGACGCACATTGTGCTGTTCGTAACGAATCAGGGTGTTGTGGAGTTGCGTTTCCAGAAGGGGTCTCAGCGTTGGGTCGAGCTTCTCCATTTGCGTGTAGAGCAGCGTGTAGTAGTTGCGCATGGCAACGCAGCGGCCCGCTTCGGTTTTCGCGCATTGAGCCGTGGTTTTTTGGGCGATAACGGCAGGGTCTTCCTCGGCGAGGGTGCGCAGTTCGCGAATCCGGATGGCCTGCCGGAGTTGTTCGGCGGTTCCTTTTTGCAAGGCAACCGGCGGGGTGACTAGTGCCGGTGCGGGCGCTTCTGGAGCGGGCGTTGCCGCTGGCGGAGGGGGGATCGGCGCAAGCATCAAGTCCGGCGTTTGCAGCGTGGGCGCCATGGGTTCCGCCAGGGAGCCTGGAGCGGGGGCTTCTTGGGCGCGGGCAAGGGCGAGCCCGCCGACCAAGAGGGCAAGGAGGATGGAGTACGTTTTCATCGGCGGCGTTTTAGGAATACGCCACAGGCAAACAGAAAACCGGGGTTTTGAAAAGAAGTCTTGTTGCATGGGGCAGGGCAAACGCATCTAAATTGAAAGGCAAAAGAGGATCAGGAACTCAGGAAAACAGGAATGAGAGAAAGCGAATCACCCACTTTGAAAAACGCTATTCTATCCCAGCTAAATTACGTGCTCTGAAGAGGTTGCTTCTGTCTTTTTCCTGATTTCCTGAGTTCCTGATAGATTTTTGATGCGTTTGCCCTGTTGCATGGGGGGCCTCTTGGCACTTGCCTTTTTTGGGATGGGCCTGAAATTGAATGAATGTTTTTCGAAATTCGGAGTCTTATATTCAGCATCCATTTTTCCGATGAAAATTAAAGCTCTCTTGCTCACGTTTGTTTTGGCCGTTTTGTTTGGCGTGGTTTTGCCGCGCCAGGCGGAAGCGCGCGTCACGTTTTCTTATTTCTATGACAGCCTTCAGCCCTACGGGGAATGGGTGGATGTGGATACTTACGGCTATTGCTGGCAGCCCCGGGGGATGGAGCGCGACTGGCGTCCCTACACCGACGGCTATTGGAGTTATACCGATGCGGGTTGGACGTGGGTTTCCTACGAGGATTTTGGCTCCATCACCTACCATTATGGCCGCTGGGTGAACCTGGAGGATTACGGCTGGGTTTGGAAGCCGGATTACGAATGGGGCCCGGCCTGGGTCTCCTGGCGCCAGAGTGACGATTACATTGGTTGGGCGCCGCTGCCTCCAGATGCCGTGTTTGAGCCGCAAACGGGCATCGGCGTTTGGGTGGATCGCGATTACGACATCGGCCCCTCGGCCTATGCGTTCTGCGAGTACCGCTACTTTGGCGCGCCGGTGATGCGCAATGTCCTGATTCCCCGCCACCGGAATCTGGCCATCATCAATAACACGGTGAACATCACCAATATCACCCTTGTCACCGGCAACAACCACAGCCGCATGGTCTTCAACGGCGGTTTGACTTACGCCCAGGTTGCCGCGCGCTCGCAGAACCGCATCGAGACCCTGCAACTCGTGCGCCAGACGGATGGCGACTGGGCGCAACACCACCGCTCGGAACTCTCCCGCAGGGTGGGCGCCCAGCTCTTCATCAACGCCCCGGAGGTCGAAGCGCCCAAGACGCGCTTTGCGCCCGCCGTGGTCTCCCAGCAAATCCATGCGCCGAGAATCGACAGCGGGTGGAACGCAGTATCCAATCCCGCCGAGCGGGAGCAGATCAAAGCGCGCTATCATGAGCAGACTCGAGGGCTTACCCGCGCCACCGCTCCGGCCTGGACGCTCAACACAACCCAAGCACAAACCATGATGAACGAGGCGCGCACGCACCAAAAAACAGCGCCTCAACCGGCGGCGGCTCAGGTGATCCAGCCTGCGGCGACCCCGTTGCCCATGCAGATTCAGCAGCCCACGCCGGTGCAGAAAGAATACCCGCGCCATAAGGAGCAACCACAAGGACAGGTGATCCAGCCTGTGGAGCCCAAGATTCAACAGGTGCAGCAAGCCGAGCAGCAGCGCAAAGTCGCAGAAGCCGAGGCCCGCGCCGCACGTCAGCAACAGGAGCAAGCGCAGCGTGCCCAGCAGGTTCAAGCGCAAGCGGAACAGCAGCGTCGAAGTGCAGAAGCCGAAGCGCGCGCCGCACGTCAGCAACAGGAGCAAGCTCAGCGTGCCCGGCAAGAACAAGCGGCCAAACAAGTTCGCCCACCTCAACCTCAGGAACAGAAACAGGCCACTGCGCCCGATAAACGGAAGCACGAGGGCCCCAACCCGTCGCCTACGCCTTAATCCCGGTGATACGGTAGACCGGCTTTGATGGTGTAGGCGCGGTAGAGCTGCTCGTAGAGGACAACCAGGGCCAGTTCGTGTTGCAGGGTGAGTTTGCTTAGCGCCCAAGTCCACCCGGCGGCGCGGCGCAGGGCGTCGTTGTGGCCGTTCGCACCGCCAATCAGGATCGCCACGGACTTGACGCTTGCCTGTTCCCACGTGGCGATCTTCGCGGCAAACGCGCGGCTGGTGGGCTCCTCTCCGCGCTCATCGAGGACGATGCGCAACATCCCCTCGCTCCGCGCCAGCAGCAGCGCGCTCTCGGCTTCGCGCGTGGAGGCTTTCAGGTATTCCAGCGTCACCGGGGCGAACCCGCGCAGCCGCCCGGCGTATTCCTCCACACCCGCACGGGCGAACCCGAGCTTCGGCTTTCCAATGGCGAAGATGTGCCAGTTCATGAAGGATTCAGCAGAAGGTCTCGCGCCAAGAGCGCAAAGGACGCAAAGGGGGAACGGTAGGGATGGCACTCCGTGCCGTCCCCTTCAGCGCGCGTTGAGTTACGAGGCGTGGAAGGGATGGATGGAAGCGGGCGGGCGGCACGGGGTGCCTCCCCTACCTTCTGGATTTCTTTGCGTTCTTGGCGTCCTTTGCGCGAAATGGAATTGCTGGTTTTTTGATTCATGGCAGCGCCGTGAGGTATTCCCTAATCTTACTTGCTGTAAAAGCGATCTCCTCGTCACTGATGGCGAAGGGCGGGGTGAACGCGAGCACGTTGCCCGCCGGGCCGCTTTGCAGCAGGATCAAGCCGTCGCGCAGTGCGCGTTTGACCAGATCGTTGGTGGCCGCGCCGTCCAAATCAAGTTCCAGACCAACGAGCAGCCCCATCCCGCGCAAATCCACCACATGCGGCGCGCGCATCGCCTGCAACGCCGCTTTGACGCGCTCTCCGCGCTCGCGCACGTGCGCCGCCAACTCCGGCTGCGCGTGTTGCTCCAGCGAGGCGAGCGCCATGGCGCACCCGAGCGGATTCCCCAAAAACGTGCTGGTGTGCAACGCTTCGCCGGTGGACTCCGGCCATGCATCCATCACCTCGGCGCGACCCACGCAGGCCGAGAGCGGGAACCCGGAGGTGAGGCCTTTGCCCAAACAGATCACATCCGGTATGACACTCGAATGGTCGCACGCAAAGAGCGCCCCAGTGCGGTTGAACCCGGTGTAAATTTCATCTAACAGGAGCAGGATGTGGTGCGCATCGCAAATCGCCCGCAGCATCGGCAGGAAACCGGGCGGCGGAACAATCTCCCCGCCCCGGCCCTGAATGGGTTCCGCCAGGATCGCGCCAATGGGGCGCGCGGCGAGTGTCCGCTCGATTTCCGCTTTGAGGCTTTCGAGATCGGCAGATGGGCCTTTCGGGAACGGGAGCAGCGCCGCGAATTCTTTGAGTTGTGCGCGGAACGGCTCGCGGAAATAGGGCGTCCCGGCCACCTCCAACGCCCCGTAGCCGAGCCCGTGGTAAGCACCCTGAAACGCAATCACCCCCGGCTTGCCGCTGTGCAGGAGCGCCGTCTTGAGCGCCGCCTCCACCGCCTCGAAGCCGGAGTTGCCGAGGATCACTTTTCCGCCGCCCGCGCCCCAGCGTTCAAACGTGAGCGCGCTCAGGCGCTCGCAGAGTTCCGCCTTGAGCGGGGTGGGATGGACATCGCCCATCCCGTGCAGCAGCGCGCCCGCTTGGGCGACCAGCGCGTCGCGCACCGCCGGGTTCGTGTGTCCAAGCCCCGCGACGCCGAACGCGCTCGTCCAATCGAGATAGCGGTTGCCGTCCACATCCCAGACATTCACCCCCTCGGCGCGCGCCCAGAAAACCGGGAACTCCGCGTCCATGTAAGTCACATTGCGCGACTCCACCCGGCGCAGCCGCGCCGCCGTTTCAAGCGAACGCGGGCCGGGAATGGGAGTTTGGAGGGCTGGGAGCATGATGAGGGGGCGTCGGGCTTGAGCAGGCTAACTTAACCTAAAAACGGCGAAAAGGTTCGCGCAAAGGGACGCAAAGGACGCAAAGGACGCAAAGACAGAATTTTCGGAAGGACAGACCGCAAAAAACAGAGTTTTCCCTTTGCGTCCTTTGCGTTCCTTTGCGCGATATTCCATTGCCAGATTTAGTTGCCCCCCTACTTCCGTTTCGGCAAAGGCTTCGCAACGCTCTTGTACACTCTCTCATACTTCTCCGCCGCAGCGGGCCAGGAGAAGTCGCTTTGCATGGCGCGCAACATGATCGCCTCCCACGCTTTGCGGTCGGCGAAGATTTTCTTGGTGCGATTGAGGGCGTCCCAGAGGGCTTCCGGGGTTTCGTCGAAGAAGACGAAGCCGTTGCCGGTGCTTTCGGTCGGATCGTAATCCTGGATAATCTGGTGCAGCCCGCCGGTGATGCGCGCCACGGGGAGCGTGCCGTATTTGAGGGTGTACATCGCCGTCTGGCCGCACGGCTCGAAGTGCGAGGGGATGAGCATGGCGTCCGCTCCGGCGTCGATCCGGTGGGCCAGCGCGTCGTCGAATCCCTTCTTGAAGACAAACTTGCCGGGGTATTTGCGGGCGGCGACCATCAGTTCGCGCTCGAAGCTCTCCTCCCCTTCGCCCAGCATGATGAGGCGCACGTCGTCGGAGAGCAGGCGGTCGAGCAGCGGGATCAAGAGATCGATCCCCTTCTGCTGCGCCAGCCGGCTGATCATGGCAAACACCGGGCCGCGCGGCTCCGGCGCGAGGCCGAGTTCCTCCAGCAGCGCCTTGCGGCAGCAGGCTTTGCCTCCCAGGGACGCAGGCGTGTATTGGGCGGGGATCGATTTGTCGAGTGCCGGATTCCAGATCGAGTAATCCGCGCCGTTGAGGATGCCGACCAGCTTGCGGGCGTGTGCCCGGAGGACGCCGTCGAGGCCGCACCCGGATTCCGGCGTCTGGATGTCGCGGCAATACCGCTCGCTCACCGTGGTAACGGTGTCGGCGAAAACGACGCCGCCTTTGAGGAAGTTGAGCCGCCCGTGGAATTCCACGCCGTGCTCGCCGAAGTAATGGCCGGGCAGGTTGGTGAGCCCGAAATCGACTCCCCAGAAACTCCCTTGGTAGGCGAGGTTGTGGATGGTCAGCACGGTGCCGAAGGGCAATCCGCGCTCCTTGACGAACGCGGGGACGAGCGCCGCCTGCCAGTCGTGCGCGTGGAGAACGTCCGGGGCGGGATCCATATGGCGGGCGAGTTCCACCACGGCTTTGGAGAAATAGATGAAGCGTTCGGCGTTGTCATCGTAGCTGCGCCCGTCGGCCCCGTAGATGCCGGTGCGGTCGAAGTATTCATCCCGGCGCACGAGGAACACCTGCACGCCATTCGGGGCCACGCACTCAAAGATTTCGGCGTCCAGCCGTTTGCTGCCGACGTTTACCGAAACCTCCACGCCGGTGCTCTTGATTTTCAGCGCCGGGTTCTCGCGAATGCTCCGGTAGAGGGGCAACACCACGCTTACCTCATGTTTGCGTTTTTGGAGTTCTTGGGAAAGCGCCTCGATTACGTCGCCGAGACCGCCCGTCCGCGCCAGGGGCGCCATTTCCGTGCTCGCCATCAGTATCTTCATCCCGGCTTTATAGCAGTGGCCTTTCGCCGGGCGATAGCAGAAAATGAATGGACGGGGGACGAAGCGGCATTTTTCTCTAAAAACGCCTCGAAAAGTCTCTTGCGTTGCGGGATTCGACCTCCTAAAGTCCCCGAACCTTTCCATAGGCAACCATGACGCTGGGGCATTTATTATCCGTTGATCAAATCCTTCCCGAGATGAAGGCGACCGAACGCTGGTCTGCCATCGTCGAGCTTGTCGAGATGCTCGTCCGCCTCGGTAAAATCAAGGCCGCAGACCAGGAGACCGTTTTGGCGGCGCTGCGCGCACGCGAAGAAACGATGAGCACTGGCATCGGCTTTGGCATCGCCATTCCGCACGCTTCGTCGGATCGCGTCGGTGAAGTGGTGGCGGCCTTTGGACGCTCCAGCACCGGGATCGAATTTGATTCCCTGGACGGCCTCCCGGTCAAATTCATCGTGCTTTTCATTGTGCCCAAGGATCAATTTCAGACGCATCTGCGCACTCTGGCGGCCATCGCCAAGTTCCTCAATGACCGTTCCGTGCGCGAGCATCTGGGCACAGCGGCGAACCCGCAGGAGATTCTCTCCATCTTCGAGGCTTCCACGCCCGCGCGGTAGCAGGAAAGGGCGGCTGTTCCAAAATTTTGGGAACAGGTGGATCGTGCGCTCCGCGCGCGATTCCGGGGGGGTGGACTTCGCAAGCAAAATCAGCTCGCTGCGCTTTGGAAAATCGCCCGCGGAGCGGTCGATCCACCAATGCTCTACACGTGCCGGGGCGCGTCGGCGCTGGGCGTTGCGGTCACATCCTTGATGAGGATTTTTGAGTTCCGGTTGCTGGCCATGTATTTCTCCCGGCGCGCAGGGGGGAGCGCCGAGGCCGGGACTTCGTGGTAGCCGCCCTTTTGCTGGAAGAACGAGAACGCCTGCGTGGAGAGGGCGAAAATCTGCCGCATCCCCTTTTCAGCGGCCAGTTTTTCCACAAACGTCATGAGTTTTTTGCCGTAACCCTGGTCGCCGTGGCTCTTGCTCACGTGCAGGCAGGCCAGCTCGGCCTTTTGCTCCTCGGGATAACAGTGCAGCGCCACGCATCCCACCAGGGTGCGGTCGATCTCCAGCACCCAGTAGTCGTCGATCCGCGCAACGATGTCGCTGCGGTTGCGCCGGATGAGTTCCTCGTTGTGGACGCTCTGCCGGATCAACCCCATCACGGCCCGCACATCCTTTTTGAACACGCGCCGGATTTGCTGGTATTCGTTGGAATAAATCATGGTGCCGATCCCCTCGTGGCTGAACACCTCCGTGAGCAGCGCTTCGTTGACGAGCCCGTTGAGCAGGTGAACGCGCGGGATGTTGTTGCGGCAGGCGTGTGCGCCGTAGTCGAGTTTGGAGGCGAGGTTGGGATTGAGCTTGCCCCGCTTGAAAGCCTCCTCGGCCTCGGTGATGGAAAGCTGCCGGACAACCTCGCCATTGACGGTGAGTCCGTCTTCCGCCATCAGGTAAATGATCTTGGTGGCCCGCAACGCCTCGGCCACCTCGAAGGCGATGGAGTCTGAGTTGACCCGGAATGTTTTGCCTTCGCCGTCAAAGCCGATGGGCGGAATGATGGGGATGATCCCTTCGTCCAAAAACAGCCGCAGCGAATGCGTGTCCACGCGCTCGACTTTGCCCGTGTGCAGGTAATCGATCCCGCCCCGGATGCCAAACGGATGGGCGATGATGGCGTTGGCGTAGGCGGCCCGCAGATCCACGGAGGTCAGCCCCTGCATGATCTCGTTGGTGATTTGAATGGCCGCCTCAATGCCCAGCCGCAACGTTGCCTCGTCGGTAATGCCCGTGCCGTCGCTGTTGCTGATCGCCACGCCCCGTTGCGCGCCGAGTTTTTCGATCTGCTGGGCCGCGCCGTGGACGAGCACCAGCTTGATGTTGAGCGAGCGCAACACCGCCAGATCGAGCAGAATGTTCCCGAAATTTTCAGAGGCGACGACATCGCCGTCGATCTCCACCACGAAGATTTTTTCGCGGAACCGGGGGACGTATTGGAGAATGCCGCGCAGGTCGGAGATTTTCATGGGTGTTGCGATTTCCCCAAAGAAGAACAAATTCGCAAAAAACGCAATGCAGAAGCGTCTCAGGCACAGAGCAAACGCATCTCCATTGAAAGGCAAAAGCGGATCAGGAATTCAGGAAAGCAGGAAAAGAATGGGGAAATAAATCACCCCTTTTGAAAAACTGTATCCTATCCCAGCTAAAATACCCGTTCTGAAGAGGTTGCTTCTGTCTTTTTCCTGATTTCCTGAGTTCCTGATAGATTTTTGATGCGTTTGCCTTGGTCTCACGCAAAGGCGCAAAGGCGCAAAGAAAGGAACCCTTGCGACCTCAAAATACGGGGATGCTGGGCTTCAGCCAGCATTTTGAATGCTTTGCCACCAGCTTCAGCTGGTGGATTCCATGCAAAGCAACCCGCCAGCCGGCTAAAGCCGGCTCAAGAGTTTCTCCAATCGCAACCACCGGCTGAAGTCGGAGGCAAAGCGGAGGTGCCGGCTAAAGCTCGGCAGAAAAGATCTGTTTCACAAACTCTCTTCTCCCCTTCGCGGCTTTGCGTGAGACATTTTTCCAAGCGTTGACGGTTTATACGGCCGATTTTCTCCGCGCATCGTTCCTTGAGGTAAGACTTATGAACAGGATGATGCGTGCGGGATGTGCGGGGGTTCTCTTTCTGACGTTGCTTTCCCTCTGGATTGCGGAGGCGCAACAGCCGGAGTTGGCTCCGACGCTGGTCACGACCTTTGCACCGGTGGTCGCCAAGGTTGCGCCCAGCGTGGTGAGCATCAACACGAGCAAAACCGTGCGGATTCCGCGCGGGTTGCGCGATTTCTTTGGCATGCCGGGGCCGGGCGCGGGCCAGGAACGGGAGAGGGGACTCGGCTCGGGGGTGATCGTGAGCGAAGACGGCTATATTTTGACCAACCGCCACGTGATCGACAACGCGGATGAAATCGTCGTCCACCTTGCCGACCAGAAGGAATACAAGGCGAAGAAAATCGGCGCGGATCCCGGCACGGACATCGCCGTGTTGAAAATCGACGCCAAGGGGCTCCCGGTGCTCCCCTTTGCCGACAGCGACAAGGCCCACGTGGGCGACGTGGTGCTGGCGGTGGGCAATCCGTTCGGGCTCACGCAAACGGTGACGATGGGGATTGTCAGCGGCATGGGCCGTGGCGGCATGGGGATCGTCGATTACGAAAATTTCATTCAAACCGACGCTTCCATCAACCCCGGCAACTCCGGCGGCGCACTCGTGGATATGTCGGGCCGCCTGCTCGGCATCAATACCGCCATTTTCAGCCGCACCGGAGGCAACCAGGGGATCGGGTTCGCCGTCCCCTCGAATCTGGCGCAGGAAATCTTGAAGAGCATCCGGACCAGTGGGCGCGTCATTCGCGGCTACCTCGGCACGGTGATCCAACCCGTCACGCCGGAGCTGGCTGCCGCCTTCAATCTCAAGGAAGCGACCGGGGCGCTGGTCTCTGACGTGGCTCCGGGCAGCCCCGCCGAAAAAGCGGGACTCCAGCACGGCGACGTGATCACCGCCTTCGACGGCAAAAAAGTGGAGGGGCCGCGGGAACTCCGGCTCATGGTCGGCGCGCTGCCGCCGGGCAAAAAAGCTGCGTTGAAACTCCTGCGCAACGGCCAGGAAAAGGAGATCACCGTAGAGTTGGGAGAGCTTCCACAAAAAGAGGCCGCGATTTCCTCCAATGGCGATGCGTCGCCTGCTCCCTCGCTTCTCGAAGGCATGCAGATCACGGACTTGGACAATGACAGCCGCGAGGCGTTGCACGCGCCGGAAGGTCTCAAGGGAGCGCTCATCACGGAGATCGACCCGGACTCCGACGCCTACCGGGCTGGGCTGCGGCAGGGATACGTGATTGAGGAGATCGACCGCAAGCCGGTGAAAAACGCCGCCGAAGCAACGGCGCTTGCGCAAAATGTGCAAAAGGAAAAGCCGGTGCTGCTGCGAGCCTGGGGCGAAGGCCAGAGCCGGTATTTTACGCTTGGAGGGAAGTAGGGAGAGGCGGAGAGGTGTTTCGCCTCTTGTTTTCCATGCTGGCGCTTCGCTCCCGGGGACGCTATGTTTTCTGGGATGCAGTTCAAGGATTACTACCAGACCCTCGGAGTCGCGAAGACGGCCTCGCAGGAGGAGATCAAGAGCGCCTTTCGCAAGCTCGCCCGCACGCACCACCCGGACATGGTCAAGCCGAAGGAACGCGCCGCCGCCTCGGAGCGTTTCAAGGAAATCAACGAAGCCTACGAAGTGCTCGGCGATCCCGAAAAACGCCGCCAATACGACACGCTGGGCGCGGATTGGCAGCGTGGCGGCGCGCAACCGCCTCCCGGCTGGCACCAAGGCGCGGCGGGCCGCCGACACCCGGCGGGCGCGGGCCAAGGTGCGGAGGATTTCGAGTTCAATTTTGGCGGCACCGGGTTCAGCGACTTTTTCGAGGCGTTCTTCGGCTCCGGCGGTCGGCAGGCCAATCCCTTTGCCAGTGGGCGCGCGGCCGGTTCCAGCAAAGGGGTGGATGTGGAGGCGGATTTGATGGTGCCGCTGGAAGAAGCCCTCCATGGCGCACGCCGCAAGATTACTTTCCAGCGCCAGGGGCACAAACCGCAGACCTACGAGGTGACTATTCCAGCCGGTGTGCGCGAAGGCCAGCGCATCCGGCTCGGTGGCCAGGGGGAAGCGGGCGTCCACGGCGGCCCTGCGGGCGATCTCTATTTGAATGTCCGCCTTGCGCCGCATCCGGATTTCCTGGTGGACGGCGCGGATTTGAACTACGAGGCGGAACTGCCGCCCTGGCGCCTGGTTTTGGGCGGCGAAGTGACCGTGCCGACGATGGGGGGGAGCGCCAAGTTGAAGATCCCGCCCGGCAGTCAGCCCGGGCAACGCTTCCGGCTCAAAAACCACGGGATGCCGAAAACCGGGGGCGCGCGGGGCGACCTCTATGTGGTGCTCTCGGCGGTGATTCCCCGCACGATCACGCCGCGACAAAAAGAGCTTTGGCAGGCATTGAGCGCAGCGGAGGAAGCGTGACGGCGGGAGACTTGAAATTGCCCCTGGGCGTCAAGCCCTTTTCGCAAATAAAAATTTGAGGGTTTACACCTTTTTTCTTGTTCCCATTTTCGCCTCTTACTAATCTCACGCCGCACGGCGAGCGAGGGAAACCTCCCTTGTGAATAACTTGTGAATAAGAATCAAAAACATCCCCAGAACTTCCCGAAGACCGTGAATACGGCCTTCGGTGCCCGTGTTTGGTGTGGAACGGCGGCGGCAAGCTGGTTCCACGAATCCGTATTTTGCAAGCACTTGTTTTTCAGATACTTAAAGGATTGTTCCACTTCATCCTTCCGGCAAACTACGGAAATCCAAAACCGGGAAAATGCCTCTCCGGTTCGGGTTTTTCCGTGCATCACCCCCCTCGTTTACCCTGTTCCAGCCGCGCCATTAAGGGCGTGTGCATAAGTTACTTATGGATGAAAATTTTGCCCTGATCTGGAAGCATATTGCCGACGCCATCCGCCCCGAGGTGAGCGGCGATACGTTCCAGCGCTGGTTCAAGGCGCTCCAGCTCTTGCAGGCGGACGAAACGAAGATCACGCTGCGGGTGCCCAATAACATCTACCAGCTTTGGATTGAGACCAACTACATGGGGCTGCTCCAATCCTCCATTCTCAAAGTGCTCGGCAGCCCGCGCAAAGTCCACTTCACCATCTGCGATGCGCTGGAGCGGCAAGAGGTGACCGAGGAACCGTGCGAAAAAGTCGACGCGGCGCGTTCCTCAAGCGCCCCTGCGGGAAAAGCGGCCTCGTCTGTACAACCTGCTGCGGCACCTGCCGCTGCCAATGGGATGAACCCCCGGAACACGTTCGACTCGTTCGTGGTGGGAGCCAACAACCAATTTGCGCATGCGGCGGCGCTGGCCGTCGCCCAAAACCCGGCGAAAACCTACAACCCGCTCTTTGTTTACGGCGGCGTGGGGTTGGGGAAAACCCACCTCATGCACGCCATTGGCCAGCATGTTGCGGCCTCAAAAAAAGGCTCCAAGGTGATGTATCTCTCCAGTGAGAAGTTCACCAACGAGTTCATCGATGCCATCCAGAACAGCAAGCTCGTCAAGTTCCGCAACAAATACCGGCAGGCCGATGTGCTGCTCATTGACGACATCCAGTTTCTCGCGGGCAAAGAGCGTTCGCAGGAGGAATTTTTCCACACCTTCAACACCCTCTTTGACGGCCACAAGCAGATCATCCTTTCCAGCGACCGGCCCCCGGCTGAAATCCAGAATCTCGAAGGCCGTCTGGTCTCCCGCTTTGAATGGGGAATGACCGCGGAGCTACAGCCCCCGGATATTGAAACCCGTGTGGCCATTCTGCGGAAAAAAGCCCAGTCGCTTCAGATCAAGCTCGATCCCGCCATCTTCGAATTCCTTGCCGAGCGCATCAAGACCAACGTGCGGCGGCTTGAAGGAGCGTTGATGCGCGTGGCCGCCTTCTCCTCCCTGAGCGGGCGCGAGTTGACTCCTGACGCCGTGGAGCACCTCCTCAAGGACATTTTGCAAGAGGAAGCCCGGCGCAGCGTCACCATTGACCAGATCCAGCGCAAAGTGGCGGAACATTATGACGTGCGCCTGGCCGACATGACCAGCAAACGCCGTCCCGCCAACATTGCCTTCCCTCGGCAGGTGGCCATGTATCTGGCCCGCGAGCTCACCAAGACCTCGCTGAGCGAAATCGGCGACGCCTTTGGCGGGCGCGACCACGGCACCGTCCTGCACGCCCACCGGCTGGTAAAAGATCGGATGCAGGGCGACGAAAAAGTGCGCCAGGTCGTCTCTTTCCTCGATAATCAACTCAACCGTTAGCATACCGTATTGACACGCGGGCCACGATTGCCATGATGCGTCAAGACGTGCCCTGTTAAAAACGAACCGTAGCACCCCTCAATCCAAATCCACCTTTTATGAAGTTCAGCGTTAGCAAAGAGAAGCTCCTCGAAGGTCTCCAAACCGTCCAAAACGTGGTCAGCACCCGCACCACCCTGCCCATCCTCTCCAACGTCCTGTTGCAGGCGGTGGATGGCCAACTCCGATTCACCACCTCGGATCTGGACGTGGGCATCCGTGCGAGCGTGGAAGTCAACGTCGAAAAAGCCGGCGCCACCACGCTTCCCGCCCGGCGGCTCCTGAGCATCGTGCGCGAACTGCCCGCCAACGAGATCACGGTGGAAGTCGATTCCAAAAACGTCGCCTCCATCCGCAGCGGCCCGAGCTTCTTCAAAATCCTCGGCCTGCCGGAGGAAGAATTCCCGCCGCTGGCGAAGTTTGAGAACGCCAAGACCTTCACGCTCCGGCAAAAGGATCTCAAGGACGCCCTCAAGAAGACCGCCTACGCCATCTCCACTGACGAGACGCGCTACGTGCTCAACGGCATCCTCTTCTCCTTCCGCGAAAACAAGCTGACCCTCGTCGCCACCGACGGACGGCGGCTCGCGCTCGTGGACATCGAACTGGAATTCCCGCGCAGCCACGAAGGCGACGTCATCATCCCGAGCAAAACGGTCAATGAAATCGCCCGCCTGCTCACCGATGACGGCGAGATCAAAGTCAGCATCGGCGAAAACCAGGCTGCGTTTGAAGTCAACGACACGTTGCTCGTCTCCAAGCTCATCGAAGGCAACTACCCGAACTACAAACAAGTCATTCCGGCGGAAACCAAGGAGCGCGTCACCCTGGAGCGCGTCCTTTTCCACGACGCCGTGCACCGCGTCTCCCTGCTGGCCAGCGAAAAGAGCAACTCCGTCAAGCTCGTCTTTACGAAGAACAACCTGGAGATCGCCGCCAACACCCCGGACGTCGGTGAAGCCCGCGAATCCCTCGCCATCGCCTACAAAGGCCGCGACATGGCCATCGCCTTCAACCCGGAATTCCTCATGGCGCCGCTCAAGAACCTTTCGGTGGACGAGGTATTCCTCGACCTCATCGACGAAATGAGCCCCGGCGTGGTGAAGATCCAAGGCCCGTTCCTCTACGTCATCATGCCGATGCGCATCTCGTAAGAGGACGCCGCATGAAAACGCAGAAGGTGGATCGTGCGCTCCGCGCGCGATTCCGGGGGTGGGCGTTGCAAACAAAATCAGCTCGCTACGCTCGATGTGCTTTGAAGAATCGCCCGCGGAGCGGCCGATCCACCACCCCCTCCGCAGAGCGGCTGGGGATTCGGAAATTCTTTTGGAGAAACGTTCTAACGCCGGGTTCCCGCAGAACAACGCTTCGTCCCGGAGGGACGGTTGACGAGGTAAAAGCACGCTCATTTTCAACCGTCCCTGCCGGGACGAAAGGCTTCGCTTTCCCTACCCGGCGTTAAAACGCCGGGCTACTCTCAGGGCGTCCCGATGGGACGCGAAAGCGAAGCCCTCTGCCAATTCTACCAAATAAACCGGATGGATGGTTCTTACGCGAAGAACGGGTTGTGTTCGCGCTCCTCGGCCACCGTGGTCAGCGGGCCGTGACCGGGGCAGAGAACGGTCTCGGGCGGCAGCGTCAGGAGTTCCTCGCGGTTGGTGCGCAGGGCGTCGGCGTAAGAGACCATCCCGCCGCCCATCGACCCGGCGAATAGCGCGTCTCCCACCACCGCCACGGGACGCTCCAGGCCGTGGAGGACATAGGTTGTCCCACCCCGGCTGTGGCCCCAAGTCAGGCGCGCCTCGATGCGCAGTGCGCCGCATGTGAACGTGTGGCCCGGCTCGAACGCTTCCGCGCCGCGCAACGGCTCCCGGCTCGATACATGCACCGTCGCGCCGGTCTCGTGCTGGAGACGGTCGAGATCGGCAATGTGATCCCCGTGGGTGTGTGTGAGAAAGATCCCGCGCAGCTTCAAGTTTTGGCGGCGCAAGGCATCCAGCATCGCCGCGCAATCCGTCCCCGTGTCGAAGGCCGCGGCCTCGCCGCTGGCCGCATCCCAAACCAGATAGGAGTTCACGAGCATCCCTCCGTATGCCGTGCTGAAATGGGAGAGCCCAGCCACTTCGACTGCCGCCGGACGATACTTGGGAAGCGCGGTGAGAGCCCGCGCGTTGAGGCCCAGCACCGTGGCGAGTTTGCGGAGCGCCTCTGCGTCGTAGTGCTCCGCTTTTAGCCGATCCAACTCCGTGAGCGAAATTCCGGCGCGCGCCGCCAGATCGCGGTCGGCAAGCCCCAAGCCGCGCTGCGCTTTGCCCACAACATCCGCAAAGTTGTCTTCCATGGGGATGAACATGGCTAGTCCTCCGCGCGGATCGGTTTTTGCGGCAGGCGCAACATGCAAAGCAGCGCCACCCCGAGAATCCCCGCTGCGGCCCAGAACGGCGTCTGCCCGTAGAGTTGGTGCGGGTGGCCGGCGTCCTTGGAGAGCAGCCATCCCGCCAGGAACGGGCCCACCCAGCGTGCGAGGCTTGCGGCCGATTGCATCAAGCCGATCACGCGGCCCTGCCATTTGCGGTCGGCGCTTTGCGAGGCAAGGCCGTTGAGTGTGGGAGTGATGAGGCTGTTTCCGATGCTCACCAGCGCGGCGAAGGCCAGCAGCGAGAGCAAGCTGCCGCTCAGCGGGAGCAAGATCAGGCCGATCGCCAGTACGACGCCGCCTGCGAGCGCAATGCTTTTCTCGCGGAAAATTTTCACGATCCGGCGCAGCACCCCGCCCTGCATCAACGCGCCCACAAAGCCGATGAAGATGAAAATATAACCATTGTGGCTCGCGTCATAACCAAAGCGTTGTGAGGTGAAGAGCGCGAAGTTGGTGGTCATCATCGAGAATCCGACGATTGCGAAAAAGTAACTCCCCATCAACACGGGCAGATGCCAGCCGTGGGCAAACACTTCGCGCAATGTGGCGGTTTCCTCGCGCGCCACCCGGTGTTCGCGAGCCAGGCTCTCCGGCAGGCGCCAGTAAACCAGCACGGCGTTGAGCGCCGCGAGCGCCCCCGCAAAGTAGAAGGGCGCGCTGAGGGAGATGAGCGAGAGCACCCCGCCGATTCCGGGGCCGAACATGAAGCCAAGGCCAAAGGCCGCGCCGATCAACCCCATCGCCTTGGAGCGTTCTTCCGGTTTGGTCACATCCGCGATATAGGCTTGCGCGGTGGAGATGTTGCCGCCGCTGATGCCGTCGATGACCCGCGCGAAAAAAAGCCAGGCAAGCGTTTGCGCCGCGCCCATGATGAAGAAGCCCACGGCGGTTCCCAGCAAACTGACCAGCAGCACTGGACGCCGCCCCACGCGATCCGAAAGCCTTCCCAAAAGCGGGGTGGCAAGGAATTGCATGGCCGAATAAATGCCCACCAGCCAGCCGTTGGTCATCTCGCTCGCCCCGAAATGCTTGGCATAGAGCGGCAGCACGGGGATGACGATGCCGAAGCCGACCAGGTCGATAAAGACCGTCAGGAAAATCAAATAAAGCGGTGAGCGTTTATCAGACATATGGGAATCCCTATACTAATGGTTTCCGCAACCGCAGCCGCCGCCGCAGCCGTGTCTCTGGGGCTTGGAGGCGGGTTTGGAAACGCTTTTTTGCAGGAGGCCATAGCCTCCCGAGATGACCCGGCGCACGGGAGCGCCAGTTTCGGGGTGGTGCGTCAATGGGGTGTCATGCATGCTTTGCTTGACCTCGAACTGGAGGTTCGGTTCCTCAATGGTCTCGTAAATATAAGTCGGCATAGTTTAAAGAGTGGACTTAATAGTGCGTCCAAAGCGGGCGTTCTGCAAGCATGCATCCCGATAAAAGAAAGACGTGAGAGGGAATCAATAAAATTTCATCCACGCATAAGCATAAGCGGAATCGAATGGAGAGCGGAAAACCGGATGCGTGTGTCTATGTGATTTAGGCATGCTTTGCGTAACCTCATAAATGTCAGTCGCTATAAAAATGACTTGCTATATAGGCTGTGTCTTGAAAAAATGCGGGTTCCATGAAGCACCCTAACATTCGTATTGCACGCCTTAAAGAAATGATAGCTCTTGAGGAGAAACGCGCCTCGTTGCTTAGCCATATTGAGGCCGTCAATGAGCGGCTTTCCATTATCCAAAGTGAGCTTTATGGGGCTGGCTCAAGCCGCAATAGCGTTGCAAAAAAGCTGGGCGATGCTGCGCGATCCGCATTTGTGAAACGCAAGCCAACCGGAATGCGCAAAGGGCGTGGTGAACTCCGGGGGCAAATTTTGGAAATGTTGAACGCTGCTGGAAAAGCAGGCGTCAGCGTAAAGGAATTGGCAGATCGTATCGGTGTTAAGACGGCCAATATCCATTCTTGGTTTAGCATTAACGCGAAGAAAATCGCGGAACTTAAAAAGATTGGCGAAGCACGCTATGCAATCAATGGTGTAGTTGCTCCTTTCCCAAAACCGGCCAAAAAAAGCAAGGCCGCAAAGAAAGGCAAAGCTGCCAAGGTGCCCAAAAAGGCGAAAGCCGTGAAAGTGGCGAAGTCTGTCAAAGTGATGAAAGCTCCCAAGGCCGCCAAAGCTGGTAAGAAAGCCAAAGTGGCAAGGTCAGGGCGCGGCGAGTTGAAAGCGCAGATTCTGGATGCGTTAAAGACCGCAGGCGCGGCAGGCATTACCATCAAAGACTTGGCGGCAAAGCTCAACGCGAACTACAAGAATGTCTATATTTGGTTTGTAACCACCGGCAAGAAGATCGCCGGAATCAAGAAAGTCGGACCGGCTCGCTACAAGCTGGAAGCCTAGATAGTGTCCTGTCAGGCAATTTCCTTTCATAATTCCAGCCCCTTTTCCGATTTTTCAGCGTTGCTTCCTCGGGCAATATCTTCAGATATTGCCTTTCGGTCGCGCCTTGAAAAATGCGAAAAATGGACTCGGAATTATTTCATTAACTTACCTGACAGGACACTAGTCGATTTCCTTTGAAGTGGTTTTAACAGGCCTTGCTGGAACTTCCGGCAAGGCTTGTTTTTTGGCAAGGAGGGCCGGGTTTTGAAACTTGGGATTATTACCAGAGGACATTTTCGGTTCTTCGTGAAAAAGCGTGGTTTTTTGGTGAGGATACGTGAGGCTCTTGGGGATGCAAGACAAAGACTTTTTCTCGATGGC
>JBAXQF010000003.1:0-49088 GCA_037131875.1 Verrucomicrobiota bacterium
CCCCGTCCGGTTCCCTATGGGACGGCTGTGTTCCCAAATAGAGTTTGGGAACGAGACGCATCAACCCTTTTCCTCTTTTCCTCACCTACTTTGAATCACGCCCCAAATCTTAGAGCATTTTACAAAAAAATGTGGCCAGTGGCTTGGGAGCGCCGAAGGCTGGTGCAAGGCGGCTTGGCCCGCAGCGGCTGTGTTTGTAAACACAGCCCAAGGGACAAACGGTTTGCAACGGCCTTCGCCGCCCCAAGACGCGGCTATAGTTTTTGGTAAATTGCTCTAATCCTTCGGCGTGGTGATGACGATTTCCACCCGGCGGTTGGGCGCTTGTTGCTCGCGGGTTCCGGTGGCGGGCGCTTTGAGGTTGGCGCTGCCAAGCCCCTTGGCTTGGATTCTGGACGGGTCGATCTTCATGTAGGTCACCAGCCAGGTCTTGACGGCTTCGGCGCGGGCGGCGCTTAGCTTTTTATTGTAATCCGGGGAACCGAAGGAGTCGGTGTAGCCTTCGATGTTGAAAGTGGAACGCGGATTGCGCTCGATGAGAACGCCCAGTTTGCCGAGGGTCTGGATGGCCTCCTTGCTCAAGGTGGCGCTGTCGTATTCAAATAGCGCCCCGCCCGGCACATTCACCGGAGCAACCGGGCCGGTAAGCGGGCCGGCTTGTGTCAGCAGGTTGTCGAGGTTGCTGTAGCCGGGGGTGTCGGAGGTGCCCTGGCGGGAATCCGGAAGGGCGTTTTCCCGTCCCGCGGCGATCTTTGGCGCGTTTTTGGAGGCGATGGCCGCGCGAATGGAGTCGATCTCCCGTTCGATGGCTGCGTTCTCCTTCGGGCTGGCGAGCAGGCCGGGTTGCACGCGCGGTTTATCCCCGGCGATGGCTTTGCCAAGCTCGCTTGCGGCGGGAGTGGCGGGTGTAAAACGCACCTCGTTGGCGAGATTTTCCGAGGACGGTTTCTCGTTGGAAAGAACCGTCTTGGGGGGATCGCTTTTTTTGGCCTCCGGCGTCGGCTCCGGTTTGAGAAGCTTTTCGTCGATGATCACTTTTTTCACGGTGAACGCCCGTGGAATAAATTGCGGAGCGGGGGCGCTGAAGGCGATCTGATCGAGATGTTTGGACTTCAACAGCTCGTAGAGGCCGCCGTGGAGCGCGAGGGAAAGCAGCAAGGCCACAAGAAACCATTTGCGTATTGTGCGGACTTCGGCTGCGTTATCTGGTGACATGGATTCCATGACGTGCGATCAATGATACATCAAACTTTACCCGGCTCAACAGAAACACCCAGGATTTCCCGCTTGTGATAAAACGCTTTCTTGATTACCTGCGGTCGCACTGGCACCTGCTGGTTCAGTTGCACGACACGCCCCACTCCATCGCCGGAGGGGTGGCCATCGGGGTGTATATCGGCTTTTTCCCGCCGTTGGGCTTCAAAGTGCTGTCGGCGATTTTAATTGCCTGGGTGTTCCGGTGCAGCCGGGTGGCGGCGGCGGTGGCCGTCAACTGGCACGATATTTGTTGGGTGCTCCCGCCGTTCTTTGCCGTGTTGCTGCGGGCGGAATACAAGATCGGCTACTGGATTTGCCACAGTCCGCACATGTGGCCGCATCACATCAAGGCGGCGGATCTCAACCCGGAACATTGGTTTCATTTGAAGGTGATTCTCCCGATGATCTGGCCAACGGTTGTCGGTTCTGCCCTGCTGGCCATCCCGTTTGCAGCGGCGGCATTTTTCATCGCATTGCGGATCGTCAGCCGCCACCAAGCCAAAAAGCTCGCCGCCGAACCCGCTGCCCGGGAGGTGAAGAGCGAGGATATTGGGTAGGAAGAAGAGGGGAATCCGCAGATCTGCGTTTATCGGGTTGGGGGTGCATTCTCTTTCTTTTCCTGAGTTCCTGAGTTCCTGATAAATTTTTGATGCCTCTGCCCTGATTTCCCAGTTCCGGGTTGCAACCCGCCCTCATTCGCGTTTTGATGAGGGTTTCCCGAAACCACCTGTTATGAAACGCAAAAAGATCGTTGTCATGGGCTTTACCGCCGGATGCCCCATCGCCGGGGTCATCTGGCAGCATGTGCATTATATCGTCGGCCTGCAACGGCTTGGGCACGAGGTTTACTACATCGAAGACTCGGCCCGCATGCCTTACAACCCCGTGACGTGGACGATGGACGAGGATTACTCCTACGCCGCCGAGGTGCTGGGGAAACTGGCCACGCAGTTCGGCTTTGAGGGCCGCTGGGGTTACTGCGCCCGGTTTTTGCCGGATCACCCGTGCGCCGGGTTGCAGAAGAAGGAAATCCTCCAGCTTTACCGGGAGGCCGACGCCATTCTGAACGTCTGCGGTTCGCAGGAATTTAACGAGGATTTGATTGGCAACGACCGGATGCTCTACGTGGAGAGCGATCCCGGCGTGGAGCAGATCAAGGTGGACAAAGGCGTGCAGGACACCGTGGATTACCTCTCCAAACACCGCGCGCTTTTCACCTTCGGCGAAAACGTGGGCAACGCCGATTTCCCCGTGCCCATCCACGGCCAGCGTTGGCTGCCGACGCGCCAACCGGTGGTGACCGATCTCTGGAAAACTCACGACGCGCCGCCCGCCGGAGCCGTTTTCACCAGCATCGCCAACTGGAACACGAGCGGGAAGAAAGACATCGAGTGGCGCAAGGAGAACTACCTTTGGAGCAAGTCGCTGGAGTTCTTGAAGTTCGTGGATGCGCCGCGTTGCTCGGGCGAGCGCTTTGAGCTGGCCACCGACATCAAGGACAAGGCCACCAACGCCCTCTTCCTCCGCAATGACTGGCGCTTGAGCAGCCCGCATGAGTTGAGCATCCATTGGAACGATTACCTGCACTACATCCAGGACTCCAAGGGGGAGTTCACCGTCGCCAAGGATCAATATGTGCGGCTCAACACCGGGTGGTTCAGCGACCGCTCGGCCTGCTATCTGGCGGCGGGACGGCCGGTCATCACGCAGGAAACCGGGTTCACGAAATTCTACGGCGGAAAGGAAGGCCTCATCTCCTTCCTGACGATGGAGGAAATTGTGGAGGCGGTGCGCGCCATCAACGCCGACTATGCCCGGCACAGCCGCGCGGCATTCGAGGTGGCCAAGGAAGTTTTTGAAGCCGAAAAAGTGCTTGCGGATCTGCTGCAACGCGCGGGAGTTTAACCCATCTTATGACCGTTGATTTTTCCAAAGTTTTGATCGCGCCGTCGGTTCTGGCGGCGGATTTCGGCCACCTCGGCGCGCAAGTTCGCGCGGTGGAAGCCGCCGGGGCGGACTGGATTCACCTGGATGTGATGGACGGCCATTTTGTGGACAACATCTCCTTCGGGCCCGCGTTTTGCGCCGCCGTCCGCAAGCAGGTGGCGATTCCCACCGACATCCATCTCATGATCGAGCGGCCCGACCACTATCTCGACCGCTTCCTTCCCAATGCCCATAATATCACCGTACACGTGGAAGCCCGGCACGACGTGCCAACCACCTTGCGGCGCATTCGCGAAGCCGGTTGCATGGCGGGGCTCTCCTTGCGTCCTGGCACTCCTTTTGAAGCGGTGGAGGCGTATCTCGACCAGATCGATCTGCTGCTGGTGATGACGGTGGAGCCCGGTTTCGGCGGTCAACCCTTCCAGCCGGAAATGCTGGCAAAGATGGAAGCGGCATCCGCCGCCCGCAGCCGTCGCGGCCTGGCGTTTCACATCCAGGTGGACGGAGGCATCAATGCGCCCCAGGCCCGCCAATGCATCGCCGCAGGGGCCAACGTGCTTGTGGCCGGAACATCTGTCTTCGGGAAACCGGATCTGGCGGAGGCGATCCGCGTCCTGCGTTGACGCCGCCCGCCCCTTCCTTTTGTTCTTGGAAGCCATTTCAGCGTTGCTTCCTTGCGTAAACCGGGTTTATTGCAGAGGAACACCCGCCCCAGTGGCGGCTTGGACTGCTCTGCTTATGAAAACGTCCGCCTCTCCCATCAAATCGGCTGCTGATGAAATCGAAGCCCTCCGGCGTCTTTTCCGCGCCACGGTGAAGCATTACGCTGCGGCGGTTGAGACAGACTTGAATCTCCTGCACAAAGGGATTTCCTCCCAAAAAAGCGCCGGGGAAAAAGTGAAAATCGAACCCGAGCTGATCCGCGACGCGCGGGACATGGTGACGCTCATGCGGACGCTTGAAGTCAAGCCGGAGAAGGGCCGCCGCCGCGATCTGAAAAAGATCGAGGGGGTCATTGAAGATCTGCAAAAGATCGTCGCGAAGTGGTGATCAGATATCTGCAAAGCTCATTTACTCGAATGCATCGCGTTCGCGTCCCATAGGGACGCATTGAAAGTAGCCCGGCGTTTTAACGCCGGGATTGGGATGAAAAAGCGTCTCGTCCCGGAGGGACGGCTGAAGGAGGCAAGGGTTTAACCCATCAAACGTCCCTACGGGACGAAGCGTATCGCAATGCGAACCCGGCGTTAAAACGCCGGGCTACTTTCGGGTTGTCCCTATGGGACAATGGTGACTTCCGTCCCCGCTTCCACTTGGCCAAAAAGTTGAGCCACGTCGGCATTGCGCATCCGCACGCAGCCGTGGCTGCACGGCTCGCCAATCCGCTCTTCATGGTTGGTGCCGTGGATGTAGATGTAGCGCTCGCGAGTGTTGGCGTTCTCTGGATCGAGCCCTTCCAGCCACAGAATGCGGGTGGTCACGCGGTCGCTGGGATCGTCGGGATTTTCAAACGCCGCCACTTCGCCCGTGGGCACGCGGCTGGCAAAAACCGTCCCCAGCGGCGCGCCCTCGCCGATCTTTTCCGCCACGGCAAAGCGGCCCAAAGGCGTCTTGTTGCTTCCCAGTTCAAAGCCAAGGCCGAATCCCGACGTGGAGACGGGAAAGCTGGCCAGCAGACGCTCGGTGGCGCTGATTTCCAGCAGATCGAGCCGTTGCGCGGCGATGGAGACTCGGATTTTGCGTGGGAAAGGTTGCATGGCGCGCGGGGATTTGTATAAAGTGAGGGTTCATTTTATCACCATGAGCCGCAAATATACAGTCGCAATCGTCGGGGCCACCGGAGCCGTCGGCGTGGAAATGATCAAAGTCCTTGAACGCCGCAAGTTCCCCGTGGGCAAACTGGTGTTGCTCGCCTCTGCCCGTTCCGTGGGCAAGACGCTCCCGTTCAACGGCGAGACCGTCGCGGTGCAGGAACTCACCGAGGACTCCTTTGCGGGCGTGGACATCGCCCTCTTCAGCGCGGGCGGCGGCGTTTCCGCAAAGTTTGCCCCCGCAGCCGTGAAAGCCGGGGCGGTGGTGGTGGATAACTCCTCGCACTTCCGCATGGACCCGAACGTGCCGCTCGTCGTGCCGGAAATCAACGGCGCGGATGTGAAGAATCACAAGGGGATCATCGCAAACCCGAACTGCACCACGGCCATCACACTCATGGCGCTCCAGCCTTTGCACAAGGCGTTTGGCGTCAAGCGCGTCATCGCGTCCAGCTACCAGGCCGTCTCCGGCACCGGCGCGCAGGCCATTGAAGAACTGCGCAGCCAGGTGGAAGCCATCACTGCGGGCAAGCCCGTGGAGAAGAACGTCTACCCGCACCAGATCGCTTTCAACGTCCTGCCGCATGTCGATAGCTTCATGGACACCGGCTACACCAAGGAAGAGATGAAGATGCAGAACGAAGCCCGGCGCATCCTGCATTTGCCGGAATTCAAGGCGTCCGTCACCTGCGTGCGCGTGCCGGTGTACCGCGCCCATGCCGTCTCCGTGAACGCCGAGTTCGAGCGCCCCGTCTCCGTGGAGGAAGCCCGCAAGGTGCTCTCCAACGCGCCGGGCCTCAAGCTGGTGGACGATCCCGCCAACAACAGCTACCCGCTGCCGCTCTATGTGGCTGAGCAGGACGACTGCCAGGTGGGCCGCATCCGCATCGACTGCGCGCTGGAAAACGGCCTGGCCTTCTGGGTCTCCGGGGATCAGTTGCTCAAGGGCGCAGCGTTGAATGCGGTGCAGATCGCGGAGTTGATTTAGGGATTTTATCAAATGAGAGTTGCGCTCCTAATCATGTGGGGATTTTGGGGGCTCCTTATTTTGATTCAAATGATCCGAGGTAAATCATGGGTGGATCTATTTGTGGCTGTATCAACGTTTTCAGTCATCTTGCCCCTTTTTCCTGATTGGGTCGTGGTGCTTTTGATCATTGCGGCTCACGTTGCACTCTTAACTGGAGTGCTCGTTGCAGAGAAAAAACGTCGCAGTCGCAAGCCAATAGCCGAGAAATGAGCTTGAGGGGGAACGTCGGTGTTGATCTCGTTCCCAATCTCCCGATTGGGAACGAAAGTGTCTTGGAAACTCTGTTTCCCCACGCTTGCAATAGCGATGGCCATCCTAACACTCCGCGCGTTGCGAAACGGAGTTTCGGGGACAATCACGTTCCCAATCAGGAGATTGGGAACGAGGATAGAATTTCATCTCGTTTTCCAAAAATCCTCTGGTATCCTTCCCTTATGAACTATCTGGATCGAATTACCTTCAATCCTGAGCAATGCGGCGGGAGGCCTTGCATCCGGGGCATGCGCATCCGCGTTAAAGACGTGCTTGATCTCCTTGCGTCCGATGTCGCCGAAAAGGAAATCCTTGAAGATTATCCTGACCTGCAAGTCGAGGACATCAAGGCTTGCCTGCGCTATGCGGCGGCACAAGCGGATCACACCGTGCTCAAAGTCGCGTGAAATTCATCATCGACGCTCAATTGCCGCCCGGTTTGGCAAAAATGCTGTGTGAACAGGGCGCTGATGCCGTGGCTGTCCGGGACATCGGTTTGCGGGATGCCAGCGACTCTGAGATATGGCAGTATGCCCTGCAAAATCAGGCGGCGATTATCACCAAGGACGAAGATTTTGTGGAACGCAGCCTGAGCAGTCAGCAATCCCCAGTTATCATCTGGTTACGCATCGGCAATAGCACCAACCGCATGCTGCAAGCTTGGGTTCTGCCGCACTGGCCTGAAATTCTGCGGCGTATCGGAGTTGGAGATCGCTTGATCGAAGTGCGCTGAAGGTGTCAGTCGCTTGCCTGCCTAAACCTGCGCGCCGGTCTCCACAAACTCCTTCGCCTTCGCTTCCATCCCTTTTGTCAGGGCTTCCGTTTCGCTGATCCCCTGCTCTGCCGCGAACTGGCGCACGTCTTCGCTGATCTTCATGGAGCAAAAGTGCGGGCCGCACATGGAGCAGAAATGGGCGCTTTTGGCCCCTTCCTGCGGGAGGGTCTCGTCGTGGAAGGCGCGCGCCGTGACGGGATCGAGGGAGAGGGCGAACTGGTCTTCCCAGCGGAACTCAAAGCGGGCTTTGGATAGGGCGTTGTCCCGGTATTGCGCGCCGGGATGGCCCTTCGCGAGATCGGCGGCGTGGGCGGCGAGTTTGTAGGCGATCACGCCGTCCTTCACGTCCTTTTTGTTGGGCAAGCCGAGGTGTTCCTTGGGCGTGACGTAGCAAAGCATGGCCGTGCCGTACCAGCCGATCATCGCCGCGCCGATGGCGCTGGTGATGTGGTCGTAGCCGGGCGCGATGTCCGTCACGAGCGGCCCGAGCGTGTAGAACGGGGCTTCGTGGCACCATTCAAGCTGGGCCATCATGTTGTCGTGGATCATGTGCATCGGGACGTGGCCGGGGCCTTCGTTGATGACCTGCACGCCGCGATCCCACGCGCGCCGGGTCAGTTCGCCCTGCACTTGGAGTTCACCAAATTGTGCGTCGTCGTTGGCGTCCGCGATGGAGCCGGGGCGCAGACCGTCGCCGATGGAGAAGGCGACGTCATAGGCGGCGAGGAGATCGCAAATGTCGTCCCAATGCGTGTAGAGGAAGTTCTCCTTGTGATGCGCCAGGCACCATTTGGCCAGGATGCTGCCGCCGCGGCTGACGATGCCCGTGGCGCGGCTGGCCGTCATTGGGATGAAGCGCAGCAGGACGCCCGCGTGGATGGTGAAGTAATCCACCCCCTGCTCACATTGTTCGATCAGCGTGTCGCGGAAAATCTCCCACGTCAGGTCTTCGGCGCGCCCGTTCACTTTTTCCAGCGCCTGATAGATCGGCACCGTGCCGATGGGCACCGGCGAGTTGCGCAAGATCCATTCGCGCGTGGCGTGGATGTTTTTGCCCGTGGAGAGATCCATGACGGTGTCCCCGCCCCACTTGGTGGCCCAGCGCATTTTCTCCACTTCCTCCTCGATGCTGGAGGCCACGGCGGAGTTGCCGATGTTGGCGTTGATCTTCACCAAAAAATTGCGCCCGATGATCATCGGCTCCAACTCGGGATGATTGATGTTGGCTGGGATGATGGCCCGTCCGCGCGCCACTTCGTCGCGGACAAACTCCGGGGTGATGAACTGCGGCATCGCCTGCGGAAACTGGGCGAAGACGCCGGGGGCATCCGCGCGCCCCTGCGTTCCCGCATGTTGCTGGCGCATGGAATGGCGCGGGGCCTTGGCGGAAAGCTGGTCGCGCAACCGCTCCAAGCCCTGGTTCTCACGGATGGCGATGTATTCCATCTCCGGGGTGATGATCCCCTGCCTGGCATACCACATCTGCGTCACCGGATGCCCGGCGGAGGCGCGCAGCGGTTTCCTCCGCAGGCCGGGAAACTCGACGAGGCGGTTTTTCTCCGCGCGGCTGGCATACTCGGCGTGCTGCTCGGAAAGATAGCCGTTGTCCATCGGAGCCACGGCGCGGCCTTCGTATTCCTCCACGTCGGCGCGGGCGCGAATCCAGCCCTCGCGCACGCGCGGCAGTCCTTGCGTCACGTCGCCGCAAAACGCGGGATCGCCCCACGGCCCGGAGCAATCATACACGCGCACCGGTTCATTCACTTCGGTGGCGCCATTGAAGGCCTTGGTGGGCGCAAGCGTGATCTCCCGCATCGGGACGCGCACTTCGGGAAAGAGCGTGCCTTGAATATAGACGCGCTGGCTGTGGGGCAATTCGTCGCTGCTGTGCGGCTCGGGAGAAGTTCCAGGTTCGGTCATCATGGTAAAAAAATAAAAAGCCATGCCGGGTAAACGACATGGCTGAAAAGCTTTGCTCCCTTCGGCGGCATTCACCGCAGCAGGTTCAAAGGGTCTGCCCCAGTTCATTTCAAAGAACCCGGACACTCTCAGCCAATCGGCTCCCCCGCATCAGGAACCTGAACATAAACCACGCGCGGCCATTGGAAAAGACAAATCAGGAACTCAGGAAATCAGGAAGGGATGCAGAAGGATTTCTTTTTCCTTTGCGGCTTTGCGGCTTTGCGTGAGACTCTTTTTTTATGCCCAGCAAATCCCGTCCGCCCCAGCGCAAACCCGAACTGATGTCCCCTGCGGGCGATTGGGCTTGCCTCCGCGCGGCGCTCAAGGCCGGGGCGGATGCCATTTACTTTGGGGTGCGCGGGCTCAACATGCGCGGGAATTACCGGAATTTTACGCCCGGCGAGATGCAGCGCATCGCCGCCGAATGCCACCGCGCCGGGGCAAAGGCGTATCTCGCGCTGAACACGATCATCTACGAAACCGAACTCGCCAAGGTGGAGCGCCTTTTGAAAACGGCCAAGGCCGCCGGAATCGACGCCGTGATCTGCTGGGACATGGCGGTGGTGCACAAAGCCGCCGAGATGAAACTGCCGGTGTTTCTTTCCACGCAGATGTCGGTTGCAAACTCGGAGAGCCTCGCGCTCTTTTACCGCACGTTTGGCATCCGGCGCTTCGTGCTGGCCCGCGAGTGTTCGCTGGCGCACATCGCCTCCATGCGGCGGCGGCTCAAGAAGCTGCTGGGCGCGGAGGCGGACTGCATCGAGCTGGAAGTCTTTGCCCACGGCGCGATGTGCGTCTCCGTGAGCGGGCGCTGTTTCATGTCGCAGGATCGGTTTGGAAAATCCGGCAACCGGGGCGAGTGCATCCAGCCGTGCCGCCGCGAATACAAGATCACGGATGCGGAGGACGAAATCTCGTTCCGGCTCGGCAGCAATTACATTCTGAGCCCGGAGGATCTCTGCACGATGCCGTTCCTGGATCAGTTGCTGGCCGCTGGCGTCGCCAGCCTCAAGATTGAAGGGCGCGCGCGCACGCCGGAGTATGTGAGCACCGTGACTGCCGCCTATCGCCGGGCCATCGACTTTTATTTCGAGCACAAGGGGCGGCGCGGGTTCAAAGAGGACTTTGGGGCGCTGAAAACCGAGCTGATGGCGACGCTCGACACCGCCTATCATCGCGGGCTTTCCAGCGGATTTTTCATGGGCCAGCCCGTGGCGCAATGGACGACTGCGCGGGGCAGTCGCGCGACGCAGAGCAAGAAGCTGGTGGGCGAAGTGGTGAACTACTACCGCAAGGCGGGCGCGGCGGAGATCCAGGTGCGCAACGCCGGGTTTGCGCTGGGCGACGAGTTGCTTATCCAGGGCCCCACCACCGGGCTGGTGCGGCTCACGGTGGAGTCCATTCAGATTGAGCACGCCGCGCGGGAGACCGCCGAACGCGGAGAGCGGGTGGCGCTGGGTGTGCCGGAGCAAGTGCGCCCGCGCGACCGGGTGTTTGTGGTGACGGGGCGGGCCTAGGAAGCCGCCAACCGGGGCAGGAACTTCTCAAGCAGCTTGCGCCCTGCGCGCAGGGAGGTTCTGCCGAAAACCGCCGCACCAAAGAGCCCGAGGGCGTAGAAAGTGGAGGGCTCCGGAGCGCCCACGTAATCCAACTGGATGTTATCCATGGTGAACGAGCCCGAGTTGCCGTTGGAGAAGACGCCCACGGCGTCGAACTTGGTGAACATCGAGCCCGTGTAGGTCTGGGTCATCATGGTGTTGCCGATCTGGCTTGTCACGGTGACCCCGGCCGCAGTGCGCGCAATGCTCATGCTGGCGGTGTACATTTGCCCGGGAGTGGCCGCCCCGCTTTGCTTGTAGGACGTCCCTTGGGTGTAGCTGTCGAGGGAAAGCAAACTGCTCCCCGTTAAATTGCGGGCTTCAATATGGTCGCTTCCCTTGTCCGTAAGGTCGGCGCCAAACACGCCAGAGACAGCATAGCCGGTGTAGCTGTTAAAAAGGCTGTCATTTGCGAAGTTGTTGCTGCTGTCCTTGGTTAGGCGCGCTCCACCGGAGTTGTAGAGGCCGAACATGAAGGCGTTGGCATCAACTGCGGTTTGGGTGAAGCTGTAGTTGAAGGAAAGCTTGAGTGAAGCGCCCACGGCCAGATCCGTCGGCGTGAAATAAGCCATCGCCGTAGATTTGTCGTTATTGCCGTCCGCAAAGGTGAGCCCCTTGGTCGGGCTGATGCTCATGTTCGTATCTGGCCCACCAACATGCCAGTCAGCCGAACCGGGCAGGGCTTGATTCGAGTAGCTTCCATCCGAAAAAGTGTCGTTTAAAATCACCGTGGCACCTGCCCGCGCGCTCAAAAGCGCGAGGAAAACGAACGCAAAAAAAGCCACCAGGGAACCCACCCTGTAACTCTTTTTTTGAAATGCGTTGTTTTGCGTATTTTTCATCACGAACCTCTGCTTGAGGCAAAGATTAAGTATTTATGCGCACCAATGCAAGAAAAAAATCACCCGGAACCCTCTTTTTTGCGCCCCTGGGATGGAAGGCGTTTTTCAGAGTCAAAACCGGCTTCATTCGCCGTGCCGCGATGCGCGGGGGAACGGGATTTGGAAAAGCAAAAGGGCACAGAACGCTTGACGGATGTATGTATCCTGATAATTAACACTTGCAATTATTAGCCTCCTAACCTTTCAATCTTCGAAGTATTCCCTTTTGCCTATGCCGCTGCTGATGCTCAAAGACCTCCCCCAATACGAGTGCTTGATTAAAGCGGCGGAGCGTCACCCTGCCCTCGACCCGACCGCCTGCGAGGGTTTCCTGCACCTTTTGCGCACGGGCGACATGGTCTTTGAGGACATCCTTCATTTTCTGAACCGCCATAACATCAGCCAGGGGCGTTTCACGGTGATGATGCTCCTGCACCGCCCCTGGGTTGAATCCAGCACTCCGGCCTCGCTTGCCGAGGAATCAGGCGTGACGCGGGCGACGATGACGGGGCTGATCGACACGCTGGAAAAAGACGGGATGGTGGTGCGGGAAGCGGATGCGAACGACCGCCGCACGGTGCATGTCCGGCTGACCAAGCAAGGCCACGCCAGCCTGGAGACGATGCTTCCGGATTATTTTCAATGTGTTTCGCGCATCATGAGCCCGTTGAACGAGCGGGAGCGCAAGGAGCTTGTCCGCCTGCTCCAAAAACTCCAGGAGGGATTGACCCCCTCCCCTTTGAACTCCTCAACGCAACCTGCCGAAGTCTAAAAATTATGTGGAAAAGAATGCTTGTCATGTTGGTGATCGTCGGGGTGTTCGCCGCAGCTCTCATGGGTTGGGACGCTTTCAAACACAAAATGATGACGGCGGCGTTCGCCAAAATGGCCCCGCCGCCGCCTGCCGTGACCACCCTTGTCGCCAAAGGGCAGACGTGGCAACCGGTCTTGAACGCCGTGGGGTCGCTCAAGGCGATCAACGGCGTGCAGGTCAGCACCGACCTGGCGGGCATTATTGCCGAGATCGCTTTTGAAAGCGGCAAGCAGGTCAAGAAGGGCGATCTGCTCCTCAAGCTGGACACCAAGCAGGAAGAGGCGCAACTGCGGGCTGCCGAAGCCCGGTTTGATCTGGCCAAAGTGAGCCTTGCCCGCAAGCAGGATCTGCTGGACAAAAAAGCGGCGTCGCAAGCGGATTATGATGCCGCGGCAGCCGAGGCTCGCCAGGCGAAAGCGGCGATGGAGGAAGTGCAGGCGGTGATCGAGCGCAAGACCATCCGCGCTCCCTTCGACGGCCTTTTGGGCATTCGACAGGTGAATGTCGGCCAGTATCTCAATGCGGGCGTGCCCATCGTGGCGCTGGAATCCTGCGACCCGATCTATGTGGAATTCAACTTGCCGCAGCAGCACCTTCATCAACTTGCTCTTCACAAAAAAATGCGCCTCGGTGTGCCCGGCGTTTCCGACAAGGAATTTGAGGGAGAGATCACGGCCATTGATTCGCGGGTGGACGAGGCGACGCGCAACATCCAGGTTGAAGCGACCGTGCCGAACCCCGAGGGGAAACTGCGCGCGGGCATGTTCACCAACGTGGAGCTGCTGCTGCCCGAGAAGCCGGATGTGTTGGCCCTTCCCGCCTCCGCCATTAGCTACGCCCCGTACGGCGATTCCATTTTTATCGTCAAAGAAGGCAAGTCGAAGGACGGGAAGCCGCAGAAACAGGCGGTGCAGCAATTTGTGAAGCTGGGAGCCAGCCGGGGCGACCAGATTACCATCCTCAGCGGGCTGAAGGAGGGGGATGAAGTGATCACCTCCGGGGTCTTCAAGTTGCGCAGCAACGAGCCGGTGGAAACCAAGGGCGCCGCGCCGACGCGGCAGCCGGTGAACATCAACAACGAAGTCCAGCCCGGCAACGAGCAGAAACCCAACCCTGCGGATACCTAAGCGCAGCGGGGCTCCCCTTTTTTAATGAAACTCACCGACCTTTTTATCAAGCGCCCGGTTGTGGCGACTGTGTTGAGCCTGCTCATTCTGCTGGCGGGCGTGCAGTCAGCGCGGGTTCTCAACGTCCGGCAATATCCGAAGAGCGACATCGCGGTCGTCTCCGTCATGACGAGCTATGTGGGAGCCAATGCCGACTTGGTGCGCGGGTTTATCACCACGCCGCTGGAGCGGGTGATTGCGAGCGCGGACGGCATCGACTACATCGAGTCCAGCAGCGCCCAGAGCCTCAGCACCATCCTGGTTCACCTCAAGCTGAACTACGACACCAATGCCGCGCTCACGCAAATCCAGGCCAAGGTGGCGCAGGTGCGCAACCAGCTTCCGCCGGAGGCCGAAGCGCCCGTGATCGACCTGCAAACCAGCGATGACCGGTTTGCCTCCATGTACCTGGCGTTTTCCTCCAAGGATCTCGACTCCAACCAGATCACCGACTACCTCACGCGCGTCGTCCAGCCGAAACTGAGCGCCGTGAGCGGCGTGCAGCGGGCGGATATTCTCGGGGCGCGCACCTTCGCCATGCGCATCTGGCTCAAGTCGGACCGGATGGGGGCGCTGAATATCTCCCCTTCGGAGGTGCGGGCGGCCCTGGCCAACAACAACTACCTCTCGGCGCTCGGAGCCACCAAGGGCTCGATGATTTCCGTGAATCTTGTCGCCAATACCGACCTGAAGACCACCGAGGACTTCAGCCAGTTGGTCATCCGGCAGCAGAACGGCGTCATCGTCCACCTCAAGGACATCGCCGATGTGGAACTGGGCGCCGAAAGCTACGATGCCGACGTTCGCTTCGACGGCAAACAAGCAACCTTCATGGGCATCTGGGTGCTGCCGACTTCCAACTCGCTCGACGTCATCAAGGCCGTTCGCGCGGAGTTGCCCGCCATCCGGGCGCAGCTCCCGGCGGGAATGGAGGTCAGCATTCCCCATGATAACACCGAGTACATTCAGGACGCCATTCACGAAGTCTGGAAGACCTTGGGCGAAACGCTGCTGCTGGTGATCCTTATCATTTATCTTTTCCTGGGCACGCTGCGCTCCGCCCTGATCCCGGTCATCGCCATCCCCATTTCGCTCATCGGCGCGGCGTTCCTGATGCTCCTCTTCGGCTTCACGATCAACCTGCTCACCCTGCTGGCCATTGTGCTCTCGGTGGGTCTGGTGGTGGATGACGCCATTGTGGTGGTGGAAAACGTGGAGCGCCATTTGCAGGAAGGGCTTTCGCCATTCCAAGCGGCCATCAACGGAGCGCGCGAGTTGCTCGGGCCGCTCATTGCCATGACGATTTCTCTGGCTGCCGTTTATGCCCCCATCGGCATCCAGGGCGGGCTTACGGGCGCGCTGTTTCGCGAGTTTGCTTTCACGCTCGCCGGAGCGGTCACTGTTTCCGGTTTTGTCGCGATCACCCTCTCGCCGATGATGTGCTCCAAGCTGCTGCGCGCGGGAGAGTCGGAGCATGGCTACGCGGGGTGGATCAACCACCGCTTTGACGGCTTGCGCGACCGTTATATGCGCAGGCTCGGGGCCACGTTGAAGAACCGGCCTGTAACCGTCGTTCTCTATCTCCTCATCCTTTGCGCCATCCCCTGGTTCTACCTTTCCTCGGCCCGCGAGCTGGCGCCCAAGGAAGACCAGGGGATCATCTTCGGCATTGTCCAGGCTTCGCCGAATGCGACTCTCGACCAGACCAGCCTTTTCACCAGCAAGGCCAAGGAGGTGTTTGCCTCCCTGCCGGAGGCGGCTCACGTTTTCCAACTCACCATGCCCACCTCCGGCTTTGCGGGGATGGTCACCAAGCCGTGGAGCCAGCGCAAGCGCACCACGCAGGAGATGGAAAAGGAAGTGAGCGCAAAGACGGCCGGCGTGCCCGGCATTCGGCTTCTGGCGGTCACGCCCGAGCCGCTTCCCGGGGCCAGCGGTTTCCCGGTGGAAATTGTCATCGCGTCCACGGCGGAGGCAAATCAATTGCTGGAATTTTCCAACAAGCTGGTCGCCAAGGCGGTGGAGAGCGGGCTGTTTTTCTTTGCGGACACGGATCTGAAATATGATCTTCCGCAGGCGGAGGTGGTGTTTGACCGGGAGAAAGTCGCTTCCCTGGGGCTCAACTTGCAACAAGTGGGCGCGGACTTGGGCACGCTGCTGGGCGGCAACTACATCAACCGCTTCAGCATTCAGGGCCGCAGCTATAAAGTGATTCCACAAATCAAGCGCACCGAGCGGCTTACGACCGATCAGCTCAAGGAGTTCTACGTGAGCGGGCCCGGCGGAAAACTGGTGCAGCTCTCCACGTTTGCCAGCATCAAGCAAACCACGGAGCCGCGCACGCTCAACCGCTTCCAGCAGCTCAATTCCGCCCGCATCCAGGGGGTCATCAAGCCGGGCGTTCCGCTGGATCAAGCGCTCAAAATTCTGGAGGCGGAAGGGGCAAAGATTCTGCCCAAGGGATTCACCATCGACTACGCCGGACAAGCCCGCCAACTCCGGTTGGAAGGCGACAAGCTGACCTTCACGATGTTTCTCTCCTTTGTCCTCATCTTCCTTGTGCTCGCCGCTCAGTTTGAGAGCTTCCGCGACCCGTTTATCATCCTTCTCGGCTCTGTGCCGCTCGCCCTCTCCGGCTCGCTGCTCTTCACGTTCATCGGGTTCACCTCGCTGAATATTTACAGTCAGATTGGCTTGATCACCCTGGTCGGGATCATCGCCAAGAACGGCATCCTGATTGTCGAGTTCGCCAACCATTTGCAGGAACAGGGGCGGGACAGGCTCCAGGCGGTGATCGAGGCGGCGGGGACGCGGCTGCGCCCCATTTTGATGACCACCACGGCGACGGTTGTGGGCCACTTGCCGCTGGTTTTCGCCAAGGGGCCGGGCGCAGGTTGCCGCAACAGCATCGGCATCGTGCTGATCACCGGCATGATCATCGGCACGGCGTTCACGCTCTTTGTGGTTCCGGCCATTTACACGCTTCTCGCCAAGGACCGCAAAGGCAGGCCGCTGGATGCCGGGGAGGAAGAAGCCTTGGAGGATGAGAGGGAACTGGCGGAGGTGTGAGGGACGATATTGCCAGGGCGAAGGCATCAAAAATCTATCAGGAACTCAGGAAATCAGGAAAAAGAGAGAAGCAACCTCTTCAGAGCGGGCATTTGAGGCTGGTAGGTTCCATTTTTTCCAAAATGGGTGATTTACTTTGCTCATTCTTTTCCTGAGTTCCTGATCCTCTTTTGCCTTTCAATGGAGATGCGTTTGCCCTGATGATATTGCTCGCTTCCCTGCCCTGCCCGGCGTATAAGCCCGGATGCAGAAAAAACTTTTTACCGAACTGGGCCTCTCGCCGGAACTCTTAAAGGCGGTTGCCAAGGTTGGTTACGAGGAGGCTTCGCCCATTCAATCCGAGGCGATTCCCGTCCTGCTCGGCGGCGCGGATGTCTTCGGCCAATCGCAAACCGGTTCCGGCAAAACGGCTGCGTTTGCGATTCCTGCCATTGAGTTGGTCGATCCCACCCTCCGCGCCACGCAGGTGCTCATTCTCTGCCCCACGCGTGAACTGGCCGTGCAGGTGGCGGAGGAGGTTTCCAAGCTCGCTTTCTTCAAACGCGGCGTGCGTGAGTTGCCCATCTACGGCGGGCAATCCTATGAGCGCCAGTTCCAGGGGCTCCAACGCGGAGCGCACATCGTCATTGGCACGCCGGGCCGCGTGATGGATCACATGGATCGCGGCACGCTGAAGCTCGATCACATCAAGATGGTGATTTTGGACGAAGCGGACCGGATGCTCGACATGGGGTTTGTTGACGACATCAAGAATGTCCTCAGCAAGATGCCCCCGCAGCGCCAGACGGTCATGTTCTCCGCCACGCTGCCCGCCCCCATTCAGCAGTTGGTGAAGAGTTTTACGCGCAACCCGGTCAACATCCGCATCCAGGATCAGGCGCTCACGGTTCCCAATATTGAGCAGGTTTATTATGAGCTCGACCGGCGCGCGAAAGTGGAGGTGCTTTGCCGTTTGATCGACATCGAGGACATCAAGTTCGGCCTGATTTTTTGCGCCACCAAGATGATGGTGGACGAGTTGACCGAACACCTTACCGCGCGCGGGTACGCCGCGGACAAGCTGCACGGGGATATGTCCCAGGCCATGCGCGAGCGGGTGATGACCAAGTTCCGCAAGCGCGGGCTGGAGTTTCTGGTTGCCACGGACGTGGCGGCGCGCGGTGTGGATGTGGACGACATTGAGGTGGTCTTCAATTACGATCTCCCGCAGGACAGTGAGGACTATGTGCACCGCATTGGACGCACGGGGCGGGCGGGGCGCAGCGGCAAGGCGATTACGTTTGTTGCAGGGCGTGAAATCTGGAAGCTCCAGAATATCATGCGCGCCACCAAGGGGAAAATCCACCGGGCGCGCGTCCCCTCCGCCAGCGAAGTGGAGGAAAAGCGCACCAGCGCGTTCTACGATTTGATTCGCGATACGCTGGAAGGCGGGGAATACAAGCGCCACGACGAGTTGATTGACCAGCTTCTGGATCAGGGCCACACCCCGACGGATATCGCCTCGGCGCTCATCCACCTTGCGGGGGGCGACAACAAGCCGCGCACGGGGTCGCCCGAGCCTGTCGCCATCAGCATTCCGCGCCGCGAAGAGCGGCCCGAGCGGAGGCAGGACTCCGCCCCCGAACCGCGCTTTGACGCGTTCAAGAAAAAGAGCAAGCGCTCAACCGAGGCCGCGCCGCAGGATTCAGGCGATCTGCGCGAACGCATTGGCAAAGCGCGCCCCAAACGCAAGCAGGAGGAGGACTTTGAGCCCAGCAAGGTTTCCCACGAACCCGGCATGGTTCGGCTTTCCATGAACACCGGGCGGGATCACGAAATTGCTCCCGGCGACGTTGTGGGGGTGATCGCCGGGCTGGCGAAAATTCCCAAGGGGGCAATCGGGGCGATTCGTCTCCTTGCCAAAACCACCTATGTGGATGTCGCCAGTGAGCACGCTCCCCACGTGCTGGAGAAGCTCAACGGGATTAAATTCAAGGGACGGAATCTTTTTATGAGTTTGGCCGAATAAGGCGCAACTTGGTCTTGCATTTCAGCGCAAGAACGGCCTATTAAGCCAAATACCCTTTTCCCAGGCATGGCGACTCCGCTTACCACTTCACAAAAATCATGGCAACGCCAGCGAGGCAGCCGTTTTGCTGGAAAAATGTGGCTTGTGGTCATCTTTTTCACCCTGGCGGCGATGAATGGCGCGGCAAGCCTGATTGCGCCTTTCTTTGGCTCCCGAGCCCCGCTCTGCCGAGCTGCCCTGTTCATCGCATTTTTCTGGGATGCCATGCTGCTTTGTTCCATCTGGATGCGGCATATCTGGGCACGCTTTGCCCTGGCTATTTTTCTTTTTGGGTTCGACGCGGTGCTGCTGGTTTTTGTTCCGGAGCTTTTGGTTCGCCACCCTGCCCTGGAGGGGGCCGGCCTTGCGGTGATCGGCCTGCTTGCCGTCACCAACGGGTTGATTGCCGTCTTTCTGCTTACCTCCATCGACATCCGCTGGCTTTCCCGGCCTACTGATGCCGGGAATGATTAAGAAGCGACCGGCATCCGTTGCGCTTTCGATAAACGAGTAGCAAAAATTGGGTCTAAAATCAGCAACTCAAGCATTGCCAACTCCGCGCGGGGCGTGCAATCTGCTGGACTTCCATCCGTCATGCACCACCGATTTGCGGCATTTCTCCTGTTTACCTGCTTTCTGACATTCCTTCACCCCTCCTCTGGAGAGGAAACAGCGGCCTATGCCATTGCGGACGCCAGCACGGGCCACCTGCTGGATTCCTACCGTCCAAACAAAAAGCTTCCGATCGCCAGTCTCACAAAAATCGCCACCGCGATGGTGGTGCTGGATTGGATGGATGTGAGCGGACAAAACGCGGGAAGCCTTGCCACTATTCCCATTGGTGCGGCATCCATTGATCCCTCCAATCCTGTTGGTTTCCAACCGGGAGACCAGGTGTCTCTGCGCGATCTTCTCTACGCCATGCTTGTCCAGAGCGATAATATCGCGGCGTACACCCTGGCCGAGCATGTCGGGCGCGACCTCCAGCGCAGCGCCCAGAGCGGGGTGCAACCGGTCGATCTGTTCGTGGCCCAGATGAATGCGCTGGCTCGCAGCCTTGGCATGAAGCGCACGCTGTTCCTGAATCCCCACGGGCTTGAGAGCCTCCGCGAGGCGCCCTACTCCACGGCGCGCGACCTGGTTGCGCTGACCAGCGCGGCGATGCAGCGCTCTGCGTTCCGCTTTTACGTCTCGCAAAAAGAGCGCCGCATTGTGCGTCGTCCGCCGGGAGGCAAACCGACGGAATACAACCTGATCAACACGAATGAGTTGCTTGGCATCAACGCCATTGATGGCGTAAAAACCGGCAAAAGCTCCCGGGCTGGAGAGTGTCTGATCATCTCGGCGGCGCGGGCTCCGGAATCCGTTCAAAACCCGGACAGCTCCTTTACTGTCACGCCGCGCAGGATCATTGTGGTGATCCTCGGGTCGACAAATCGTTTCGCTGACGCGAAGCGGTTGCTTGACAACGGCTGGAACCTTTACGATCAATGGGCCGCAATAGGGCGGCCCCTGGACAAATAACACATGCAAAGAATCGGCATCCTCACAAGCGGCGGCGACTGCCCCGGACTCAACGCGGTATTACGTGGCGCAGTGCGCGCAGCATCCTCCCTGGGCTGGGAAGTCCTTGGGTTTAAGGACGGCTATGAAGGCCTCCTGAATGGAGGCGACTACATGCTCCTGAACCGTAAAAACACCACGGGCATCATGGCGCTTGGTGGCACCATCCTGGGCACCACCAACAAGGGGCACTTTGTCGCCAAAGTGGGCACGGGCGATAAAATGGCCGTTCCCGCAGCCGTGATTGAGGAATCCCGCGCCACGCTCGCCAAGCTCGGCGTGGAGGCGCTGATCTGCATTGGCGGGGACGGTTCACTCACCACTTCGTTGCAGCTTTTTGAGGAAGGCTTCAAAACCGTTGGCGTTCCCAAGTCCATCGATAATGACCTGGATGCCACGGCCACAACCTTCGGGTTTGACTCCGCGGTTGCCTGCGTTTCCGACGCGCTCGACCGCCTGCACACCACCTCGATGAGCCACAAGCGCATCATGGTAACGGAAGTCATGGGACGCCATGCCGGGTGGATCGCCCTGCACGGCGGCTTTGCCGGGGGCGCAAGCATCATCCTGATTCCCGAGATTCCTTTTGACCTCGACCGCGTGGCCGAAGCCATCATGAAGCGCGAGGAGGCCGGTCTCCACAGCACCCAGGTCGTCGTGGCCGAGGGAGCCCGTCCCAAGGACGGACGCCAGATGATGCACGTCACCGGCTCCGGCGAATACAAGCTGGGCGGGATAGGCGAGCAAGTGGCGCGCGAGATCGCCAAGCGCACCGGCAAGGAAACCCGCACCTGCGTTCTGGGCCATGTCCAGCGGGGCGGGGCGCCCACCACCAAGGATCGCATCCTCGGCACCCAGTTTGGCGTCAAGGCCGTCCAGCTCATCCAGGAAGGCAAGTTTGGCCACATGGTCAGCTACCAGAACTTCCAGGTTACGGAGGTTTCCATCGCCGAAGCCGTTCACCGGTTGCGGTTGGTGAAACCCGACAGCCAGATGGTGCAAATGGCACGCGCCGTGGGCATCACCTTCGGAGACTAAATAGAATATGGATCCGCTGCTTGAACTTCTCAAATCCAATGGTCGCGCTTCGACAGCCGACCTGGCCAAGGCCTTGAACATCAGCGAGGCCGATGCGGCCAAACGCCTGAAAGCGTTGGAGCGCGACGGCACCATTGTGGGGTATCAAGCCCTCTTGGATCCTGAAAAAGCCAGCAATGGTGCGGTGGAGGCTGTCATCGAAGTCAAGATCACCCCGGAACGGGGCGGCGGTTTTGACCGGCTTGCCAGCCGCATCTCGAAGTTTGAGGAAGTGCAAAGCTGCTACTTGATGAGCGGCGGCTATGACCTCCTCATCATCGTGCAGGGGAAGAACTTGCAGTCGGTCGCCCGGTTTATTGCCGAGCGGTTGAGCACCATCAAGGGCGTTATTTCCACTGCCACGCATTTCCGGCTCAAGGCCTACAAGGAAAGCGGCATGCTGCTGCACCGCGAAAGCAAGTCCCAGCGGCTGGCGGTTTCGCCGTAGGCATCAAAGCAAACAATTAACCCGAAAGGGTTCCCAGAGAAGCAGCCGGGGGTTGAGCGCAAGCCGCAATCTCCGGCTCTTTTTTGGTTACTGCGCGCTGGGTTCCGCTTTTGCGCCTTCCAACAGCGCGAGGGTCTCCCCGATGAGGAAGAGCGAGCCGGTGACAAGCACCCGGCGGTTGGTGGCGCGGGCTTCAGTTTGGGCGCAGGCGAGCCCCTCTTCCACGGAGCCGACGATGCGGCAGGAGACGCCGGGGGCGGCTTCGCGCACGACCCGGGCGAGTTCCTCTGCGGTGCAGGAGCGGATGCTGTGAACGGGCGCGGCGATGTAGCTGGCGCCAAGCGGCGCGAGCGCGCGGCAGACGGCGGCCACGTCTTTGTCCCGCAAAACGCCCAGCAAAATCACTGGCTGCTCCTTTCCATAACACTCCTCCCAGGTTTGAACGAGCCGGGCGGCGGCAGCCTCGTTGTGCGCGCCGTCGAGGATGAGCGCTACGCCTGCCTGGCCGTCGATGCGCTGGAAACGCCCCGGCCAAACCACGCGGGCCAGGCCTTGTTCGATGGCGGTGTTTGCAAGGGGGAGCCCGGCCGCATCCAAGGCGGCAAGGGCCAGCGCGGCGTTGAGTTTTTGGTGACTCCCCGGCAGCGCCACGGCGAACGGCGCGGGTTGCGCGACCCAGGCAAGCGATGAGCCCTGGCGCGCGGCGACGGCCTGGATCACTCCGGCGGCGGCGGGCAACTGCGGGATGCTTACGACCGGCACGCCGGGCTTGATGATCCCGGCTTTTTCGGCGGCGATCTCCTCCAGGGTTGAGCCGAGGTATTGGCTGTGGTCAAAGCTCAACGCGGTGAGGGCCGCCACGGCTGGCGTGAGGGCGTTGGTGGCGTCGAGCCTTCCGCCCAAGCCGGTTTCCAGCACGATGACTTCTGCGCGCTCTTCCTGAAACCACGCCATTGCGAGCGCGGTGGCGATCTCAAAAAAGGTGGGGTGCTGGGGCCAGCCAGCGATCTGTTGCCGGATGCGCGTGAGGCCGACGGCGACATCCGCCTCGGAGATCATGACGCCGTTGAGCCGGATGCGTTCGCGGAAGCTGACAAGGTGGGGAGAGGTGAAGAGCGCCGTGCGCAGCCCGGCGGCGCGGCAGACGGAGTCGAGCATGGCGCAAACCGAGCCCTTGCCGTTGGTTCCGGCGACGTGGAAAATGACGGGGCCGGAACCGGGGCGCGGCGCGCTTTCCACCCCCAGGCAGCCGAGCAGGCGGGTGATGTTTTCCAGCCCCAGTTTAATCCCGACCGATTGCGTCGAGTAAAGCCACGCGATGGATTCCTGGTAGGTCATCAGCATGCCCGCGCAACCGTGGCGACTCGGACGGACGCGGCACCGGCGTCCCGCAGCACGCGGGCGCATTCGTCCACGGTGGAGCCGGTGGTGAAAACATCGTCTATGAGAAGGAGGTGGAGATTGCGCACATCGGCATTTTGCCGCATTTGGAAGGCTCCGCGCAAGTTTTCCATGCGCGCCTCGCGGTCAAAGATGGTTTGGGTGGTGGTGTAGCGGGTGCGCTTGAGGCAGTCGGCAAGCGGGATGGCGCTGCGGCGCGCAAGCCCTTCGGCGAGGAGGAGCGCCTGGTTGAAGCCGCGCTCCCGCTCGCGCGTGGGGTGGAGCGGCACGGGTACCAGGCGGTCGCACGGCGGGAATTGAAGGCGGGAATCCTCCAGGGTTTCCGCGAGCCAATCCGTCAGGACGTTGCGCAGGTACACTTTGCCGCTGTATTTGAAGCGGTGGATCAATGTCCGAACCGCGCCGCGGCTTGGGTGGCGCGAGACGGCGCAGGTGAAGCGGAGGCGGCGTTCGCGGCAGTTCGGGCAGAGGAATGCGCCGTCGATGCGCCCAAAGAAGGGCTCCGAGCAGGTGGCGCAGAACGGGGCGCGAATGGCCGGTGCGTCTTTGCGGCACGCCGGGCAAAGGTGTTCGCCTGTGTGGGTTTTGCACAGGCAGATTGCGCAATGCGGCGGGTAGAGGAGGTCAAGCAACGCCCCAACTGCACGGCGAATCGGTGTTGGAATCAGGAGCTGCATGGAAGCAATTCCAGCGATTACTCACAGTCGGCAAACAACTCATCCCATGATACATCCAACACTTTTCGGAGCTTGAAGAGTGTGGGTAGGGTTGGGGAATGTTTCCCGGCCTCGATGCTCTGGGTATGTCGGGTGGAGATGTCCAGAGCTTCGGCTAATTTCTCTTGGGTCAACCTCTTTGTGAAACGCAAACGGGCGACATTTCGCCCGAATTGAATGCGCAGGGAGCCATCCGATGATTTTTGTGTTGGCACAGCACGCTTTTCGGCGAATGGCTCGATCCTCAACACGATGTTTTTGTTCGTATTCCTGTCAAATCCAAGCTTCCTAGTTCACTTCATATCCTTTTTACTCATTGCCATGCTGTTTCTCGTCCCCACTCCCATTGGCAATCTTGGCGACATCACCCTGCGCGCACTGGAGGTGCTCAAGAGTGCGGATGTGATTGGGGCCGAGGACACGCGCCACTCCGGCCATCTTTTGCACCACTTCGGCATTGAGAGGCCGCTGGTCTCCTACCACGAGCATAACGAGGCGCGGCGCACCCAGGAACTGATGGAGCGGCTCCGGCGCGGGGAAACGGTGGCCATCATCTCCGACGCCGGGATGCCCGGCATCTCTGACCCCGGCGCGCGTTTGCTGGCGGCGTGCATTGCGGAGAGTCTCCCCTACACTGTTCTGCCGGGGGCGAGCGCGGTTATTACGGGGCTCATCGGTTCGGGGTTCCCGGCGGAGGCGTTTTATTACGGGGGATTTCTGCCGCCCAAAAGCGGAGGCCGCGAGCGGGAACTGGAGGCCGCTGCAAGCCGTCAGGAAACGAGTATTTTTTACGAGAGCCCCCACCGCCTCACCAAAACCTTGGAGGCCGCGGTGCGCCTGTTGGGCGAACGTCCTCTTTGCGTGGCCCGCGAGTTGACCAAGACCTTCGAGGAATACCGGATGGGCCCGGCGGCGGAGCTTCTTGCCCATTACACCGCGCACCCGCCGAAGGGGGAGATCACGCTGCTTGTGCGCGGCCTCACCAGCAGGGAATGGCGCGAGCACGGGAAGGCCGCGGAGAGGGGAAATGGCAGGGCAAACGCATTTCAATAAAAACAGCAGAAAATCTGGAACTCAGGAACTCAGGAGAAGAGGCATTTTCCAAAAGTTGTCACCATTAAAAAAATCTGCGTTCCTCGGCAAAAAATACGGATGCTTCCTCTGTTTTTTCCTGAGTTCCTGAGTTCCAGATAAATTTTAGATGGGGTTGCCTTGGGGGAAATGGTTGAGATTGGACTGAGGGGGAGCTAAATTACGCATTATGCCCGCATCCGGACTCGATCTCATCGCTGACATTCGTGCGCTCAAACGCGAGCGCAACGCGGTTATTCTTGCGCACAATTACCAGATCAAGGAGATCCAGGAGGTGGCCGATTTTGTGGGCGACTCGCTGGGGTTGAGCTACAAGGCTGCCGAGACCGACGCGCAGGTGATCGCCTTTTGCGGCGTCCACTTCATGGCGGAGACGGCGAAGATTGTGAATCCGTCCAAAACGGTGATTCTGCCGGACTTGGAAGCCGGTTGTTCGCTTTCGGATTCCTGCCCTGCCCCGGAGTTGGAAGCCTTTCTCAAGGCGCACGCGGACAAGGATTATTACGTGATCGCCTACATCAATTGCAGCGCCGCGGTCAAAGCCCTCTCCGATGTGATCTGCACCAGCGGCAATGCGGTGAAGATCGTCAATGCCGCGCCGAAGGATCGCAACCTGCTTTTTGTCCCCGATGAAAACCTCGGTTCCTGGGTCATGGAACAGACGGGACGCCCGATGGAACTCTGGAAGGGGCACTGCCATGTGCATGTTGAGTTTACGGCGCAGAGCATTGAAAAGATCCGCGAGCAATACCCGGATGCGCCGGTCATTGCGCACCCGGAATGCCGTCCGGCGGTGCGGTTGCTGGCGGATGAAGTCTGCTCGACGGAACGCATGATCGGCTACTGCCGCAGCCACCCGGCAAGCGCGTTCATCATTGTGACCGAAGAAGGGATGCTCCACCGTTTGCGCCGCGAAGTGCCCGGCAAGACTTTTCTTGCGGGCCCCACCCCGGAGTGTTCCTGCGCGGAGTGCCACTTCATGAAACGCAATACCTTGGAAAAACTCCACCGCTGCTTGCAGACCTTGCAACCGCAAATTATCCTGCCCGAGCCGCTGCGCGTCCGCGCGGAAGTCCCCATCCGGCGGATGTTGGAATGGAGCAAATAGCCCTTCTCGTTTGCCATGAAAAAAATTCTGCCTCTTCTGTTGTTGCTTGCCGTGGCGCTTTCGGTAACGGCCTGCAAGCAATCCGGGAAAATCCCCAGTCCCGAGAGTGCCGCCACCGATTTTTTTCAAAAAATCAGCGAGTCCCGTTTTCAGGAGGCCTACGACAGCGCGGCCTTTGGGTTTCGGGCGCAGACTGACTTTCCCAGCTTCCAGGCCACCGCGAAGGAACTCGGTTTGAACACCGGAACGGTCTCCTGCAATTGGCTCAGTGAGGAACGCACGGAGGAGGAGGACGTCAAATTGACGGGCGAGTTGCTTTCAGGCAATGGAGCCAGGATTCCTGTGCATCTTACGTTGATTCAAGAGCGCAGGGCCTGGAGGGTTTTCACCCTGCGCACCCCTTCCCAAAGTGGAAACAAAAAGGAAGACCGTTTTTCTCTTCTGGGCAAAGGGGGAGGCTTTAAAAGTTCCGCCAACCGGGAATTGCCCTCGCTCAAAAGTCTCCAAAAGCTGACTGAGAGCAGCCTTCTTTTGCTGAACCGCGCCGTCCAACAGGGAGATTTCAATGAATTTTACAACACGGTGTCCCTGACATGGCAAAACCAGCTTACGGTGAACCAACTCAAGCGGGAGTTTCAGCCGTTCATCGATGCCCATGTGGACATCAGCGACATTCAGCAATGCGAGCCGGTTTTTGACACCCCTCCGGAGATCACCAGCGAGGGAATTCTTTCTTTGGATGGGCATTACGAAACAAGGCGGAACAAGCTCACCTTCTCCCTGCACTTTATTTTTGAATTCCCTTACTGGAAGCTCTATGGGGTCAAAGTGCAAATCCGTGGTTAACCCCGAAAACTGAAGTTGCTTCGGGGCGTGCTCTGAAATAGCCTTCTTTGCAAGGATGATGAAGGTTTCCAAACGATGCCATTACGCGCTGCGCGCCCTTGTTGACTTGGGCTTGGCGGCAGCTTTGGGTCACCCGTTGGTTCAAATCAACGACCTCGCCCAAAAGGAGGATCTCCCGGTGAAATTCCTGGAGCAGATCTTCCAGCAGCTCAAGCAGGCGGGGTGGATCGAAAGCAAGCGCGGCAAGCAGGGTGGGTATTTTTTGGCGGTTCCCGCTGTGGATATTCTTTTTGGGGATGTGATCCGGCTGCTGGACGGCCCTCTGGCGCCCATCCCGTGTGTGAGCCGCACGGCATATGCGCCGTGTTCCTGCCCGGACGAGGCCCACTGCGGGGTTCATGCCTTGATGGCTGAAGTGCATCGCGCGATCACCGGGGTGCTTGACCGTGTGACCCTGGCGGACACGGTGAAGACGACTCTGCGCAAGATCCGGCGCAATAAGGCGGCGGTTCCCTTTGTGAAGATGGTCATGCGCCGTTCACCACGCAAACCGGCGGCGAAAAAGAAACCCGCCGTCGCGCGCGGCAAGAAAATTCAGCGCGGGAAAACTCGTGCAAAAAGCGGCTCGAACCGCAGGCAAATCCGTTAAACAAGCGAACCTATGAAAGCCCTTTTTCTTTGTCGTGTGGCGGTTGCCTTTTTATTGGGTTCCGGGGTTTCCGCCCAGGCTCAGGGGGTGATCCGTTTTGGGCATTTCCCCAATGTGACCCACGTGCAGGCGTTGGTGGCGCACCATCTTTCGCGAAAGGGCCAGGGGTGGTTTGAGGAACGGTTGGGCCCTGGGGTGAAGATTGAGTGGTATGTTTACAACGCCGGCCCCAGCGCGATGGAGGCGGTGTTTGCCCACAGTATTGATGTCACTTATGTGGGGCCAAGCCCGGCGATCAATGCGTTCGCGAAATCCAACGGGGAAGAGGTGCGCATCGTGGCGGGCGCGGCCAATGGCGGCGCGGCCCTGGTGATCCAGCCGGACTCGGCAATCAAGACGGGCGCGGATTTTCGCGGCAAGCGCATTGCCACTCCGCAACTGGGCAATACGCAAGACGTGGCCTGCCGCGCGTGGCTGGGGGCGCAGGGGCTCAGGATTACGCAACTGGGCGGCGACGCCCAGGTGTTGCCGACGCCGAACCCGGATCAGCTCGCGCTTTTCACGCAGAAAAAGATCGATGCGGTCTGGACGGTGGAACCGTGGGTTTCGCGCTTGGAACGGGACGCGGGGGCAAGGGTTTTCCTGGAGGAGAAGGATGCGGTGACCACGGTGCTGGTTTCCAGCGTGCAATTTCAAAAGGAACACGGGGAGCAACTCCGCAAACTGGTGCTGGCGCACAAGGAGTTGACCGGGTGGATCCAAGCGCACCCGGCCGAAGCGCAGGCGATGGTGGTGGAGGAGTTGGCCGCGGAGACGCAGTCGAAGATTGCGCCGGATTTGATTGCCGCGGCGTGGAAGCGGATCGAATTGACGGATGCTGTTTCTCTTGAAAGCCTGAGCACTTATGTGTCCAATGCGCAGAAGGCGGGTTTCCTGCGCAAGGTGCCGGATTTGCGCCAGTTGATCCAGATCCCGTAACGCTCCCCTGCCCCATGTCTGTCCAAGACGAACTCAAGACGGTTCCACCGGCCAAGCTCCTCATTGAAGGCGTGAGCAAGAGCTTTGTCACGCGCAGTGGGACGGTGTGCGCTTTGGATCACATTTCCTTGCAGATCAACGAGGGGGATTTTGTCTGCCTTGTGGGGCCGAGCGGGTGCGGAAAATCGACGCTCTTGAACATCATTGCCGGGCTGGAAATCCCTGATGAGGGGCGCACGTTGATGGACGGCAAACCGGTGACCCAGCCGGGCCGGGACCGGATGGTGATGTTTCAGGAGCCGGCGCTGTTCCCGTGGCTGGATGTGCTGGGGAATGTTCTGTTTGGTTTGAGGCTCAAGCCGAACCTCAATGACAAGGAGCGCCGGGAGGTGGCGCGGTTTTACCTGCGTTTGGTGGGGCTTGAAGATTTTGCCCACTCCAACATTCACGAGCTTTCCGGCGGCATGAAGCAGCGGGCCGCGCTGGCGCGCTCGCTGGCGCCGAACCCCCGGGTGCTGCTGATGGACGAGCCGTTTGCGGCCCTGGATGCGCTCACCCGCGAGCAACTTTACGGCGACATTCAGCGGATCTGGGCCGAGCGCGCCAAGACCATTGTTTTTGTGACGCACAATGTGCGCGAAGCGGCCTGCCTGGGCAACCGCGTCATCCTTTTCTCGCCGCATCCCGGGCGGGTGCGGGAAGAGTTCCACATCGACCTGCCGCACCCCCGGGATATTAACTCCGTGGAACTGGCAAAACACGCAAGCCGCATCACCCGCGCCCTGCGCGGCTATGTTGATGCCCCGGAAACCGAATTGGGAGCCGAATGAAACGCCTGCTTTCCTCTGCTGTTTTCTTTGCTGCCTTGCTTTTGGCGTGGCACTGCCTGGCGCTTGCCAAAATCTGGTCGCCGGTGCTTTTGCCCGATCCGCTCTCCGTTTGGGATTATTTTCGCTCGGCTGCGCTCGACGGCACGCTTCTGGATGCCACTCTGGTGACGCTCCGGCGGCTCTTGAGCGGTTACGGCATCGCTCTCCTGTTAGGCATTCCCGTGGGAATGCTGACCGCCCGGTTCCGTTTTATGGAAGACACCGCGGGAGTGCTTGCACTGGGGCTTCAGACACTGCCGAGCGTTTGCTGGGTGCCGCTGGCGCTGGTCTGGTTTGGGCAAACCGAGGGGGCAATGCTTTTCGTGGTCGTGATGGGCTCGCTCTGGTCAGTCATTATTTCCACGGACAACGGTATCCGCAATGTTCCACCGATCTTCGCACGAGCTGCTCGCACGATGGGAGCTAAACAGTTTTACACTTGGACGCGCGTGATCCTTCCCGCTTCGGCTCCATTTGTTGTCAGCGGGATGAAGCAGGGGTGGGCGTTCGCCTGGCGTTCGCTGATGGCGGCGGAGATTTTTGTGACGATTTTAACCGGGTTTGGATTGGGACAGCTTCTCGACTTCGGGCGTAATCTTCACGCCATGGATCAGGTCATTGCTGTGATGTTCGTCATTGTTCTCATCGGACTGCTGGTGGATAAGATTCTCTTTTCTCCCATCGAGCACTTCCTCCATCGGCGGTGGGGCACGGGCAGGGCGTAGGCATACCACCCATACGGTTTATTTGGGAAAACTTGCAGAAGGTTTCGCTTTCGCGTCCTGGAGGGACGGTTGAAAACAGGCGTAACTTTTCCCTCATCAACCGTCCCTCCGGGACGAAGCGTTGTTCTATGCGAACCCGGCGTTAAAACGCCGGGCTACTTTCGGGTTGTCCCGCTGGGACAATAAGACCAATCCAACCGTGTAATTGGTATCATACCTTTCCCACTTGGCACAGCTTTCCCACTTGGCACAGCTTTCCCACTTGGCACAGCTTTCCCATTTGGCACAGCCATTTTTTCTCATCGTTCCGAACGCCCAATGAAGGGGTGAGCGGTTTTATGAAAAATACGGAACTGTGGAAAATGGCGGCATTATCGCTGGGTTTGGCGGCTTTGCTCTCCGGGTGTTCAACAACAAACAGCGGGACGACTCCGGTGGGGGAAAAAACGGTGGACGCTGCACCATCCAATGCGGCTCCGGATGCTTGGGATTCCAACAACGCCGCCAGCGCGGCATTTCAGCGCACATGGCCGTTTGGCATGAAGCTCGCCGCCCCTACGTTGCATTAACCCTAAATCCGACAAAGAAATGTCGCGCAAAGGTACGCAAAGGACGCAAAGACCGAATCTTGGAAGGGCAGAACACAAGAAAGGAGGCACCGTGGAGGTGAGGAGCATAAAATCCCTAAGACTTTCCCTTTGCGTACCTTTGCGTACCTTTGCGCGAGTCTATTCCCGGTTTTAGGTTCACAGCATAATCAAAGAGAGAGAAACTATGGAAAAAATACAAATGGGATGGGGTGGCGTTGTTGCTTTTGCGGCAGGGACGCTGCTTGCGGGGTGCCAATGCACCCCTCCGGTGAGGGAATGTGTGGAGACGAGCGTCTCCAAGGAGATGTGTGTTCCGGCTAAAGTTGTTTCCTGCCCGATCAGTGCGAGAACAACGAAGATGGTGACGGAGATTCGCCGCACAGAGAGCGCCTGTGCTGCATTGCCGCCGGTGGGAGAGATCACGGTGGTGCGCAATTGTCCTGCGCGAACCAAGATGGTTTTTGTCTCCGTGCGGCCTTCGGATGAGCGGTATTATAACATCGAAAGCCAAAATTTCGAACGGCCCTGGCCTTGGGGCGCGTATGGAATGGGCAACGGTGTGTATTAGGCGGAGTCCACGGTTGCCAGAAACCGCCTCAAAGGCGCGTTGAGAGTCGCAAAGTGAAGAGGCTTTTTGCCTTTTCCTTTGCGCTTTGGCGTCAACACGCCCCCCCCTTCCCGCGCTGCCGAACTAGGGAGCAGCAGGAACTTCGGGAGCTTCCGGCGTTTCTCCCGCGGTGCGCTTGATCTCACGATAAAGCTCGCCTCGAAAGATGGGAATTTCCCTGGGAGCCGCAATGCGAATGCGCACAGTATCCCGTTCAATTCGCGTCACCATGATCTCGATGTTGTCTCCGACCATGATCGTTTCCCCAACTTTACGTGATAGTACTAACATTTTGTTCGTTTCTACATGAGGGCGGGAAATTTCACTTCTCGCCCGGTTTTATTGGTCAGGCAATCTCCGATGAAATGGGACGGCCCGCAAGTCCACAATTGAGCATTTTGTAAACATTTCCCCCAGTGTTGCAAAACACCACCACCACTCTAGTGAATGCTCTTTTACATTTCGTTAAACATATTGCATATATCCGTAATACCCAAAGCCTTGGCGCGATGCTTTTTGCGCTTGCGTTTTTTTGCGTAACTGCGCCGCGTTTTGCTGTGGCCTGGCTGTCCAGGGAATCGGGGGAGGCCTTGATAAGCCTTCTGCTTTGTGAAATTTTTCACAAATACACTTGCCTCTATTTCTGCCTCGCTTTTTAATCCTGTTCGTCTTTTCTTTTTAACCCACTCAAAATGGCGTCCACAAAGCACGAGTTCGAATCCGCAGACACTCTCGTCCGCACCCAGCAACACCTCGCCTCGGCGGCCTCGGCGGAAGGGGCGCTCTCCGACATGCTCGGCGAGAAGATGATCCTCAACATGGGGCCTTCCCACCCGGCCACGCACGGCGTGTTGCGGATTGTGCTGGAACTCGATGGCGAGACGATCACCAAGGCTACGCCGGATCTCGGCTATCTGCACCGCGGCAGCGAGAAGATCGCCGAGTCGATGCATTACAACCAGTTTGTTCCCTACACCGACCGGCTCGACTACCTCGCGCCGCTGGCCAACAATGTGGCCTACGCGCTGGCTGTGGAGAAGCTGATGGGGTGGGAACTCCCCGCGCGCGGCAAGGCGATCCGCGTGATCTGTAGCGAGATGGCCCGCATTTCCTCGCACTTGCTGGGCATCGGCTGCTTTGCGATGGACACGGGGGCGATGACGGTTTTCCTCTACACGATGGCCGAGCGCGAGAAGGTTTATAACCTTTGCGAACTGCTGACGGGGGCGCGTCTGACCACCAGCTATACGCGGGTGGGCGGGCAAATTCGCGATCTCCCGGAGGGGTTTCTGCCGCAATTGAGCAAGTTCCTGGATGAAGTGGCTCCGGTGGTGGACGAGATCGACGCGCTCATTACGCGCAACCGCATTTTTGTGGATCGCACGAAGGATATCGGGGTGATCACCCGCGAGATGGCGATTGATTACGGCATGACGGGCCCGAACTTGCGGGGATCAGGCATCGATCATGACTTGCGCAAGCGGCAGCCGTATTTGGATTACGACCGGTATGATTTTGATATTCCCATCGGCTCGGTGGGTGACAGTTATGACCGTTATTACGTGCGGCTGGAGGAAATCCGCCAGAGCATCAAGATTTTGCGCCAGGTGATTCAGAAGCTGCCGGGCGGCCCGGTGAATGTGGCCGACCCCAAGAATTTCCGCGCCCACAAGGCCGAGGTGCTTACGAAAATGGAGGAGTTGATCAACCACTTCATTCTTCACACGGAAGGCGTGGATGCGCCTGCCGGAGAGGTTTATTTCGCGGCGGAAAACCCGAAGGGCGAGCTTGGTTTTTACCTCAACAGCCTCGGCGGCGGCAGCCCGCACCGGCTCAAGATTCACTCGCCCTCGTTCTGCAACCTGAGCATCCTGCCGGAAATCCTGAAGGGCCACATGATCAGCGACGTGCCTTCCATCCTGGGCAGTTTGGATTTCGTAATGGGAGAATGCGACCGATAAACAATACCATGCGCGCATTTTTTCTCATCCTGAGCACCGTGATTGCCCTGGCGACTTTCAGCGGCTGCCAGCGCAAGATCAAGGAGGCGAACCTGCGGGTGCTGAAGCCGGACATGACGGCGAAGGAGGTGGAGTCGATCCTCGGTGCGCCCACCCGCATCGAAGTGGGCCCCGAGATTACGCGAGACCCCCAAACGCTGCTGGTCACCCGCCATGTCTATGAGCAGAACGGCAAGAAGATCGAGTTGCGCTTTGTGGGCGACCGCCTTGCCACCGGCTCTGTCAACGATACTCCGCTCATCGAGGGCAAACTGAAGTAACTGTTTTTTTCCATGCAGATTCCACCTGAACTCACAGCGCAAATCGACGAGGCGATCTCGCACTACCCCGTTTCGAAACGGAGCGCGTCCCTTCCCCTGTTGCATCTTTTCCAGGAACACTTTGGCTATATTTCCGAGGAGGCCATTCGCTGGATTGCGGAAAAGCTGGAGTTGCAGCCCATTGCCATTCTGGAACTGGTGACGTTTTACCCGATGTTCCGCCGCAAACCGCCGGGGAAAATCCACATCCGCGTGTGCAAGACGCTCTCCTGCGCGCTGGCGGGGGCGGAGCAGTTGAAGGCCGATCTTTGCAAGGCCACCGGCATTCCTTGCGACGGTCACGGCGGCTGCCATGGCGGGCACGGCGATCCGGTTACTGTCAGCCCGGACGGCAAGTTTTCCATTGAGTCGGTCGAATGCCTGGCGAGCTGCGGAAGCGGCCCCGTCCTGATGATCAATGACGACTTCCACGAAGCCGTCACCGCCGAAGAAATCCCGCAACTCCTTTCCCAATACAAGTAACCATGCCAGCGCCCGCACGCCGCATCCCACACCCGCGCGAAAAGCGAGTTGTCTTCGCCAATGTTGACCGCGAAGGCTACACGCCGGACATCGCTTGCTACCTGCGCCATGGCGGGTACGAGGATCTCAAAAAGGCTGTCACGATGGCTCCGGCGGACATCGTCAACGAGGTCAAGGCCTCTGCCCTGCGTGGACGCGGCGGCGCGGGTTTCCCGTGCGGCGTCAAGTGGGGGTTCATCCGGCCCGGAGAGACGAAGCCGGTTTATTTGATCTGCAACGCGGACGAAAGCGAGCCCGGTACGTTCAAGGATCGCTATATTATTCACCAAGATCCGCACCAGTTGATCGAGGGGATGATTATTTCCGCCTTCGCGCTGAATGTGCATCTCGCCTATCTTTATATCCGCGGCGAGTTTCCGCTCGGGGCGAAGATTCTCGAAAAAGCCATTGCGGAGGCCAAGGCGAACGGGTTCCTCGGGAAGAATATTCTTGGCACGGGATTTGACCTCGAGATCTACGTGCACCGCGGCGCGGGCGCTTACATTTGCGGCGAGGAGACGGGGCTCATCGAGTCGCTTGAAGGCAAGCGCGCCTACCCACGCATCAAGCCCCCGTATTTCCCGGCGGTGCTGGGCCTTTACCAGTGCCCCACCATCGTCAACAACGTGGAGACGCTCTGCCATGTGAAACACATTGTGCGGATGGGCGGCGCGGAGTTTGCGAAGATTGGGACACCGAATAATACCGGCACGCGCATTGTGGGCGTGAGCGGTGACGTGGTGCGGCCCGGGTATTTTGAAATTGAAGTCGGCTCCATGACGTTGGGCGAACTGATCAACGATTTGTGCGGCGGCGTGAAGCCGGGACGCAAGCTCAAGGCGATTATTCCGGGAGGCAGTTCGGCGAAGGTTTTCCGCGCGGATGAGCGTTTTACAATCAAGGTCAAGGGTGCGGACGGTGCGCTGGTGGAGAAGGAGATTGGCGTGCTCGACATCCCGATGGACTTCGACACGATGGCCGCGTGCGGCAGCATGGCGGGCTCCGGCGGCGTGATCGTGATGGACGACTCGCGCGACATGGTGGAGTGCCTCAATAACCTGAACCATTTCTACGCGCACGAAAGCTGCGGGCAGTGCACGCCGTGCCGCGAGGGTTCGCTCTGGATGAAGAAAATCACCGACCGGATGCTGGCGGGCGGCGGCGTGGAGAGCGATCCTGCCACGCTGGCGAGTGTTTCTAATAACATCGCCGGAAAAACCATCTGCGCCTTTGGCGAAGCCTGTTCGTGGCCCGTGATGAGCTTCGTGGCGAAGTTTCCGGAGGAATTCGCTGCGCGCGCTAAGAAACAGGTGCCGCCCCCTACCCCGCCGGAGTTTTTGAGTGAAGCGTTAACCGGAGGGGGGCACTAACTCTTTTTCTGAATGAGCAACGAAGCCACCACTCCCAAACCCGTCGAACTCGTCAACGTCCAGATTGACGGCGTCTGGCATCAATTTCCCAAGGGGACGCGCATTATCGAGGCCTGTTCCCAAGCGGGCAAATTCATCCCGCGCTACTGCTACCACCCGAAGCTTTCCTCGCCCGGCAACTGCCGCATGTGCATGGTGGAACTCGGCATGCCGAAGATGACACCGGATCGCAAACCGGAACTCGGCCCCGACGGCAAGCCGCTTCACAACTGGATTCCGCGCCCGCAAATCTCGTGCGCTCAAGACGTCAGCGAAGGGCTCGGCGTTCGCACGGCATCCCCGATGGTCGAGGAAGCCCGCAAAGGCGTGCTGGAATTCCTGCTCATCAATCACCCGCTCGATTGCCCGATCTGCGATCAGGCCGGTGAATGTAGGCTCCAGGAGTTTTCCTACGATTACGGCCAAGCCAAAACGCGGTTCCTCGAAGAGAAAGTCAAGAAACCCAAGCGCGTCGAAATCGGCCCACGCATCACCCTCGATGACGAACGCTGCATCCTTTGCACGCGCTGCATCCGGTTCATGCGCGAGGTGGCCAAGGACGACGTGATCGGCATCGTCGAGCGCGGCAGTTACAACTCCATCGCCTGCCATCCCGACCGCAAGCTCGACAGCAATTACTCGCTGAACACCGTCGATCTCTGCCCCGTCGGCGCACTCACTTCCACGGATTTCCGCTTCAAGATGCGTGTCTGGTTTTTGAAGGAAACCAAGAGCATCTGCACAAGCTGCGCCACCGGCTGCAATACGGTGATCGGCGCGCGCGAAAACATCGTCTATCGCCAAACGCCGCGCGAGAATAACGACGTCAACCAAGCGTGGATGTGCGATTACGGCCGCCTGAATTTCCATGCTCTGCACAGCCCCGAACGGCTCCTGAGCCCTGTGGTCAACGGCAAGGAGCAGCCGGATTGGAAGGCCGCTCTTGCCAGCGCCGCCGCAGCATTGAAAGCCTTTGCACCGGAGCAGATCGCCGTGATCACCTCCGGCAAAATGACCAATGAGGAACTCTTCCTCGCCGCGCAACTCGCCAAGACGCTCGGCGTGAGCAAGCACGACATCGTGCCGCACGCCGACGCGGGCGACGACATCCTGCTCAGCACCGACCGCAACCCGAACACCGCCGGGGCAAAGCTCCTCGGCTTGAGCGCGAGCACACCCGGCGCAAATCTACCCGCTATCGCCGAGGGCGTCCGCAACGGCGCAATTAAAGCGCTCGTGGTTCTCGGCGAAGACGCGACGGAAGCCGGATTGACCGCCGCCGACTTGGCAAAACTCACGGTGCTCGTAACCACGGCCATCCTGCCCAACGCGACCACCGCCGCTGCCAGCCATCTGTTGCCCAGCGCCGGATTCGCTGAAAAACGCGGCTCGATGATCAATAAAAATGGCCGTCTCCAACGCCTCAACCGGGCGATCCAATCTCCAGGACTGGCGCGCGACGACTGGGAAATTCTTGTTGGGCTCATTGAAGCCGTCACGGATTCCAGCCTGGGATTCGCCGCCATTGAAGACGTCGTAAAGGCCATGACCGCCGCCACGCCTGCGCTTGCCGGGTTGAGCCTGAGCAAGATTGGCGACCTTGGCGTGCAACTGGAACCCATTTCAGCAAGATGAAACAATCAGGAAACCAAGAAGCCCGGAAAAGAGGAATCAGGAACTCAGGAACTCAGGTGATGAGCATTGAGACCCTCAGTTTTGTTTTCGCGCTCTTCTCCTTTCCTGATTTCCTGATTTCCTGATTTTTTCTAATGAACACGCTTCTCGAATTTTTACACAGCGACCTTTTCTTCATGATCTGGACCACGCTTGCCAAGTCGGCGGGCCTGCTCGGGGTTGTGCTCGGGATGGTCTCCTACACCGTCTATGCTGAGCGCCGCGTTAGTTCGCTGATGCAGGATCGGCTGGGGCCGAACCGCACCGGGTTCCCTATCAGTGTGGTGGGAAGTTGGCTGGGACAGAAGGGTTGGAAGGACTGGTCGCCTATCCTTGGCGGTCTCGGCCAGCCGATTGCGGATGCGTTGAAACTCCTGCTCAAGGAGGACTTCACTCCGGCTTACGTGAAGAAGTTTTATTACTGGATTGCCCCCGCGCTCGGCATCGCCGCGGCCATCATCGCGCTGGCGGTGATCCCGTTCGGAAGCAGCATTGCGGGCGTGGACATGGTGATTGCCAAGCTCGACATCGGCCCGCTCTTCATCTTCGCCATCTCGTCGCTGGGCGTTTACGGCATCGTGCTCGCAGGCTGGTCGGCCAACTCCAAATACCCGTTCCTGGGGGCGATCCGCTCCACCTCGCAGTTGATCTCCTACGAACTGGCGCTTGGGCTTTCGGTGGTGCCGCTCTTTTTGATCATCGGCAAGCTGAACCTCGTTGAGATCGTCAGCTACCAGGTGCAAAACGGCTGGATGTTGCTGCCGGGGCTTACCGCCGCGAAGCCGCACCTTGCCCACTGGACGGCCTATCTGCTGTTGGTTCCCGTGGCGATTTCGTTCCTCGTCTTCACCATTGCGATGTTCGCTGAGACGAACCGCCTCCCGTTCGATCTTCCCGAGGCGGAAACGGAGCTGGTTGGCGGTTATCATACCGAGTATTCTTCGATGAAATTCGCCCTCTTTTTTCTGGGCGAATACACGGCGATGATCACCGGTTCCTCGCTCATCGTCACGCTCTTCCTTGGCGCCTGGCATTGCCCTTTTATCCCGGACGGCTCGCAGGGCTGGTTCTGGGGGTTGGTCAACATCGGCGTCTTCTTTGCCAAGGTCTTCGCCTTCCTGATTTTCTTCATTTTCATCCGGTGGACGCTCCCGCGTTTCCGCTATGATCAACTCATGCGCCTGGGCTGGATCTGGCTCTTTGAAATCGCGCTCGTAAACATCTTCCTCACTGCCCTCATCGTCGCCTTCGTGCACTAACGCCATGGCCTACCAAGTTCCACGTCCCAAACTGACTTTCGCGGAAAAGATCTACCTGCCCAGCATCATTGCGGGTTTGAAAATCACGCTCGGCCATCTCTGGCGGATGCTTCGCGGAAAAACGCACGTCTGCATGCAATACCCCGAGGAGAAATGGGATGCGAATCTCCCCGCGCACTATCGCGGCGCGCCCACGCTCGTTTCAGACGAACAGGGCCGCACCCGCTGTGTGGCCTGCCAGCTTTGCGAGTTCATTTGCCCGCCGCGCGCCATCCGGATCAAGCCCGGCGAAATCGCCCCGGAGGACAAGTTCTCCAAGGTGGAGAAATACCCGGAGCAATTCCAGATCGACATGATCCGCTGCATCTACTGCGGGTTGTGCGAAGAGGTCTGCCCCGAGCAGGCGATTTTCCTGAAAAAAGAATACGCGATCACCGGCACGAGCCGCGCGGAGATGATGCACCAAAAAGAGAAGCTTGTGGAAATGGGCGGGCTCCAGCAAGGCGTTGTCAACAAGTGGAACGAGAAGAAGTAACCATGAGAACCCTCCTATTCTCACACGAAGGAACAAAAGCACTCCTTGCTTTGCGAAACGGAGTTTCGAAGACAAGTGCGTTCCCAATCAGGAGATTGGGAACGAGGACACTGCGGGATAGCGGTGTTTTTCAATTAGCAATTACCCTTTAGCCATTAGCCATTTCTCCATGTCACCCATTCTCTTCTGGATCTTCGCCGCGCTGATGCTCGGTTTTGGCGCAGCGACCATTCTTCACCGGAATCCCGTTGCCAGCGCGTTGAGCCTTGTCGTTTCCTTTCTCGGACTCGCGGCTTTGTTCTTCAGCCTGGACGCCTATTTCATTGGCGTTATCCAAATCCTCGTTTATGCGGGCGCGGTGATGGTGCTCTTTCTTTTCATCATCATGCTGCTTGATCTCAAGGCCGAGCAAAGCCGCCAGATCAGCCTCCCGGTGCTGCTGGGCGGTGCGGCGGTGGTGGGGCTGTTCGTCACGCAAATCGGGCTGGTGGTTCGCAACTACCCGGCGGGCAATCAAGCGTTTCCCGCGCTGGCCGCGAAATTCGACGACGCCTCCAACATCGGCATGACGCTCTTTAGCCACTACAACCTCCCCTTCCAGGTCGTCGGCGTGCTGATTCTCGTGGCGAGCATCGGCGTGGTCGTCCTGAGCCAACGCGAACTCAAATAGTTATGGTCACTCTCAACGATTACCTGCTGGTCAGCGGCCTCCTTTTCGCCCTCGGATTCGCGGGCGTGCTGCTGCGGCGCAACATTATCATCATTTTCATGGCGCTGGAGCTGATGCTCAACGCCGCCAACCTTTCGCTGGTCGCCTTCTCCCGGTTCAACGGCACGGGCGGCCTGCCCAACTACAACGGGCAGATGCTCGTCTTTTTCATCATCACCGTGGCCGCCGCTGAGGTGGCCGTGGGGCTGGCGATCATCGTCGCGCTCTACCGGGCGCGGCAGACGACCAACGTGGACGATCTCAACGCACTGAAGTTCTAATGAATATGAATTTCTATATGTACCTTGTCCAATATCTTAGCGCATCCCACAGTCTCATACAGATTGTCGGCGGTTTCATCGTTCAGATTTTCTTTGCTCTGGCAGTGCTTGCAGATGCCGTCAAGATTCAAGATCAGGGGCACAAGATGGTTTTTGTCAGCGGTAAAATATGGGCATTGGGCACGCTTTGCGGAGGCGTTTTTATTGTTCTGGCTTACTGGATCATTCACCACTCCACTCTGCGTTCTTCTGTCGATTCCGATCAAAACTCCAAACCGGTTTCTGATGTTCCCCCGCGCGGTCCCGTTTACGATTATTAGCCTTTTTCTTTAACCATGCCACTACCCTGGATCATCCTCTTCACCCCGCTCGTGAGCGCGGCGCTTATCATCCTCTTCACCCAACGGTGGCGAAATTTGAGCGCAGGCATTTCCATTGCCGCCGTGCTCGTCTCGCTGGCTGCCAGTGTTCAAGTTTTTCTCGCCGCCGGATCGGATGCGGCGACGGCGCTTCAACTCCCGTGGCTGGATTTCCGCGCGCTCGGCTTTGATTTCCAAATCCCCATCGGCATCACCATTGATGGTTTGAGCAAGGCGATGCTCATCGTGGTCACTGGCATCGGCTCTTTGATTCACATTTATTCGTGGGGCTACATGGCGGACGATGAGGGGAAATCGCGCTACTTCGCGGGACTCTCGCTCTTCATGTTCTCGATGCTCGGTATCGTCTTCGCCAACAATTTCCTGATGATGTTCATCTTCTGGGAATTGGTCGGCGTCAGCTCGTATATCTTGATTGGGCACTGGTATAACAAGCCCGCGCCGCCTGCCGCTGCGAACAAGGCGTTCATCTGCAACCGCATTGGCGATTTTGGGTTCATGCTTGGCATTCTGCTGGTGTGGACGGCGGCGAAATCCGTCGATTTTGAGACGCTCAAGACCGCCTGGCCCGCGCTCGTGGCGCATCCGGCATTTGCGCCTTTCGCCACCGCCGCTGCGCTCTGCATTTTCTGCGGCACGGTGGGCAAGTCGGCGCAATTCCCGCTGCACGTTTGGTTGCCGGACGCGATGGAAGGCCCGACGCCTGTTTCCGCCTTGATCCATGCCGCGACGATGGTTGCCGCCGGCGTGTATATGCTCGCGCGGGTTTATTTTGTGATCGGCGCTTCGGCTGCCGCGATGGAAGTGATCGCGTGGATCGGCACCATCACCGCCGTGCTCGCGGCGCTCATGGCCACGCAGCAGAACGACATCAAGCGCGTGCTGGCCTACTCCACGCTCTCGCAGTTGGGGTACATGGTCATGGCGGTCGGGGTTGCTTCGCCCAACGGCGCGATGTTCCATCTCTTCACGCACGCTTTCTTTAAGGCGCTGCTTTTCCTTGGCGCGGGCGCGGTCATCTATGCCTGCCACCATGAACAGGATATCTGGCGCATGGGCGGGCTTTGGAAGAAGCAGCCGTTTACTGTGGCGACCTTCGCTTGCGGAACGCTCGCGCTGATGGGCGTGTATGGTTTTAGCGGGTTCTATAGCAAGGACTCGATCCTCATTGCCGCGAGCGAACACAACCCGGCGATCTACTATTGCGGGCTTTTCGCCGCGTTCCTGACGGCCTTCTATATGACGCGGCTTTTCGTGGTCGTTTTCTTTGGCAAAGCCCGCACGGAACACGCCGCGCACGCGCATGAAGTTCCCGCCGTGATGTGGCTGCCGCTGGTGCTGCTGGCCATTCCGGCGGTCACTGCGGGGTATCACGAAGTCATCCAAAACTTCCTGCCCACCCCCGCGCACCACGGGCACTCGCTGGTGCCCGCCATTGCAAGCGGCGTTGGGCTTGCGGGCATTGTGCTGGGGTTGCTTCTCTATGTGGGCAAGGAGAAAGACCTGATCTCTATCCCGCTGCTGGCCAACAAATTTTACTTCGACGAAATTTACGCCCTTATCGTTTGGAACACCCAGGATTTGCTGGCGCGCGTGAGCGCTTTTGTGGATCGCTGGGTGCTTGATACCGCGCTTGTGCGCGGCCTCTCCAGCGGTGCGTGGGTGGCGGGCTTTATCATGCGCTTTGCGCAGAATGGCAACCTCCAAAGCTACGCGCTGCTGTTCGGAGCCGGGGTTGTCGCTCTCTTCTACTTCATCCTTTTCTTTAAATAGCCGTGCTCAATCTCCTCATCGCCATCCCCATCGTCGCCGCGAGCGCCATCCTGCTTGGTGCTTGCGCCAAGAAGACCGCGCTGCTCGCCACTGCGCTTAACCTGCTGCTCACGCTCTCCCTGGTTTTTGGATATAACCAGCAGAGTCCCGAGAAGTACCAGTTCACCTCCTCGGTGCTCCTCGCGCCGGAATGGAAGCTCGCCTTCTCCCTTGGCGTGGACGGCTTGAGCCTCCTGATGCTGCTCCTGACGGGCATCGTGGGACTGGCTGCCGTGTGGGTTGCGCCGCATCCGGAGAAATTGGAGCGTTACCCGGGCCTCTATTATGCGTGCTTGATGTTCATCATCGCCGGGGCCACGGGCGCGTTTGCCTCGCTGGATCTCTTCTTTTTCTACGCCTTCCACGAACTGGCGCTCATCCCGACCTTCCTCATGATTGGCATTTGGGGCTCGGGCGACCGCATCACGGCTGCGTGGAAGATCACCCTCTATCTTGCGCTCGGCAGCTTTGTGTTGTTGATCGGCCTGCTGGCGCTCTACTTCAGCATTCCCAACGAGGCGGCTCGCACCTTCAGCATCCCTGCCCTTCAGGCGTTGGCCTTGCAAGGCGGCATCCCGCAGACGCCGTGGATTTATCTTACGCTGCTCATCGGGTTTGGCATCCTGATCTCGCTCTTTCCGTTCCATACGTGGGCGCCTCAAGCCTATGCCTCCGCCCCGGCTCCCGCTGCGATGTTGCATGCGGGCGTGCTGAAGAAATTCGGCCTCTACGGTCTGCTCCGCGTGGCGCTTCCGCTCCTGCCTGGCGCGGCGCAGCATTGGACGCATTTGCTGCTCTTCCTGCTCGCGGGGAACATCCTTTACGTGGGGCTTGTCACCATCGCGCAGAAGCGGCTCGACAGCATGCTCGGTTACTCCAGCGTGATGCACATGGGCTATATTTTCCTCGGCATCGCGGCGTTTAATCCGCTGGGGTTGAGCGGCGCGGCGCTCCTCATGTTCGCCCACGGGCTTTCCATTGCGGCGCTCTTCGCCCTCGCCGGAGCGGTGCGGCAGCGCACCGGGGGCCTGGAATTTTCCAAGCTCGGAGGGCTGGCCAAACCGATGCCTTTCCTCGGGTTCACCTTCGGCCTCGCCGCCTTCGCCTCCATCGGGTTGCCCGGCTTTGGCAACTTTGCCGCCGAACTGCCGATCTTCTTCGGAGCGTTCAGCCACGCGGGCAAGAGCCTTGCGTTCTCGAACTTCCAGATCACCACGATCATCGCCCTTTGGGGCGTGGTTATTTCCGCCGTCTATATGCTGCGCGGCTACCGGGCCGCATTTTTAGGCGAGACGGACAAACGCTGGACGGGCCTCTCTGATTTGTGCGCCTGCGCACGCCCCGCCATCCTCCTTCTGCTTGCCGTTCTGCTGGTGGCGGGATTCCGCCCCCAGCTTTTCCTTAACCTTGTCACGCCCACCATCAAGGCCGTCCTCTCCGTTCCTGCACAAGTCTCCGCAAAATGAATTTCCTGACTCCACTCGCCCTCGACCTGGCCGTTCTCGCCATCGGCTTATTTCTGCTGCTGCTCGAAGCCTTCAATGATGAAAAGCAAAAGGCGTTCCTTGGCTGGATCGGCATTGTTGGCATCGCCGCTGTCTTCGCCCTCTCCTTCTTTGTTGCGCCGCAGACTGTCGCGATGGGACAATTCTACCTTGCCGACGCTCTGGCGCTCTTCTTCAAACGCCTCGCGCTGGGCACGACCCTGCTTGTCCTCCTCATGGCGCTGGAGTTCCGGCCCGTTCTGAGTCGGTATATTCCCGCTGTTGGCAAAAATGCGGGGCTCGGCGAGTTTTTTGCGCTGCCGGTCTTCACCTGCCTGGGCTTGATGTGGATGGCCTCCGCGGTGGATTTCGTGATGATCTTTGTCGCGCTGGAACTCGTCACCATCTCCTTCTACGTGCTGGTGAGCTACATGCGCCGCAGCGGCGCCTCGCTGGAGGCAGGCGTGAAATACCTGATCCTCGGCGCGCTCTCCACGGGTTTCTTCGTTTACGGCATCACCTGGATTTTTGGCGTCACTGGGAAGACGAACCTGGCTGAAGTGGGTGAGGCTTTGAAGCAGCTGCCGGTTTCCAGCGAAACCGGGGCGATCTTCGCGATGACGCTCCTTTTTGTCGGCCTTGGGTTCAAGATCGCTGCCGCGCCGTTCCAACTCTGGGTGCCGGATGTTTACCAAGGCGCGCCCACGCCAGTCACCGCGTTCCTCTCCGTCGGCTCCAAGGCGGCTGGGTTCATCGTCCTCATCCGCGTGCTGGGTCTCTTTCTCAACGCGCCCGCGACCGCTGGCCGCGCGCTGCTGGTGCTGGCCGTGCTAGCCGTTCTGACCATGCTCTACGGCAACCTGACCGCCATGCCGCAGCTTAACCTCAAGCGCCTGCTGGCCTACTCCAGCATCGGCCACGCCGGTTACCTGCTTGTGGCGCTCGCCTGCTGGAATAGCGGCCACGCCTCGGTTACCGTCGGCTTCTATCTGGCTGGATATTTTTTGATGACCCTGCTCGCTTTTCTGGTGATGACCGTGGTCACCCGCGCTACGGGCGGCGATGAAATTGCGAACTTCAACGGGCTCGGCCAGCGCGCGCCGTTCCTCGCCTTTGGGATGACCGTTGCGATGCTCTCGCTGGCGGGCGTGCCGTTCACTGCCGGATTCCTTGGCAAGTTCTTCGTGTTTGCAGACGCCGTCCAGACCGGCCACTGGCTGCTTGTGGGCGTGGGCGTTGTGACGGTGGCCGCAGGCTTCTATTACTATCTCAAAGTGGTGCGCGCCATGTATTGGAATGTCGCCAAGGCCACGGAACCTGTGGTTGCCAGTGGCCTGACCCAGGCCACCATGGGCGTGTTGATCGCACTCATCTTTGTGCTGGGCGTTTGGCCACAGCCGATCTTGCAGATGCTGAAGTAGCTGAGTTTACCAGCGCCCTTGCAGGGCGCACGGGGCTCTCTTCGCAAACCCAGGGCGACGCTTCGCTCTGCCCTGGGCTGATTTCCTTTGCGCTTTCAGCGCGGATGAAATCCTTTCAATGCGGATGAAACATGACGTGTGCGGGCGGCACGGAGTGCCGCCCCTACCATCGGCTCGCTGCTTTCTTGCTCTAATGTTATACCAAGAAAACCATGTAAGCGGTATTATAGCGTTTCTCGGAAAGAATTTCCGAAACGCAGAAGGTGGATCGTGCGATCCGCGCGCGATTCCGGGTGTGGGCGTTGCAAACAAAATCAGCTCGCTACGCTCGATGTGCTTTGAAGAATCGCCCGCGGAGCGGCCGATCCACCGCCCCCCTCCGCAGAGCGGCTGGGGATTCGGAAATTCTTTTTGAGAACGGCTCTACATGGTGCACGCACGCTATTTCCTGTATCTCCCCCCCCTACAATCGCACCCGGCCGCTCAATGCGCGGCTCAGCGTCAGTTCGTCGGCGTGTTCCAGCCCGCCTCCGGCGGGGAGCCCTTGGGCGATGCGCGTGACTTGCACGGGGAACTCTCGCAGCAGCCCGGCGAGATAGTTGGCGGTCGCCTCGCCTTCCACGTCGGAACTGAGCGCCAGGATCACCTCGGCGGGCTGTTCCTTGCGCACCCGCTGGAGCAGCGCGTCGATGCGCAAATCCTCGGGGCCCACGTGATCGAGCGGTGAGATCCGCCCGCCGAGCGCGTGGTAGAGCCCGCGAAAGGCTCCGGTGCGTTCCAGCGGCAGAATATCCGTCGCCTGTTCGACGACGCAAATCACATCCGGTGTGCGCCCTTCCTCGGCGCAGATTTCGCACAAGGGTTCTGTTGCGAAGAAACCGCAGCGCGGGCAGGGATGGACGGTTTCGGTCACGCTGGCGATGGCGGCGGCGATCTCGCCGGGCCGGGCGTTGCGCGCGCCGATCATCCAAAGGGCGATGCGCTCTGCGGAGCGCGGGCCGATTCCCGGCATGCGTTTGAGCTGGGCGACCAATTCGCGGAGAGGCGCTGGGTATTCGACGCGTTTCATTCTGTTTGAAATGTAACTCTCGACATTTTTAACAGGATGAACAGGATTTTGTGGGTTAACAGGATTTTACCCAAAGATTGAGGTAACCGGTAAGCATCCGTAAGTCCCAATCCTGTAAATCATTCTAATCTTGTTAATCCTGTTGAATTTTCGCGGTTCCGCTTTCTTCGCCCGTGAGAACAACGTCAAAACCGTTGAGCGTTGCGGAGCCGAAAATGCCGACAACCATTGTGCCGGAGTGGACGGAGACGCGGCAATCCGGCTCCACACCCCACCGGGCGATGCACTCGTGACGGAAGGCCTCGCATTGTTCCGCGACCGCGCGGGCGGCTTCTTCAGCTTGAGCGGCAGGAGAGGGATCCGGCAATACGGCGCCGAAGAGTGCGCGCGTTTGTTCTCCGCTGCTCCCGGCCAGGAGGCCGCCGTCGTCCATCAAGGATTGCGCCACGGCATGGGAAAATGCGTTGGAGAGCGTGATGAAATCCGGCGCAGAAAGTTTTCCTGCGAGTTCCCGGCGGTTGAAGATTTGGCAATCCACCACGCTCGCTTCCCGCCGTTCTCCAGCCAGTGGAAGCGGGATATCGGCTTTAAGAATTTTCTGGAATGTGACGCGGGAAATGCGCCCCCCGAGCGTCTCTTCAACCCTTCGCCTGCGGCGCCCCGCTTCACTCAGCGCGTAGGCCAGGCCAAAGGCGGTGGCGAGTATTCCGGCGGCGAGGGCGCTGTACGGCGACCAGGGGATTCCCGCAAGCTGGAGCAGCCAGGCAAGAGCGGCGACTTCCACCAGCGCCACCGTGGCGACCACGAGTTTGAGCGCCATGGAATGGATGTGCAGGGTCGTCCACGCCAGTCCAAACCCGAGCGCCATGGCCCCCGCTCCTTGTGTCCAGAACGGTGCGCCGTGCCGGGCGAACAGGAGAACGGCCAGGCTTGCCGCCAAAGCGCCCCCAATCAAAGTGACTCGCGCGGTTTGCACAGGGTTTTGTTTTTAGCGCGGCGTTGTCTCGCAGGCACCGAGCACTTCACGGAGTTTGCCCGGATGTTTGATCTTTGCCTTGAGGGCGGGGATCTGCCGCGCCGCGGCGGCTTTCTTTTCCGGGGTGTTGGCTGCATCCATCTCTTTCTTGAAGCCCTGGAATGCGGAGTAATCCTCACGCAAACCCTGCGCGAGCGGCTTGTATTCTTCGATCCAACTCCACTTGCCCTTTGGTTTTGTGGCAAGGAATTTCTGGAAAAGAGCCGATGCCGAGTCAAACTGCGCGGCATCCCATTCCTTGAGGCCGAGGATCAGAAAGCCGATGGACTCGAAGTCTTCGACGGACCAGCTTTTCATCGCCGCATCCGGTTTTCCGCTGGAAGAAATGTTCAGGGCTACCAACATCCGCCGCGTTTTCTCTTCCTCCGCGCGATCATCCGATTGGTAGGCCTGCGAGGTGATTAACTTTGTGAGGATCTCACCGCCTTCCGCCAGCCGCCCGGCGGCCAACTGCGCAATGCATTCGTGGAGCGGAATCCACACCTTGGCGAAATCAGGCAATTTGGGGCGCGCTGCCAATGCCTTCACGGTTTTGATGGCCTCCTCGGTGTCACCCGCAACCGTTTGTTTGCGGATTTTGGCGAGGGTTTGCTCCACGGTCGCCTGCGAATGCTCCATCTGCTGCCGGGCGAGGTATTCACCGGAGGTGCGCTGTTTGATGATGCTGTCTTTGTAGTGCCAGAGGAGCGCTCCCATGACGAGCAGGAACGCAATCAGCGCCATCATGATGTATCCGAAGGCGCTCTCTTGTTTTTCGTCTTCCACCACGACGCGCGCCTTGGGTTGCCGGGATTTTCCGGCGCTCCCCAGCAGTTGCGCGCGGGCGTATTCCAAATGCTCGATCAGTTCGTCGTAGGACTGGTAGCGCTCGTCGGGATTGCGCGCGAGTGTCCGGTTGATGACGTAGGAGGTGGGGCTGGAGACGTCCGGTGCGAAGGCCTGCAGGCTGACGACCTGGCTCTTGAGGTGCTTGAGCGCAACGAGCGAAGCATTCGCGGCCTCGAACGGCGGGCGTCCCGCCAGCGCGTGAAACAGGGTGCCCCCGAGGCTGTACATGTCGCTGCGAAAATCCTCGGGCTCGTGATTGAGCTTCTCCGGCGCGACGTAATAAGGGGTGCCCCAAATCTCTGCCTCGCCTTCCCTCGCCTGTTCGAGCGGCATGGCCAGGCCGAAGTCCACGATCTTGGCGGTGTGGGCATCCGCGAAGAGAATATTGCCCGGCTTCACGTCGCGGTGGATCAGCCCCACGCGGTAAGCGGCGCGCAACCCCTGGGCTACTTGCAAGCCGATTTCCAGCACTTGCGCCTCGGCGATCCGGCCCTGGAGGGTCATGAGGTCGTCCAGCGACCCTTTGTCCACCAGTTCCATGGCAATGTAATAAATGCCGTGGTCGCAACCGAAGGAAAACACTTTGACGACAAACGGGTGCGCCACGGATGCGGTGATCTGCGCCTCGGTCTCAAGTTTTGCGATGTAGGCCGCGTCGGTGCTGTATTCCTTGCGCAGCAGCTTGAGGGCGAGAATCCGGTTCAGGTTCACGTCGCGGGCTTTATAAACCGTGCCCATGCCGCCCGCGTCGATATACTCCAGCAGTTCAAAGTGGTCAAAGCGCGTGCGCACGCGCATCGTTTCCCCGCAACTCGGGCACCCGACTTCTGTAAACGGTTCCACTACAGAAACGTCCAGCAAGGTTCCGCACCGCGGGCAAGTATGAAGGAGAGGTTCTGTTTGTTCTGCTTCGGTGGACATGGGGAGTTCTTGGGGAAGGTCGAATTAGAGATTGAGCCAATCCATTTTGGCTGATTATCTTGCTGCGCGCAACTCCTCTTGCGGCTCAATCCAGAGCTCACGCATCAAAAATCTATCAGGAACTCAGGAAATCAGGAAAAAGGCAGAACA
>JBAXQF010000004.1:0-48775 GCA_037131875.1 Verrucomicrobiota bacterium
CAGCCTTCGGCGCTCCCAAGCCACTGGCCACATTTTTTTGTAAAATGCTCTATTTGACGCACTCCAGCGTGAGCCCCGCATAGGGGATGCGCAACGGGTGCAGATCGGGGCTCGTTTTTACGCGGGAAAAACAGCGGGCCGCCAGTTGTTTGTAGGCATCCTCGGTGCGCACATACATGCCGCGATCTTTGGAAACGATCCACCGGGAAAGCAACCCTTGCCCCGGTAAATAAGCCGCTTCCAAAGCCAGGAAACGCCCGCCGGGTTTTAGGATCTCGTGGGAAAAGCGGATCAGATCCAGAGCATCTTCGTCGTTCAAATGATGCAGCACACCGCAGCACATGGCGATGTCCGCCTTCTGAAAATGCGGGTCGCCGCGTAAGGTGTGGGTGTTGCCCACCAAAAAGACCCCCGCATTGCCGTACTTCTTTTTTGCATCTTCGATGTACGCTGTATTCGCATCCAAGCCGACATACTGAACCGGCGGCAGCCATTCCAGTAACTGAGCGGGACCGCAGCCAATATCCACCACTTTGTCCCCATTTTTCGGCTGAACTAGCTCTCTGAGAAATTTGCGCCGCCATTGGTGCGCGCCAAGCAACTCTTGTGAAAGTTTGTAGATCGACGGGTTTTTTAACAGAGACATGACGCCATGGTCATTTTCCGGCGAGGTGTTGAGAGGAGCAGATGCCATGGAGTTCGGAGAGGGAATGGTGGTTTGGGTTATTTCAGACCCCCAAGGATGTCAACGTAAAACGCGAGTGAAACAGTGTTGAAGCCGTGAGAAGAAGATGGGCCCCTCCTCTGCGCTTCTGTTTGCTCTCCGCCACGGAGCTTGCCGCCTGGGTAAGAACCGGGCAGATTTGCGGGTGTGATCGAGCCGGAGCTTCTTTTGAACGCCTATGCGCAGGGCATTTTCCCCATGGGGATGCCGGAGGGGGATATTGCGTGGTTCTCGCCCGATCCGCGCGGCGTGCTGCCGCTGGAGGGGTTTCACCTTCCCCACGGGCTGGCGCGCACGCTCAAAAAGAACCGCTTTGAGGTGCGCCACGACACGGCGTTTGAGGCGGTGATGCGCGCCTGCGCGGAGCGCGAGGAGACGTGGATCGACGAGGAGATCGTGCGTTCCTATGGGGAACTGCACCGGCTCGGGTTCGCCCATTCCGTGGAGGCATGGAGCGAGGGGACGCTTGCGGGCGGACTCTACGGCGTGTCGCTGGGCGGCGCGTTTTTCGGCGAATCCATGTTCCACCGGGAGACCGACGCCTCCAAGGTGGCTCTGCACGCGCTGGTGGAACGGCTGCGGGAGCGGCGGTTTGCGCTCTTGGATTTGCAATGGGTCACGCCGCACCTGGCCACCTTCGGCGCCATCGAGATTCCGCGCCGCGAATACCTCAGGCAGCTCCGCGCCGCGCTCGCGCTGGATTGCGCGTTTGCTTGATTATCCTGAACCCGGAAATAAAATTTCGCGCAAAGGGACGCAAAGGACGCAAAGAGAAAAACTTGGGAATCTTATGTTTCTCACCTTCAGCCATTTTCGCTCGTGCCCGTGTTTCCTGGGGCGTTGCCCCAGGCTGGTATACGGCCGCGCTTTTGGTTCTGAGAAAAAACGTCAAAGCCAGTCCGTTTATTCTTAAGAACTGGTATCAGTTTTTTGCGTTCTGTCTTTCCAATATTCTGTCTTTGCGTCCTTTGCGTCCCTTTGCGCGAGTCCTTTCCCCGCTTTTAGGATTATTTACCCATGCCGCAGCCGGTCGATCCCCACGGCGGCGATGATCGCGCAACCGATGGCGATTTCCTGGATGGGCACCGGCCAGCCCGCCTGCTGGCAGCCGTTTTGGAGCACCGTCATTGTGAGCGCGCCCAGCAGTGCGCCGGGGATGCCGCCCGCACCCCCTCCCAGCCTCACCCCGCCGATGACGGCGGCGGCGATGAGGTTGAGTTCCAGCCCCGGAATCCCCGCCGGGTTTCCTTGCTGGGAAACGACCATTTGCGCCGCCCCGGCCAGTCCGAAAAACAGGCCCGCCACAGCATAGACAAGCGCTTTGGTGAGCCGCACCCGCACACCGCACAACGTCGCGGCAGCTTCATTCGAGCCAATGGCCACCAGGTGCCGTCCAAAGACGGTAGTGTGCAGGAGCAGCGTTGTGAGCCCCGCCAGCAACAGCACCACCCAAACCCCCGGGGCAACCAACAGCCATGGGGCGGCGGGCAGGGGCGCAACCCAGGCGTTGAGTGAGAGACCTTGAGGAAGAGGGATCGGCGCATCCCCGGAAATCCAGCGCGCCGCGCCGCGCGCCACTCCAAGCATTCCCAAAGTGACAATCAAAGGGGCGATGCGCAGTTTGGCGATCAGCGTTCCATTAAGCATCCCGACCACTCCGCCCGTCAGTGCCGCTGCACCCACGGCGGTCAGAGTTGGGGAACCGTTGCGGAGCAGCGTTGCGGCGACCACCCCGCAGAGGGCGGCGGAGGCCCCGGCGCTCAAGTCGATGCCGCCGATCAAGAGCACCAGCGCCATGCCCAGCGTGCCGAGCCCGATTACAATTCCCTGCGTGGCGATGAACCGGGCGTTGTCCCGCGTGAGAAAGAAATCCCGCACCGGCTGGCCTTCCGGCGTGTGAAGGAACGAAAAGGCGAGCACGATCAGCCCCAAGGCGAGGAACGGGGTGAGGGATGCGAGGAACTTGCGCGGGCTCACCTCCCTCTCCTTTCCGCCTCGTTCCCAAACTCCATTTGGGAACGCGATTGTCTGGGCAACTCTATTGCCAGAGAGGAGGCTTGCAACCGCGTCAAAGCAGCATCCCCCCACCGCCGCAATAGAGTTGCGCCCAAAAGTGCGTTCCCAAATGGAGTTTGGGAACGAGAGCCGCAAAGATTCTTCCTTTGCGTCCTTTGCGTTCCTTTGCGCGAATTTTTCTGTGGTGAATCTTTTTTCATGGCGGGCCCATCGCTGCCGCGATGATTTCGGGTTCGCTCCACGCTTTGGCCGGGCGCATTTCCACCAGCCGCCCCTGGCGCAGCAGGGCCACCGTGTCGCACAAGCCGAGGAGTTCGGCGGGGTCGGAGCTGACCAAAAGAATCCCTTTGCCCTCGGCGGCGATGGCGTCGATCAGCTCGTAAATTTGCGCCTTGGTGCGCACATCGATCCCCCGAGTCGGCTCGTCCAGCAGCAGCACGCCAGCCCGGTGCAAGAGCAGGCGTCCCAGGAGCACCTTTTGCTGGTTGCCGCCCGAGAGCGTGCGCACCTCCTGGCGTGGACTTCGCGCCCGGATGCGCAGCTTCTCCATCCAATCCAGCGCGGCGAAATTCTGGCGTTCGGTGTTCAAAAAACCCATCGCGCTGAACCGGCCCAGGCAGGTGAGGGTCAGGTTGTCGGCGATGGAGAGGCTGGGGAGAATGCCCTCCAGCCGACTCTCGCCCACCATGCCGATGCCCGTGTGCCAACGGCGCGTGGGTGCGGGGCGACGCGAGCGCTTGCCTTCACGCCAGATTTCCCCCTCGCGCAAACGTGCCAGCCCAAAGATTGCCCGCAGAGTTTGCGAACGCCCCGCGCCATCCAGCCCCGCGAGGCCGAGAATCTCCCCCTCGTGCAGCGTCAGGTCGATCCCGTGCGGGCCCGCCTGCCCGGAAACGTGCTTGAGCTGCAAAAGCGGCCGCCCCAGATGTCGCCGGGAGCGGGGGAAACCCTCGCGGATTTCACATCCCGCCATCTGCCGGATCAACCCTGCGCGATCCGTCTCTTGCATCGCTCCGCTGGCCATCACCTCTCCGTCGCGCAGCACCGTGTAACGGGAGCAGAGGGCAAGGGATTCCTCCAGGAAATGGCTGACGGAGAGGATGGCAATGCCGCGCGCCGCCATGCGCCGGAGGGCGGCAAATAACGGGGCGATTTCCCAGTGCGAAAGCGAGCGGGTCGGCTCGTCGAGAATGAGTACTTTCGGATCGACCAATAACGCCCGGGCGATCTCCACCCGCTGCTGGTCGGCGTAAGAGAGCGCACCGACGCGCGCGCCGAGGGGAATGTCTTCGCTGGCAAGCTCGGCCAACGCCGCGCGCGCCCACTCCCGGCGCTGCCTGCGGTTGATCCAACCCCGCCGGGCCGGTTCCCCTCCGAGCACGAGGTTTTCCTCCACTGAGAGATCTCCTGCCAGATTCGCGTTCTGGCAGACGATGGCGACCCCCTCGCGCCGGGCCTGGATCGGGCCTTGCGGGGCAAAGGGCTGGCCGTCTAAAAGGATCAGTCCCCGGTCGGCCCGCTCCGCTCCGCCCAGAATGTTGACAAGCGTGCTCTTGCCCGCGCCGTTTTCCCCCAGCAGCGCGTGGATTTCCCCTGCCGCCACCGCCAGTTGCACGGCGCGCAGTGCGTGGGTTGCGCCGTAGCGTTTGTCGATGCCAATGGCTTGAAGTCGCATGTCCCCTCTGTTCCAAGCATCGGATGCGCGCGGGCCGGAGAGCCTATGGCCTCGGTAAAAACCAAGCCTAAATCCGGCAATGAAATGTCGCGCAAAGGTACGCAAAGGACGCAAAGACAGAATCTTGAAAGGGCAGAATACAAAATCCCCAAGCCTTTCCCTTTGCGTCCTTTGCGTACCTTTGCGCGAGTCCTTTTCCCGTTTTTAGGTTGATTCGTTGGCGTCGCTTGCCAAAATCGCCCTTTATGCCCCGCATTCTTTCTGGAATCAAACCGACAGGCCGCCTCCACATCGGCAATTACTTTGGCATGATGCGCCCCGCCATCGACTGGCAGGACAAGGGCGAGGCGCTTTATTTCATCGCCGACTACCACGCGCTCACCACCGTGCATGACCCCGCCGCCCTGCGCGCCAACACCCGCGGCGTGGCGCTGGATTTTCTCGCGTGCGGACTCGACCCGGCCAAGGCCACCCTCTTCAAGCAATCCGATGTGCCGCAAGTCTGTGAACTGACCTGGCTGCTTTCCGTGCTCACGCCGATGGGGCTGTTGGAGCGCTGCCACGCCTACAAAGACGCCATTGCCAAGGGGTTCGCCGCCTCGCACGGACTCTTTGCCTACCCGGTGCTCATGGCGGCGGATATTCTCATCTACGACAGCGACATCGTCCCGGTGGGCAAAGACCAGAAGCAGCACGTGGAAGTCACCCGCGATCTGGCCATCAAAATGAACGAGACCTTCGGTGCGAACCTGCTGCGCTTGCCCGAGCCAAGCATCCTCCCTGAACTGGCCACCATTCCCGGCCTCGACGGCCAGAAGATGAGCAAGAGCTACAACAACACCATCGAGCTTTTTCTGGAGGAAAAGGCGCTCAAGAAAAAGATCATGGGCATTACCACCGACTCCACCCCGGTCGAGGCCCCCAAAGACCCCGCAACCTCCTCCATTGTCGCGCTTTACCGTCTCTTCGCTTCCGAAGGGGATGTGGCGCAGATGGAGGCGGACTTCCGCGCGGGCGGCTTTGGCTACGGCGATTTCAAGAAACGCCTTTTCGCCGCCATTTGGGAACACTTCGCCCCGGCCCGCGCCCGGCGCGAGGAGATCGAGCGCGATCCCGGGTACATCGACGAAGTGCTCCGGCGCGGTGCCGAGCGGGCCAATGCACTGGCCAACATTACGCTCCAGCGCGTGCGTGCGGCGATGGGACTGTAGGCTCCTCTCGTTTCTCGTTCCCAATCTCCTGATTGGGAACGCAAGTGTCCGCGAAACTCCGTTTCGAAAACCGCCGATAGTGGTAAAAATGTTGAATATTACCCCGCGCGCTTATTCTGCGGACTACGGTTCTCGAATCGGAGATTCGCAAACAAGGGCGTTCCCAATCAGGAGATTGGGAACGAGGCAAATAATTTCGTTTCCCGTGCATCTTCTGGTTGCACCTGCAAAAAGCGTTCGTAAAGTAGAAGCGCCCATGAGTGCGGGTGAGGGTCACCCGAGCGGATGGCAAAAAGCATATGATTAACGAATCTGGAGAACGCCCGGTCAACGAGCCGTTGGCATCGGAAAAGATCATCTCGGACCGCAAGGTCTTCTTTCTCGACCTCAAGGAAAACAACCGGGGGCGGTTTTTGAAAATCACCGAGGACGTTGGCGGACGCCGGGACACCATCATGCTGCCTGCGGCGGCTTTCCGCGATTTCGCGGATGCCCTGGATCGGCTGATCGATCTCGAAGGCGGGATGTAATCCCCCTTTATTCCCAAAAGGTCGCGGGGGTCTGCCCTGCGTTGTGTCCCTTGGGCAACCGGGTGTGCGCGGCATCTTGCGCATCGACCCCGGCAACCTTGGTCTCAAGGGAGCGGAAGGCCGTCGTCGCGACGGTATCCGGGGCGATGGGCAGGGGAGAGGGGGATGAGAAGGCGGGCGAACCCGTCTGCCGTCGATGCTTTCCACCATCTCCAAGGGGTAGGGAATTTTTCCGTACGCCGTCTGAACCGTCAGGCTCTTGGTGTCTGCGCTGATGATCGTGACATTCCTGAGCACTTCGCCGTTGCGCAGCTTCACATCCGCAGCGCGGCCGGGCATTGCCGCAAGAATGCAGAGCGCGACCAGCAGCCAGCGCCAACAGTTTGGAAATTCCCTGCGGATTGACACGCGCGCATTTGAGCGAAACTTGCCGGGGAGAGCAAGGCATTTGCTGGGAAGGCTGGATGGGTGCACCAAGCGGAACAGAGGGGACGTTTTTGGCGCCTTTGTTGCCCGAGCGCATTCTGCTCATCTATTTTTGTTTCCAAACGCCCTTTTTTTGCATAAACCGCTCTCATGCCTAAAACCGAAAAAACCACCACCCGCAAACCGAACGCAGCCTTGATGAAACCGGTGCAACCCGACGCAGTCCTCGCGGCCGTCGTTGGCTCCACGCCGATTCCTCGTGGCGAACTGACCAAGAAGCTCTGGGACTACATCAAAAAGAACGGGCTCCAGGATCAAACCAAGAAGACCCTCATCAACGCGGACGCCGCGCTGAAGGCTGTCTTCAACGGCAAGGCCCAGGTCACCATGTTCGAGATGACCAAGCTGGTTTCCGGCCACATCAAGTAGATGGGGCTCGGCACCAAGAACCGCCAAAACCAGACGGCTGAACTTTGCAAGAACCATCTGCGCACGATGTACCGTGCCCAGATGGTTCTTGTGGAGGATTTCGTCCGTGAAATTGAAGGCGTTGGCGCTGCCAGCGACCCAACGAAATGGGGGCAGTTTACCGATGTCTCCCGCAATCCCGACGCCATGCTGGCGCGGTTGGACGAACATTTTAACAACTGGTTGAACGGGGATGTTTAGCGCCCCGTCCGCACCGCATCTTTTTAGAACAACTCTCGATGGCGAAAACTAATTACGAATTCGAAAAACGCAGGAAAGAGTTGGAGAAAAAAAGGAAGAAAGAGGAAAAAAAGCGGGCCAAGCTGGAGAGCAAGGATTCCCAGCCCGCAGAGCCCTCCGATCCCTCTCCCGGCGCGGTTTAAGATGCGTCGGATTGAATCTTGAGCGCCTGCCGCAAGGAGCGCACCGAGGGAAAGCCGCAGCGCAAGGCGACCTCCGTGAGAAGCTGTCGAAGTCAGCGGGAAAGCAAAAAGAAAAGCCGTTTTGCAATCGCTGGTTCTTGCTCATTGCCGGGCAAAGGCAGAGTATGGAGGCGCTCTACCCATGAACGCATCGTCCCTTACCCGTTTCCTCGCCCGGCTCAAGTCCAGTTTTGAAGAGGAGACATTTGTCAAATTGACCCTCGGCCACCCGGCTGCGCCGGAGAGTCCCCTGCGCAAACTCCTCCTGAAGCCCGTGACGATCCGGGGGGAGCGGCTCTGCTGCGTGGTGAGCCGGTTTCTTACCCGTGACGAAACAAAAAATCACCCCTTCCCGGAGGCGTTCGCGCTGGTGGAAGCGCGGCTGGGATCGGAATTTCTGAGCGCGAATCTCTTCACGCAAGCCGAGGATGTGCAACTGGAGTTGGGGGCGAAAAGCCGCCTGCGGGTGATCCCCGCCGCCCGCAACCCCGCGTCCCTTGCCCACGACCGGGATCGCACGCGGTGGGTGGACGCGCAGGCACGCTACCTCAAGGAGCTTGAAGTCACCGACACCCGCGGCAAAGTGCGCGAACGCATGGGCGCGAAATTCCGCCAGATCGAACGCTTTGTGGATCTGCTCGCCTCCGCCTACCGCGAAAGCAGCCTCTTCGGGGCCGGCAAGCCGCTCACCCTCTGCGACATGGGTTCGGGAAAAGGCTATCTCACCATGGCCGCCTACGATTATTTCCGGCGCGTGGAAAAGGTGCAAGCCGGGGTCACTGGTGTGGAATCGCGCGCGGATCTGGCAAGCCTCTGCAACCGCGTGGCGCAGGAATGCGGATTTGAGGGGCTGCATTTTGTATGCAGTAATATTTCAGATTATCCGCTGCCGCCTTTGGATATCCTCGTGGCGCTGCACGCCTGCAACACCGCCACGGATGACGCCCTCTTCGCCGGGATGCGCGCCGGGGCGCAAATCATTCTTGCCGCGCCCTGCTGCCACAAGGAAGCGCGGCCCCAGGTGGATCGCGCCCATGCCTCCGGGACGCTGGGCGACATCCTGCGCCATGGGCTTTTTGCCGAGCGCCACGCGGAGATGGCCACCGACGCCCTGCGCGCGCTGCTGCTGGAACGCGCGGGTTACCGGGTGCGCGTCACGGAGTTTGTGGCCGCCGAGCACACGGCGAAAAACGTGATGCTCCTCGCCACCAAAAAGCGCGAGCCGCTTCCGGCGCAGGCCGTGGCGGATCTCGACGCGCGCATCGCGCAATTGAAAGCTTTTTATGGAATCCAACACCAACGCCTCGAACAACTTCTTATGGACGGACGTGAACTGGAACGCCCTGCGGAGGCTCCGGGAGCGGTTCCTTCAATTTGAGCAGCATTCCAGCGCGGAGGCGGATCGCACGGATTACTGGCGCAGCCACAGCGAGTTGGCCAGCTACGACTTCACCTTCGGCGAGCGGATCGGCTGGAAGTGGGATGCCGTCATAGCGGAACTTCAAACGCGCGGTTGGACGCCGCCGGAAGGTGCGGTTCTGGACTGGGGTTGCGGCACCGGCATTGCGGGCCGCAGGGTTGCGCAAGCCTGGCCGCAGCAAGTGCGCACGCTGCTTCTCTCCGACCGCTCCCACCCGGCCCAGCACTTCGCGGCGGCGCGCGCCCGTGCCACGCTGCCGGGCCTCGCGGTGCAAACGGCGGGGGCGGATTCCGCGCCCGAGGTGCTGGTCTTGAGCCACGTGATCAACGAGCTGACCCCGGAAGCCCTGGAGCGGCTGCTTGTGCTGGTGGCCCGCGCGCAAACGGTGCTCTGGGTGGAGCCCGGCACGCACGACGCGAGCCGCAAATTGAGCGCCGTGCGCGAGCAGTTGTTGGCGCGCTTCCGCGTTATCGCCCCCTGCACACACCAAGCCGCGTGCGGGATGCGCGTGCCCGGCAACGAGCGCCACTGGTGCCACCATTTCGCCCGCGTGCCCGGCTATGTGCACACTGATTCCGGCTGGGGACGCTTCGCCCAAACGCTGGAGATTGATTTATCGAGCGTGCCGTTCAGTTGCCTCGTGCTCGACCGGCGGCCCGCCGTGGCCGATGCGGACAGCCGCGAAGCCCGCGTCATCGGCGTGCCCCGCCATTACAAAGGGTATGCAAAAATCTTGAGTTGCCAGGCCGACGGCGTGAACGAACTCGTCCTGCAAAAACGGGACGCCTCGGAGCTGCTCAAAGCGATGAAAAAAGACCCCGGCTCGCTGTATCAATGGGAGCGCGAAGGGGAGAAGATACGCGGCGGGGAGCGGATTTTTTGAGCGAAATGGTAGGGACGGCACGGAGTGCCGTCCCTACCTTTCCCTTTGGATCCTTCGCGTTCTTTGCGCGGGTCATTGGCCGGAGGAAATTTCGCGCAAAGGGGCGCAAAGGACGCAAAGGAACCCGGAGGGTTCCAAGGCAATAGCCGGGGGTTGAGCGAAGCGATACCCCCGGATTACGCCTGCAAAGCGTCTCACCCCAAAGGGGTGGCAGAATCTCGGAATCCTGCGGATTCTCTACTTGGAAGTTTTGGGCTGGAGTTGCCGAATGAGCGTGAACGCAGCGTCCAGATTGGGAGCTGTGACCGTCAGGTTTGAAAGCTTTGCTCTAATGACAGGATGCGAGAACTCCGTGTTGCCGAACAGGATGGTGACCTTCTCGTCTTGGTGCGCCTCGGTGAATTTCAACAACTCGTAAGCTTTTTCCAGCTTCGGTTTGATCTCGATGCCGACTTGGCCATCGTCATAAGGGATAATCCGCACGCATTCCAAATCTTCCCAACGGAAGGAAAACGCCGGTTGTGTTTCCCCTGCCAAGCCGACCGAAAGGAAAATGAAGGTACAATAGAGGATGGAAAGAAGCGTTTTCATAAAATGGGGCACAATTCTCATGGAGAGAAGGGGCTTTAGTTTCTCCTTTGCGTTCTTTGCGGCTTTGCGCGAGACCTTTTCCTACCTCTCCTCAAGCGGCAAAAACTTCAACCCCGGCGCGGGGCCGACGTATTCGCTCAACGGCCTGTAGAGGCGGTTGTCGGCGAGTTGTTCCAGCACGTGGCCTGTCCACCCGGCGGTGCGGGCGATGGCGAAGATGGGGGTGAAGAGGTCGGTGGGGATGCCCAGTGAGTGGTACACCGTGGCACTGTAGAAATCGACGTTGGCTTCCAGCCCCTTTTTCTCGCGCATGAGTTGGGCGATGCGCTCGCTCATGCGAATCCACTTTGGCTCGCCGAGCTGGTCGGTGAGCTTGACGGCCATGTCCCGCAGGAACGGCGCGCGCGGGTCGAGCACTTTGTAAACGCGGTGGCCGATGCCCAAAATCTTGCGCTTTTCGGCAAGCTGCTCTTCCACCCAGGCGTCCACCTTGTCTTCCTCGCCGATCTCTTCGAGCATGTGGATGACCCCTTCGTTGGCGCCGCCGTGGAGCGGGCCTTTGAGGGTGCCGATGGCGGAGGTGATGGCGCTGTACATGTCGCTCAAGGTGGCGATGGTGACGCGTGCGCTGAAGGTGGAGGCGTTCATGCCGTGGTCGGCATGGAGGACGTAGGCGACGTCAAGGGTCTTGACGGTTTCGGGCGACGCTTCCTCGCCATTCATGAGGTAGAGGAAGTGGGCGGCTTCACCCAGATCCTGGCGGATGGGCGGGAGCGATTTGCCCTGGCGCGCGCGGTGGAAATAGGCGGCGATGACGCCGATCTTGGCCGTGATGTGGAACGCGCGGATGCGGTTTTTGTCGACGTTGATGTCTTCCTCCAAATCACTGTCATAGAGGCCGAGCATGGAGACGGCCGTGCGGATGACGTCCATTGGGTCGGCCGTTTTGGGTGCCCGGGTGAGGAAGCGGACAACGCCCAGGGGCAATTCACGCCGGCTGCGGAGGTTCTGGGTGAGGTCGGAGAGTTCCTTTTTATTGGGGAGATGGCCGTGCCACAGGAGGTGGATCACTTCTTCAAAACTGGCTTTGCCGGCCAGTTCGCCGATGTCGTAGCCCACGTAAATGAGCTTGCCTTCGAGGCCCTGAACGTCGCTCAAGCGGGTGCTGTTGGCGACGATCCCTTCTAGTCCTTTCGCGGTGACTGGCATATTTTGATAGTGGGTTATGGAGAGGAAATCCGCAATTCAATATTTTCACATCCCGTTGCCGGGAATCGCATCGGGTGTTCCCCGGTGGCTACTTGCGTTCCTGGATGTGACGGATGAGCGTGTCGGCCATGACGGAGGGGGTTTGCGCCACGGCGATGCCCGCCTCGCGGAAGGCGGCGATCTTCGCTTCAGCGGTGCCTTTACCCCCGGAGACGATGGCTCCGGCATGGCCCATGCGGCGTCCGGCGGGCGCAGTCGCTCCGGCAATGAACCCGGCGACCGGCTTTTTGCAGTGCTCTTTGATCCAGGCGGCGGCTTCTTCTTCCGCTGTGCCGCCGATCTCGCCGATCAGGATGATGGCCTCGGTTTCCGGGTCGTCGTTGAACATCTTGATGACGTCCAGGTGCGAGGTGCCGTTCACGGGGTCGCCGCCGATGCCCACGCAGGTGCTTTGGCCCAGCCCGCGGGTGGTCAACTGCCAGACGGCTTCATAGGTAAGCGTGCCGCTACGGGAGACAACGCCCACGTGCCCTTTCTTGTGGATGTAGCCGGGGGCGATGCCGATACGGCAGCCGCCCTGGCCTTCCTTCGCGGGAGTCACGATGCCGGGGCAGTTTGGGCCGATGAGCCGGGTTTTGCTCCCGCGCATGGCGGCCTTGACGCGGATCATGTCTGCCACGGGAATGCCTTCGGTGATGCAGATGACGAGGTCGAGCCCGGCATCTGCGGCTTCCAGGATGGAATCCGCCGCGAAGGGGGGCGGGACGAAGATGGCGGAGACGGTGGCGCCGGTCGCCTGCGCTGCCTGGGCCACGGTGTCAAAGATGGGGACAACGCGCTCGAAGATTTGCCCTCCCTTGCCGGGGGTGACGCCGGCAACGATCTTTGTGCCGTAATCGAGCGAAAGTTGCGCATGCCGGGAGCCGAAGCTGCCGGTGATGCCTTGGATGAGAACGCGGGTTTCAGGAGTGACAAGAATGGCCATAAGTCAAAGAGCGGTGGGTTGGGGGTCTTTGGGTTGGGTGATCAGGCGGCGGCTTTGACTGCGGCCACGATTTTTTGCGCTCCGTCATCAAGCGAATCGGCGCTGATGACCGCCAAGCCGCTGTCCCGGATGATTTTCTTGCCCAGTTCCACGTTGGAGCCTTCCAAGCGAACCACCAGCGGCACGGGCAGTTGCGTCTCCTGCACGGCGGCGAGGACGCCCTCGGCAATGATGTCGCAGCGCATGATGCCGCCGAAGATGTTGACGAGGATGCCCTTCACGTTCTTGTCGGAGAGGATGATTTTGAAGGCCGCCGCAACCTGCTCCTTGCTGGCGCTGCCGCCCACGTCCAGGAAGTTGGCCGGCTCGCCGCCGTAGTGCTTGATGATGTCCATGGTGGCCATGGCCAGTCCCGCGCCGTTGACCAGGCAGGCGATGTTGCCTTCGAGCCCAATGTAGTTGAGACAATACTTGGAGGCTTCCACTTCGCGCGGGTCTTCCTCGGTGAAATCGCGCAGGGCGACGATCTCCGGATGCCGGTACAGGGCGTTGTCGTCGAAGTTGAATTTGGCGTCGAGGGCGAGAACGTCCCCGGCTTTGGTGACTACCAGCGGGTTCACCTCCACCAAAGAGCAGTCGCACGAGATGAAAAGTTTGTAGAGCGCAAGGATGAGCTTGGCAGCCTGCGCCGCCTGGGTGCCGTGCAGCCCGAGCGCCGCCGCGACTTTGCGCGCTTGGTAGGGTTGGAGCCCCAGCAGCGGGTGCGCCGTTTCCCGGAAGATTTTTTCCGGGGTCTGTGCGGCGACGGTTTCGATGTCCATGCCCCCCTGCGTGCTGGCTATCACGACCGGCGTGGAGGCTGCGCGATCCAGCAAGATGGCCAGATAAAGCTCCTTGGCAATCTCCGCCGCCTCGACGACATACACCTTGTTTACCAGGCGCCCGGCGGGGCCGGTCTGGTGGGTGACGAGCGTCTGGCCGAGCATTTTGGCGGCCATTTCCCGGATTTCCTCCGGCTTGGAACAGGCGTGAACCCCTCCCTTAAAGCCATTGGTGAAGATGCCTTTGCCGCGTCCTCCGGCGTGGATTTGCGCCTTGATGACGATCTTGTCGGCTCCCAGTTCCTGGGCTGCGATTTCCGCTTCCCGGGGGGTGCTGGCCATTTTGCCGCGGGGAGATGCCACGCCAAATTTTTCGAACAAGTCCCGTGCCTGATATTCGTGAATGTTCATGATAAAAAAAGAGCTGATTCAGTCGGGAAGGGGGGTTGGTCCCGGAGTGATGAGCATGGCTGAATCTTTTATCGGCGTTTGTCCGCAAATGCAAGAGCCCGGCTGCAATTAATAAAAAAAATGCACAAACAGGCAAAGATCAGTAAATCCACTATTGAGAAATAGGGTTTTTCAACGAGGCCTTTACAGCTTTGCCCCTCTCGCGTAATAGCAATGGGGTCATGAATCCCTTCAAGCGACTTTTCGGACGCGATAGCAAATTTTACGATCTGCTGGAAGCCAGTGCAGATGAAGCCAAAAACAGCGCCCACATTCTCAGCGCCCTGATGCCGAAACTCGGGGACGAGCGGGCGGTTCAGGAGACGCTCGAACTGCTGGCCCAGAGCCGCCGCAAGCACAAGCGGCTGACCCAGGAGATCACCACCCAGCTTTGCCGCACCTTTGTGACGCCGCTGGAGCGCGAAGACATCGAGGCGCTTTCCAACTCCCTTTCGCGCGTTCCCAAGACGATGGAAAAGATCGGCGAACGGCTCTTGATTTGCCCGCTCAACAATCACGCCGAGAGCATGACCAAACAAGTGGCCATGCTGGAGCAGGCCACCGCGACGGTCGCCGTGATGGTCAAATCCCTGCGCAAAAACCCGCACGTGGAGGAGATCGAGGACGAATACGGGCAACTCCAGACCCTGGAAGGCGACGCGGACCGCTTCATGATCGCCCTGCTGCGCGAGCTGTTCGAGGGCCAGGCGGAGGCGAAGGACGTCGTCTTCCTCAAGGACATGTATGAACTGCTGGAAAAGGCCATCGACCGTTGCCGCGATGCCGGCAATGTCGTCTTCCAGGTTGTGTTGAAATACTCCTAGCCCGCGTTTTCACGTCCGCTTTTGCACTCTCATGACTCTTTTCCTGTTCGTCCTGCTTGCGGCGCTTGTCTTTGAATACATCAACGGTTTTCATGACGCGGCCAACGCGATTGCCACGGTGGTTTCCACCAAGGTGCTCACCCCGCGGCAGGCGATCATGATGGCGGCGGTGTGTAATTTGATCGGCGCGTTTTTCGGAACGGCTGTCGCCAAAACCATCGGTGCGGATATCGTCAAAATCGAGGCCATTACGATGCCGACCGTGCTTGCCGCCTTGGTCGGGGCGATTGTGTGGGGGCTCCTCACGTGGTGGCTTGGGCTGCCGTCGAGTTCCAGCCATGCGCTCATCGGCGGCCTTTGCGGCGCGGCACTGGCCACGACTGGCGGCGATTGGTCTGTGCTGAAGTGGTCCCGTACGGTCATGAAAGCCACCGGGCCCGCTGCCGAAGGGCTTTGGCCCAAGGTGGTCGTTCCCATGATCACCTCGCCCCTGGCAGGTTTCATCATCGGGGGGCTGATCATGCTGCTGCTCATGGCCCTCTTGAAAAATCTGCGGCCCTATTTGATCCAGAAAATCTTCGGCAAAGGCCAGCTTGTCAGCGCTGCTTTCATGGGGTTGAGCCACGGTGGCAACGATGCTCAAAAAACGATGGGCATTATCGCCCTGGCGCTCTTTACCGGCACGAAAGCGGGGGCATTCGATCACCTCCCGACGTGGTTGCATTTCCTGCGCACCCCCGCCTTTTCCATTGAAAAATGGGTGATCGTCGTCTGCGCCTTAACCATGGCGGCGGGCACTGCTGCCGGAGGCTGGCGGATCATCCGCACCATGGGCCATAAAATGGTGCGGCTCCAGCCGGTGAACGGGTTTGCGGCGGAGACCTCGGCGGGCATTGTCATTCACATTGCCACCACCCTTGGCATCCCGGTCTCCACCACGCATGTCATCTCCACTTCCATCATGGGGGTGGGCTCGACCAAGCGTTTGAGCGCCGTGAAATGGGGCGTGGTGCAACGCATCGTTTGGGCGTGGGTGCTCACGCTGCCAGCCACCGCCCTGCTGGGCTGGGGCACGCTGCGGTTGCTCAAGCTCTGCGGGATGTAAGCGCGCGCGAGATTACGCGCTCTGCTCGTGACGGATGTCCTCGCCTTTGTAAAGGTAAACGACCTCCTCGGCGATGTTCTGGGCGTGGTCGGCCGCCCGTTCAATGGCCTTGGCGATGGTCATCAAATGCACCCCGCGCACGACGTTCTCGGGGCTCTCCATCATCAGGGCGATCAGCTTCGCGGCGATGCGCCGGTTGAGTTCATCGATCTCCTTGTCCCTGGGAATGATGGCTTGGGCGAGTTCATAGCGCCCGTCCACAAACGAGGTGATGGCGTCGCGCAACACCTCCTGGGTCATTGCAGCCATGGCGGGGATGTCTGTCACGGCCACCAGTTGCGGCTCTTTGTTGAGCGCACGGGCGCGCCGGGCGATGGTCGTCGCCTGGTCGGCGATGCGCTCCAGGCTGTTTGAGATTTTCGAGGCGATCAGCATCAGGCGCGAATCCCGGGCGATCGGCCCGTGCGTGGCCATGTAGGTCACCACGAGGTCGTCCACGGCAACTTCGAGTTGGTCGATCTCGGAGTCGGACGCCTCCACCAGGTCGGCCAGCTTGTCGTCGCGTTCGGCAACGGCACGCGCCGCCAGCGAGAGGCTGCGGTCGGTGAGGGTGGACATCAACAACAACGTCTCGCGGATGTGGGCGAGTTGGGCTTCAAAGGGATGGCTCATTGGAAAAGGTTGAGAGAAGGGGAGGTTGAGAGTTGAGAGAAAAAAGCTTTTTATAAGGTGGGGGATGTATGAGCGGAGATTCGAAGTGCTGAGAGCATACTTTTATTTCCTTTCCCTCAACTCTCAACATCTTCTTCTCTCAACTTTCCTAGCCGAATCGTCCGGTGATGTAATCTTCGGTTTGTTTTTCGCTCGGGTTGGTGAAAATTTTCTCGGTGCGGTCGATCTCGATCAACTTCCCGAGGTAGAAGAAGGCTGTCAAGTCCGAGCAGCGCCCGGCCTGCTGCATGTTATGGGTCACGATGACGATGGTGTAGAGCTTTTTAAGCTCAAAAATCAGTTCCTCCACTTTGGAGGTGGCGATCGGGTCGAGCGCCGAGCACGGCTCGTCCATCAGGATGATTTCCGGCTCGACCGCGATGGCCCGCGCGATGCACAGCCGCTGCTGCTGGCCGCCCGAGAGTCCCAGGCCGCTTTCGTGCAGGCGGTCTTTGACTTCGTCCCAGAGAGCGGCCTGCCGCAGGGAACGCTCCACGACTTCGTCGAGTTCGCTGCGCTTGGCGCGCCCCTGGATGCGCAGGCCGTAGATCACGTTTTCGTAAATGGACTTGGGGAAGGGGTTGGATTTTTGGAACACCATGCCCACCCGTTTGCGCAGTTCGATGGGATCGACGGTTGGCCCGTAAATATCCGTGCCGTGGACGCGCACTTGTCCGTGGCCGATCCGGGAGACGGGCACCAGATCGTTCATCCGGTTGAAGCAACGCAGCAGGGTGCTTTTCCCGCATCCCGAAGGCCCGATGAAGGCCGTGACCTTGTGGGCGGGAATCTGGAGGTCGACCCGGTGCAACGCATGAAAGTCGCCGTAGAAAAAGTCGAGTTGATCGACTTCGATGGCGGTGTGCGCAGGGGCTTGCGGCGCAGCCGTTCGTAAGGTGTCGTCCATGGAAGGTGAGGTTATTGTCAGAGGCATATTACCATTTGAGCTTGTTGCGCAGGCGGATGCGCAGGATTACCGAACCGAGGGAGATGCACAGGACGATGGCCAGGAAGACAAAAGCCGTCCCATACTGCATGCGCTCGGTGTAGGCGTTCTGCGGAATCTTGGAGCTGACCACGTAGATGTGGTAGGGGAGCGCCTGCACGGGCTGGAAGAAAAAGTCAGTCCACTTGGAGACCTGCCACGGGTATTTGTCGAGCACCACATAGGCGGCGGTGAACAGGATGGGAGCCGTCTCGCCCGCCACGCGGGCGATGCCGAGAATGGAGGAGGTGAGGATGCCCGGAATCGCGTAGGGCAGCACGTTGGTGCGGATGGTTTGCCATTTGGTGGCGCCCAGGGCGAGGGAGCCTTCCCGGAAGCCCTGCGGTACGGCCTTGAGGGCTTCCTCAGCCGAGGTGATGACCACGGGGAGCACCATGAACGCCAAGGTAAACCAACCTGCAAGCAGGGAAACGTTCCACTTGAAATAGCCGACGAACAGGGCGAAGCCGAACAGGCCAAAGACAATGGAGGGGACGCCCGCGAGGTTCATAATGGCCAGCCGGATCAACCGCAGCCCCCACCAATCCCTGCTGTATTCGCTCAGGAAAATGGCGCTGCAAACCCCCAAGATGAGCGCGATGGTCATCGAGCCGACCACCAGCAACACGGTGCCGACGATGCACGGGAGAATGCCCCCCGCAGAGTGGGCGTACGAGTCAGCCGGGATGTCTTCCACTTTGTTCGCCGCTTTGAAGGCGCGAAACTGATCATCGCTCATCTCCACTTTCTGCCCCTGCCACTCAAACACGTAGAGGGTGGACGGTTTTTCCGTGAAAAACGCGACGTTCACAAAGGGCCACTTCGCGGTGAAAACCGTCTGCGCTCCCTTGATGCCGATGGTGAGAAAGATGCAGGCGGCTGCGAGCAATACCAGGTAAGTGCCCGAGCGGATGGCCCAACCCACAGCCGATTCAAAAAACCGGGCGGGCGATTGGCGGTGTTGGAAGGGATGTGCCAGCGTTTGCATGAAGTGACGTGCTTACCCGATGGAGATTTTGAAGCGCCGCACCACTGCTTGGGCGAGCCAGTTGATGAAGAGTGCAAGGAAGAAGAGCAGCAGGCCGACCATGAACAGCGCCCGGTAGTGGATGGTGCCGCTGGGAACCTCGCCGAGTTCCTGCGCCACGATGCCCGTCATGGTATGCACCGGCTGGAAGACTGCGCTCGCGCCTTGCGTGAAGTCCGGGATGGAGATGCGGTTGCCTGCGCAAAGCAGCACCACCATGGTCTCGCCAATGACACGCCCAAACCCGAGCAGCACGGCGGAAACGATGCCCGAAAGTGAAGCCGGAACCAGGACGCGAAACACGGTTTGGAGCCGGGTGGCACCCAGCGCGTAGCTTGCTTCCTTAAAGGCGCGGGGGACGCTGTTGAGGGCGTCCTCGGCAAGGGAAAAGATGGTGGGAACGGCCATCAAGGCGAGCAGGCAACCGGCGGTGAACGCATTGAGCCGCTCGGAAATGGGAAACCCGCTGATCCAACTCAGGGCCTGCCATTGGGTGAGTTCCCTCAGCCGTTCGCCCAGGATGGCGACGCCGAAAAAGCCAATGACCACCGATGGGATCGCGGAGATGAATTCGATGTAGGGTTTGATGAGGTGCTGCTCCAAGGGGCTCGCCAGTTCGCTCACGTAAATGGCCGCGCAGACGCCCATCGGCACGGCGATGAGCAGCGCAATGGCGGCCACCATCAGTGAACCGGTCAACAGCGGCAGCACCCCATACCAGTCCTGCCAAAAACTGTTGGTGATCCACTCCGTTCCAAACAGGAAAGAGGTGATGGCCCGGTGCCACGGAACCGGCGCGAATTGGTTCCACCCCGCCAGTTTGCGGTCGGTCTCGGGAAAGGTGTTCAGGTAGGCGCGGGTCGCTTTTTGGAACTGCTCGAAGCGGGGCTGCAATTCCTTGACGGGAAGCGAGGGCGGTTGCAGCAAAAGCGTTTCGACTTTGCCCCGAAACGCGAGAGCGGTTTTTTGATACAGGGGAAAGGCCGCTTTGACGGGCGCGAGTTGCGTGGCGAAGTTGATCTCCGTTACGGACACCCCCTCGGCTTCAGCACGCTTGCCTTCCTTGAGGAGGAACTGGCGTTGTTGCAAGGCGTCTTCGCGAAGCTTCGCCTTGTCTTTGATTTCGCTGACGGCGTCTGTCAAATCCGACACTGCGCCGCGCAACTCATCCACGGAAGCGTCGAAGGCGGCGGTAAATGCGTCAAATTTGGCAAGCGTGGCGCTGGATTCCTCTGGGGTTTTGCCCGCCTTGACCAGAACATCCATCTGGCGCAAACGCAAATCCTGCAAGCTGCGGTTGAGGGTTGTGTGCGCTTCAATCTGGTCGCGCATGACCCCCACATACTCCAGGCCTGCCAGCCGGTAGTTGCGCAGATTTTGTAGATTTTGAGGGAAGAACCCCGCTCCTTCCCGGAACAGGAACAGGGTGATCAGGGCGAGCACGACAATCGACAAGACGGCATTGGAACCGAAGAACCACTTGATGAAGTGGTCGATGCGGAGCCTTTTACGGTCGAAGCGATTGGGGTCTTTCATGGCGCGAAACAGCCCGCCGGGGTTTGCCAGCGGGCTGCTTTTTATTGCAGATGCGTTTTATTTAACAGGAACAAACCCCACTTGTTCCACAATTTTCTGTCCCTTGGCGCTCAGGGTGAAGTCGACGAACGCCTTGGTCGCTCCGGCAGGTGCGCCGTTGGTGTAGTAGAACGTCGGGCGGGAGTAGGGGTAGCTCTTGTCGCGGACGTCCGCTTGCGTGGGCGTCTTGCCGTCCACTTCCGCCACCTTGATGCCTTCCGCCTTGGTATAGGCGAGGCCGACGTAGCCGATCCCGCTGAGATTCTTGCCCACTTCCGAGACGATCTGCTCGTTGCCGGCCATCTTCTGGGCCGACCCGGCGTAATCGCGCTTGTTCATGGCGAGTTCCTTGAAGTCCGCATAGGTGCCGGAGGCGGTGTTGCGGGTGTAGATGGAGATTTTGCCCGGCTTGCCGCCGACTGCGGACCAGTCAGTGATGTCCCCGGCGAAGATCTGCTCCACCTGCTTCTTGGTGAGGGATTTGATCGGGTTCCCCGCGTTCAAGACGATGGCGATGCCGTCCCACGCCACGATGGTCGGGCGCAGTTCCAGCCCTTTGGCGAGCGCGGCGGAGATTTCCGTCGGCTTCGCGCGGCGGCTGGACATGCCGATGTTGGCGGTCTGGTCAATCAACGCGGCGAAGCCGGTCGAGGAACCTTCCGCGGCGATGTTAAAGGAGCTTCCGGGGTTTTCGGCCTTGTAGGCTTCCGCAAGCTGCGGAACGAGTTTGGCGCCGAGGGTGTCGGAACCTTTGATGACGAGCTGTTCCGCACCGGCAAATGCGGCGGAAACGGCGAGCGTAGCGGCTATCGCAATCAGTTTTTTCATAATTTCAGATGGAGTAGTTGGTTTTTTTTGGAAAGGTGAGCCCGGCGCAAACCACTTGCGCCGGGCTCGGTTTTTTTAACGGAACACCAATTTGCTTTTTAGAATTTCACGTTGAGATCGACCTGGAGGATGCTCACCCCGTTCATGTTGGCAATGCTGTTGCCGCTCGAGGCCTGTCCGCCGATGAGATCCTTGCGGAGGTTCCACGCGTTGTAGTAGGTGATTGCGCCCACGCAGAAGTCGGTGAAGTTATAGGCCACACCGCTCTTGATGCCCTGCATGTTGAGCTGTCCGAGGGCGAAGTCTGAATCGTTCAGGTTCGGATCCACCGCGCCGAGGCCGGTCTGGCGGAAGTTCGACATGACAGACCAGTCACCCTTCTTCTTGTTTTCACCAATCTGCACACCGGCGAGCCATGCAATGTCGTCCTGGCTGGAGTGGCCGGAAACGCGGGTGGCGCTTACCTTCGTGCTGCTCGTCACCGCCCCGTGCTTGTTCTTATACTGGGTCACGTTGCCGTTGGCGTCGTAGGTGCTGGGGATTTGGATGTCCTGAAGCCCGTAGAGTTGTTCCACGCGGTCTTTGCCTGCGGTGTTGTAGGCGAAGTCCCACAGCAACTTGACTTTTTGGCCGCAGAGCTTGAAGGAGACATCACCGGGAGCGGTGATGATGGAGAGGTAGCGGGTGGCGGGTTGCGCAACCTGCACGCTATCCTTCTGATTCGCGGAGTATTGGTAGTTGGTGAGGACGACCGTTCCGGCCTTGGTGGTCACGAACTGGGTCTCGTTGAGGGAGCCGGTCGTGTCGGTCACGTTGCCGCTGGTGTAGGTCATGTAGCCGGGAGCCAGCGTGAATTTCACGTTTGAATTGAGCTTGTAGGAGCCGATGAGCTGGGTGTTGAAGAGCCAGACGTCGGTTTTGTAACCGGAGCCAAAGAAATCTTCATTGTTGTCGCTGAACACAAACTGGCCGGCGACCAAGCTCAGATCAAAGGGGCTCTCGGAGCGGACGGTGGAGACGGAAGAGACTTGCTTGCCGTCTGCCGTTGTGCCCAGCGTTTCGCTGATGCCGCCGGTGAAGAGCTTCATGATATCCACTTTCTCCACGAAGCCGCTTGGGTTGATGTCCGGATCCCAAACCATGTCGGTGGTGTAGAAGGGGTTGGGCTGCTTGCCGCCCACCAAGGTGAGCCAGTCATTGCCCCAGCCCACGAAAGCGCGGCTGAGGTAGATGCTGTAGTTGCTGAAACCGGAGGCGGAGGCGCCAGGATTGGTGGCGCTTCCCGAGTCGCCGAAGGTCTGGTTGGCGCTGTCCGAGTTTTGCGTGGTCTGGAGCTGCACGCCGCCGAAGAAGCCCCCGGCGAGGGTGAAGTCCCCATTCAAGCGCAGGCGGATGCGTTCGCGGTTGCGCTGCACGCCGTTGGCCGGGTTGCCCACGTTGGTCGTGGTGGGGTTGACAACCCCGCGGATTTGCTTGCCGCTGCTGTCGCGCAGCGCATCGCCCTTGGCATACACCAGATTGCCCTTGGAGTCATACACGTTGGCGGTGGTTGTATAATATCCCTTGGAGTCGTAAACCCAAGGGTTGGCGGAAAATTTGGTTCCGGTGGCGTTCGAGTAGGGATATGAGGTGTACGCGCTGTTGATGGTCGTCGTATCGTTGGGGCTGAACAGGTAGTTGGATGCTGCGAGCGCCGTTTTGACCTGCGGATCCTTGTTGTCATACTGGTAACGCAGCCGCACGTCTCCAGAGAGCTTGAGGCTCGTGATCGAGTTGGAGAGCTGCAACTTGCCGGCATTGGAGGCGGCACTCTCGCGGATGAGGTCGGCGCGGACGTCCTCGGCTTCCTGGGAAGAGAGAACTTTTTTGCGAACCAGCGCGTCGAGCAGGGCGCCGCTGTCTTGGGCGGAAGCGACGGTCGCGCTTCCGAAGGTGAGGGCGCCAGCCAGCGCCAACGTCGTGAGGATGGTTTTTGTCATGAGGTAGTTATTTGTTGGGTTGTGTGTTCCATCTGCGATGCCCCGGAAAACTTCCGGGAAGGCACGATGCAAACAACGGGGCAAAGCTGACCTCTGTATTGTTACAAGCGCATGACGGGAATGTTACAATTGCGTGACAATTGCCCCGCCGGAGAAAGCATGGCGTTGAATCCGGCGCGATTTGCCTGCATGATGGCCTTTTCATGCTCCAAAAATACAGGAAAGTCTTTGAGATCGGTCTGCAAAACACCTTTGTCTACCGCTGGAACTTTCTGCTCCGCTCCTTGTTTGGCCTGGTGCCGCTGGTTGGAACGGCGCTCATTTGGCGGGCAATCTTTGCCGGTTCGAAAACCCCCGTGGGCTCGTATGATTACGCGGCGGTGATCTGGTATTTCCTGCTGATCCTGCTGGTGGACAACATTGTCACCCCCACCGAGGATGAATGGCAGATCGCGAGCGACATCCGGGAGGGGCAGATCAGCGCCTTCCTTGTCAAGCCGCTCAATTACCTCGGCTACCGTTTCTCGCTGTTTGTCTCCTACCGCATTGTCTACACGCTCGTCACCGTCCTGCCTCTGGCGCTGGCGCTCTATTGGTTCCGCAGCTACATCGTGCTGCCCAAATCCCTCTGGACGTGGCCGCTCTTTTTTCTCTCCACGGCGATGGCGGCGGGCCTCTCGTTTTTGATCGCCTACACTCTGGCGCTCCTGGCGTTCTGGATTTTGGAGATCAGCACCATCGTTTTTATCCTCTACTCCTTTGAGTATTTCTTGAGCGGGCAGACCTTCCCGCTCGACATCATGCCCGGCTGGTTCCAAGCCATCCTGCGCTGGCTGCCGTTTCCGTATGAACTCTTCTTCCCCGTGCAGGTTTTCCTGGAACGGGTGTCGGGAGCCGCTCTTTGGCAGGGGTTGCTCATCCAGGCGGGGTGGGTGCTCGTGATGTTCACCGTGGCCCAGACGATGTGGAGGCGGGGGATTCGGCATTATCAAGCGGTGGGAGGCTAAACGCATGAAAACCGCCGCCTTCGTGTTCCTCTGCATCATGCCCCTTGCGCTATGCGCCTTTGGGGCAGATGCGCAGCGTCCCTTCCCCCAGCATACCGTGTACACGGCGGGGAGCATCCAGCCCAGTGCCCAAAGCCAGGCCGAACGCGATGCGGCGGTGGTCGCCTTTTACCGCGTTTGGAAAGCGAGCTACCTGCGCTCTACCGGCGATGGGCAGCGCTACGTCTTTTGCAACGCGGAGAAAACCTTCGCCCCAAAGAACACCCACTCCGTTTCCGAAGGGCACGGCTACGGGATGCTGGCCGCCGTGTTGATGGCGGGAGCCGACCCGCAAGCGCACGCGGATTTCGATGGCCTCTACCGCTTCTTCCGGGCGCACCCGGCGGAAAACAACCGGGTTTTGATGGCGTGGCGGCAGGTCTCCCGGCCCAATGCCCAAAGCCTCACCGAAGATGCCGACGGACGGTCTTCCGCCACCGATGGCGATCTGGACATCGCCTGCGCCCTGCTGATGGCCGACCGCCAATGGGGCAGCCAGGGGGAGATTGACTACCGCAAGGAGGCGCTGAAGGTGATTGCCGCCATCCGCTCTGCGGAAACCGATCCGCAACGGCACACCCTCACGCTCGGGAGTTGGGTGGATGCCGAAAGCCGCCAGCGGGGAGGGTTCCGCCCGTCGGACTTCATGCCCGCGCACTTCAAAGGCTTCGCCGCCGCATCGGGCGAGGCCACGTGGATGCAAATCACCGACACCACTTACCGGCTCCTGAGCGAACTGGTTGCGGCGCACAGTGCGAAAACCGGCCTCGTGCCGGATTTTGTGCAATACAAGCAAGGTGCCTACCGGCCGGCGCCGCCCCGTTACCTGGAGGGCGGCAACGACGGCGGCTACTCCTACAACGCCTGCCGCATGCCGTGGCGGGTGGGCACGGACTATCTTCTGAGCGGCGATGCGCGGGCGTTGGCGCTGCTCACCCCCCTCAATGCGTGGGCCCAAAAGACCACCGGGGGCGCCCCCGCGAAACTCAACGCCGGCTATCAACTCGACGGCAAGCCGCTCACGGAAGACAGCAGCGCCGCCTTCATTGGGCCGCTGGCCGTCGCCGCCATGAGCGATCCCGCAGGCCAAGCGTGGCTCAACGCGCTTTGGGAGGATCTGCGCGCCCGCAATCCTGCCGCAGAGGATTACTACGGCAATACAGTGAAGCTGCTCACGATGATTGTCGTTTCAGGGAATTGGTGGCAGCCTTTCTAAATATGATTCACCACAGAGGACACGAAGAACACGAAGGTGAGAAGAGGGATTCTATTCTACAATCTTTTTCTTTTCTTCGTGTCCTCTGTGTTCTTCGTGGTGAAATCTTCTTCATGGTAAAATCCTAAAAATGCGCCGTTACTTCGCAATCTACGCGATCATGTTCCGCAACTCGCTGATCCGCGAGATGAGCTTCAAGGCGAACTTCCTGCTTTGGATTGTGGTGGAGCTGCTCTGGTTTCTGGGGCAGATCGTTTTCATCGAGGTCATTTTCCAATACGTGGACGCCATTGGCGACTGGAGCAAGTGGGAGATGATCCTCTTGATCGGCACCCACCAGCTTATCAGCCAGATCTTCCAGGCGTTCTTTTACCTCAACGTCGTCAACATCCCTGAGATGGTGCGCACCGGGCGGATGGATTTCATGATGCTCCTGCCCATCGACACCCAGTTTGCCGTCTCCACGCGGCAATTCGGCTTCGACAGCGTCATCAACGCCGGGGTGAGCGTATTCATCATCGGCCTCGCCCTGGGCAAGCTGGGCATCCATCCGAGCGCCCCCCAGATGCTGCTCTACGCCGCCGCCGTTGGTTTCGGCATCACCATCCACTATTCCATCATGTTCTTTTTGACGACGCTCTCCTTCTGGATCGTCCGCGCCCAGGGGCTCGTTTACGGCTACTACAACCTTTTCAACATCGCGCGCTACCCGGACTCCATCTTCAAGGGAGCCGGGGCTTTTAAATTCGTCTTCTCATGGATCATCCCGGTGATCCTTGTGGCCAACGTCCCCGCCCGCGTGCTCATCGGGGCGGCCAAAGGCGATATCTTCCCCCCGCTGCTGCACCTCGGGGCGGCCACCTTTGTGGCGCTTTCCCTCAACCGTTTACTCTGGAAACTGGCGCTTTCGCGCTACACCAGCGCCAGTTCTTGAGGTCTCCTGCGGGAAAAAGCGGGGGAACGGGTGAATAATTAGAAGATATTCCCCTTGCATGACCCGTTGAAAGCCGATAAGTATTCGCGCTCCATTTTTTGGGCACCCTCAACTTTTATGGCGAATCCGAAACAAGCAAAAGCGACAAAACCGAAAGCCTCAAGCGCTCCCAAGAGCGTGAAGAAGCCTGCTGTGGTCAAAGCGGCGCCGTCGCCCGTGAGCAAATTTGCAAAAGCCATGCCCAAATCCAAGCCAACTGCCGTCCCCGTTCCAGAAGTGAAGCCTGCCGAGGTCAAGATCACGCCTTTCCTCAAGAAACAAAGAGAGCGCCTGCTCGCCCTGCGCGACGGCATGCTCGATTCCATGGCGGGCGTCGCCAAGGACAACCTGCGTTCCCGCGCGGAAGGCAGCGAAGCCAGCGCCTTTGGCATGCACCAGGCGGATGCCGGTAGCGACGCTTACGACCGGGATTTCGCCCTCAGCCTCCTTTCCCAGGAGCAGGACGCCCTTTACGAGATCGAAGAAGCCCTCAAGCGCATTGACGCCGGAACCTACGGCATTTGCGAAATGAGCGGAAAAGCGATTCCGCACCCCCGGCTCGAAGCCATCCCTTTCGCGCGCTGCACCGTGGAGTGCCAGGCGCAAATTGAAAAACAGCGCAAAGCCATCCGCGTCCGGCAGCCTGTCACCTCCCTTTTCGGCCTTACCGAAGAGGAAGCTGGCGCCGCCGAAAGCGAGGAGGAAGAAGCGCCCAGCGATTTGAAAGAATAGACCTATGGCCAGAGACATCATCACGCTCGAATGCACCGAGGCGAAAGCCGAAGGCAAACCGGCATCCCGTTACATCTCGACACGGAACAAGAAAAGCCCTAATACTCCCACCCGTCTCGAGAAGAAAAAATACAATCCCTTCCTGAAGCGCCACACGCTCCACCGGGAGACCAAATAAGTTATGCAGCCGAAGACTCCGCAACGCCGTTCCAACTTCCGCCGTGCCAACCGCACGATGCCCCGCCGTCGTATTGACGTCGCCCTGGAAGCCATCGATTACAAAAACCCCGAAATCCTCAAGCGATTCGTGACCGAAGCGGGCAAAATCCTGCCCCGTCGCATGACCGGCCTCCCGGCCCAGTTCCATCGCAAGATCACCCGGGAAATCAAGCACGCCCGTGCGGTGCTTTTGATGAAATAAGCGGGCCCCCGCTTTTTTCTCGGAACCAAGTTTTCAGACGCCACCGGTATGCCCGGTGGCGTTTGTGTCTGTACGGACGCGGGAGCCATGGGGCGTATAGGTCTTAGGAGTCTTATAGGACTTATGGGCCGTTCAGGAGCGAAACTCATCTCCTTTTGGCATGATTTCTTGAAACCCGCAAAGGGAAGGTTACAGTGGCGCGAATGTCACGCGAATCAGAGCATCGCCTTCACCAGGAAGTTATCGGTCTGCTTCTTTTAGGAGCGGGCACGCTGCTGTTTCTAGCGTTGCTTTCCTATGATGCGCACGATCTCCCCGATTGGTTTCCTCTTGCGCCTTCCAGTAATTCCAACCGGCACGCCCACAATTTTATCGGGATTGCGGGTGCCTACGCTGGGGGCATTCTCTATTTTCTTTTTGGCGCGGCCTCCTTTCTGATCGCCGCCATCCTTTTCGGCTTTGGAACGCTCAAGCTGATCCATCCCGACGCCTTGCTGGTGCGGCGGTTGCCGTGGTGTTTTCTCTTTGTCATTTCCGGCGCATGCCTGCTGCAGATCCCGCACAATTTTTTGCATGACTGGCCCGCCGTCATGAAAGTGCCCGGAGCGGGAGGCCAGATTGGACTCTGGCTGGGGAAAGGTTTTTTCCTGCATACCTTCAACAAGCTCGGTTCGCTGCTCCTGCTCTCGGGCCTTTATCTTTCGAGTCTGATCCTGATGACCGGCATCCATCCGGTGATCGTCATGCATCGGGTGGTGGGGCAAGTTCCCCTTTTGATGGAGCGCTACCACCGGTGGCAAATCGCCCGTGCCAATGAGCGCGGACGCTTGGAATTGGAGCGCAAGCGCATTGAAGCGGAGGCGCGCAAGCTCGAACGGCAACTCAAGCGCAAGGGCGTGAAACCGCTGGCGCTCCCCGAGGAAACCGAGCCGGAACCTGTGGTGGAAGTGGAAGCGGAAGTGCAGCCCGTGTTTGCCCCTGACCGGCCTGCGCCAAAGGTGATCGACACCAACGCGACCGCCAGCAAGGCGGAATCTCCCAAAAAGGAAAAGAGCGATGCGATCACGCCCAAGAGCCCTGTGCACGTTGAAGACTATCAACTGCCCGGTTTGGACTTGCTGGACGAACAGAATCCCGCGGATGCCGGGGCCGCCGATCCCGCCGAACTGCTGAGAATTCAGGCGCTGGTGATCGACACGCTGGAGCAGTTTGGCATCGCCGTCGCGCCGGGGGACATCACGCGCGGCCCGACCATCACGCGCTACGAAGTCTATCCCGCCAAGGGGGTGCGCGTGGACAAGATCGTCGCGTTGGAACGCGACATCGCCCGCGCCACCCGCGCCGAGCGCATCAACATCCTCGCCCCCATTCCCGGCAAGGACACCGTCGGCATTGAGATCGCCAACAGCCGCAAACAGAAAGTCACCTACCGCGAGTTGATGGAGTCCGAGGACTGGCTCAATACCAAGGCTAAAATCCCGCTGGTGCTCGGCAAGGACGTGTACGGAAAGGTGATCCTGGGCGACCTCGCCGCCATGCCTCACTTGCTCGTGGCGGGCACCACCGGCTCCGGCAAGAGCGTCTGCATCAACGGCATCATCGCCTCCATCCTCTATCGGTTCACGCCGGATCAGCTTCGCTTCATCATGATCGACCCGAAGGTGGTCGAAATGCAGATTTACAACACCCTGCCGCATCTGGTCATCCCCGTCGTCACCGATCCCAAAAAAGTGCTGCTCGCGCTGCGCTGGGTCATTGATGAGATGGAAAAACGCTACAAGATTTTTGCCAAGACCGGCGTGCGCAACATCACCTCCTTCAACGCCCGGCCCCGGCCCAAGTCGCAAAAGGAACTCGACGCCGAAGCCGGGGCCGAGGCGGCCAAGAACGGGGCCGACCTTGCGCCGTGGGAAACCCCGGAGGGCGCAGAGGCCCAGGGCTTGCAGGAAGAGGAGAGCCGCCCCCCGGTGCGGGTGCGGCGGGACGACGAGATCGAGATTCCCGAAGGGCCGATGGGTTACATCGTCGTCATCATCGACGAGTTGGCCGACCTGATGCAGACCGCCCCTGCGGATGTCGAAAGCGCCATTGCCCGCATCACGCAAATGGCGCGGGCCGCAGGCATCCACATGATTGTCGCCACGCAGACGCCGCGCGCGGATGTCATCACCGGGGTGATCAAAGCCAACATTCCCAGCCGCATCGCCTTCCAGGTGGCCAGCGCTTTGGATTCGCGCATCATTCTGGATGAAAAAGGGGCGGAACGGCTTCTCGGCCAGGGCGACATGCTCTACCAGCCGCCCGGCACCTCGCGCATGACCCGCGCCCAGGGGGCCCTGGTGACGGACGAGGAAATCCACCGCCTGGTGGAATTTGTTTCCGCCCAGAGCACGCCGGATTTCGAGAGCGAAATCCACGACCGCCTCTCCGGCGAAGGCGCCGGGGCGGAAGAACTCTCCGAGGAAGACGAGGAACTGGTGCAGAAGTGCATCGAAATCATGAAACAGGAACGCAAGGTGAGCACCTCGCTTTTCCAGCGCCGGTTGCGCCTGGGCTACACCCGCGCGGCCCGCGTGGTGGACATCCTTGAAGCGCGCGGATATGTCGCCGCGGGGGAGGGGGCGAAACCGCGTGAAATTCTGGTGGACTTGGACGATCTTATCTAAACGCTCAAAATTCCCAAACTTATGCTAGCAAGTGTCGGCCAAGCGCTGCGCGAAGCGCGGCTCAAAAAAAACCTGGGTGTTGAGGAGGTCTCGCGTGCCACCAAGATCCGGGCTGCGCGCATCCTCGATCTTGAGAACGACGAGTACATGCGTTTTCCCAACATCACGTATGCCCGCAGTTTTTTGGTGCTCTACGCCAAGTTTCTCGGCGTGGATATTACCAAATACCCAACCGTGGAGGCGGGCAGCACCGTCGGTCTGGCCGAGTACCAGTATTTGCAGACCGATGAGGCGCCTCCTGCGCAGCACAAGCTCCAGGAACCCCAGCAACCGCCCGAGAAACCGCGCTGGCTGATCGCTTTTTTTGTTTTCCTTCTCATGCTGCTGCTCTCGGCCTTTGCGGGGTGGTATGTCATGAATTTCCGGCGGCTCGGTTCGGTGGAAAATTTCGTAAAGAAGGAGAACGGGGTCGTTGCCACGCCAACACCGTCGCCTGAGCCCACCGCCGCGCCCGCGCCTTCTCCCGAGGCGATGGTGATTCCTGTCCCTCCGTCGCTGAATCTCCCGGCTTCCCCCACGCCTGAGCCGGAAGTTCGCCGCGCCGAGCCGGTCACTACGGGGAGCACGGATGACGCCGTCCTTGCCGAAGCGGCTGCCGCTGCCGCGACTCCCGCTCCAGCGGTTTTTCCACCGCCGGGAGCCGTCCGGGAGATCAAGGTGCGTGTGAGCAAACGGATCAAGGTGCGGATCGTCCGGGACAACCCCAGGAATTCCTCCCTCTATTACGGTTTTGTGAATCCCGCGCAGCCCGTGCTGACTTACAGGGGGCAATATTTCTGGATTAAAACCAGTGATCCCGAAGCCCTGCAAGTCACCATCGAAGGCCAACCCGTCACCGGGCCTGAAGCCGGGGTGGAGATCGCCCAGAGTCCCGGTTTGTAAGCCGCGAAAGCTGCTCTATGCCCCGGACTCCGGGAGGAGTTCGATCCGGTGTTGCAGCATCGTGTCTCCCTCAAAGAGATAATAGCCCCGGAAGGCGCGCCCGGCGATCAAGAGCGGCAGCCATTGGATGTCATCGGCCCACATGGCGTGGTAGGGGATGGCGTCCAAAGGCGTCCAGAGCGGCACGGCTTCGTCGGTCTCCACAGGGGTGCCTTCGCACCCTTCCGCGCGGAAGGCGGTGCAGTGGATGCTCAGGCCGTCGGTGAACTGGAAGAAGAGTTCGCCCAGCGGGCGCGGTTCCAAGGGCGTGAGCCCGACCTCCTCCTGGGTCTCGCGGATGGCGGCTTCACGGGGGGATTCCCCCGGCTCGATCTTGCCGCCGGGGGCGTTGATTTTTCCGCCGCCAAGCCCCCGCTTTTTGTGGATGAGCAGAATTTCCCGGTTCCGGAAAATAAAGCAGATCACGCTGCGTTCGCGCGGCTTCCAGCAAGTCCAGTCCATATCAGCAAAGGGGGTCACGGAGAGCCGGGTGGGCGGGTCTTAATCGTTTTTAGGGAGTTCCTGCTCCATTTTGGCGAGGCACTTGGGGCAGATGCCGTGGGTGAAGTCGGAGCCGGTCTCGGTGTGGAGGTATTCTTCGATTTGATGCCAGTAGTCTTGGTCGTCGCGGACACTCTTGCAGTACATGCAAATCGGGATCAATGCCTTCAATTTGTGGACATCGGCGAGCGCCTGCTCCAAGTCCCCCACTTTTTTGGCAAGGGTGCGCTCCAGTTGCACCACGCGCTGGCCCACCTTCAGCCGGGCGCGGAGTTCGTCCGGGTCGAAAGGCTTGATGACATAGTCGTCCGCTCCGGCTTCCAGTCCGGCGGCGACTTCTTCCTTCTGGCTCTTGGCCGTGAGCAGCAGGAGGTAGAGGTACGGGCGGTCTTTGCGGGCGCGCACCCGGCGGCAGACTTCCACGCCGTCGACTTTGGGCATCATCCAGTCAATAATCGCGATGGAAGGAGGGTCTTCCCCCTCCAGAATACGCAGCGCCTCTTCGCCATCCTCCGCGCTGGCCACGCTAAAGCCCCAGTTGGCCAAGTTGCGCTCCAAAAGGTGCCGGGAAACATAGTGATCTTCGGCAACAAGGATGCGGTTGGTTACTTCGTTCATGGCCAAGGGGAACATTGCATGATTTCAGATCTCTTCGCAAGCCCTCAAAGCAGCGGGTGTATTTCGCTTTCGCATTATGGGTCGTATCGGTTTTATAAGTCGTATAGGAGTTATAATAAAATCACCGCACCCATGAAAAAATCCCTTCCCCGCCTCATTGCGGCCTCGAGCGAGACCGATCCCGATCTGCTTTACGCCACGCGCTTTTTTGCGCCCGACCCGTTTATCTTCCTGGAAAAAGCGGGCCGCCGTAGGGTGCTGCTCAATGAGCTGGAGATCGACCGGGGCCGCGCCCAGGCACAGGTGGATGAGGTGATCGCCTATGGCGATGTGGCCAAGCGTGCGGGCAAAGAGCCGTCGTTTGCGGCGGTGCTCACCCGGTTTCTTCAGGAACAGCGCGTGCGCAAGGCCCAAGTGCCTGCCACGTTTCCGCTCGGTCTGGCCACCGAGCTTGCAAAGGCGGGGATCGCACTGGAGCCGGTCAGCGGCCTTTTTTTCCCGGAGCGCGAATGCAAGAGCGCGGAGGAACTGCGCAAGCTGCGGCGTGCGCTCGCGATCACCGAAGCCGGGATGGCGCGCGGCATGGAAGTGCTCGCCGCCTCCAAGATCGGCACAAGGCATCAGCTCCAATGGGGCGGGCGCACGCTGACCTCGGAACGGCTTCGCGCCGAGATCGACTCCGCCATTCTCCACGCCGGAGGCCAGCCCGCGAACACCATTGTGGCGGGCGGTGAGCAGGGATGCGACCCGCACGAGCGCGGCCACGGCCCGCTCAAGGCGCACGCGCTGATCATTCTGGACATCTTCCCGCGCGATGCGCGCACCGGGTACTACGGCGACATGACGCGCACCGTCGTCCGAGGCCGCGCCACCCACGCTCAGCGGCAGCTTTGGGAGACGGTGCTTGAAGGTCAAAACCTTGCGCTCCGCGCCATGAAGCCGGGCGTGGATGGAAAAGCGGTGCATGAAGCCGTGCAGGCGCTCTTTACCGAACGCGGCTACCCCACCGAGCAGCGCAAAGGCCGCTGGACGGGCTTTTTCCACGGCACCGGTCACGGACTCGGTCTGGAATTGCACGAAGAGCCGCGCTTTGGGCGCACCCGCTTCAAGCCGGGGCAGGTTCTGACCGTGGAGCCGGGGCTCTACTACCCCGGTTTGGGAGGGGTGCGGATTGAGGATGTCGTCACCGTCACCGAACGCGGCATCCGCCTCCTGAGCCGGTTTGAGAAGCGGCTGGAGGTGTGAGGTTCACAGTTTTTTAGGCTGAGGTCTTCTTTGATTTTTGGTGCGCGGCAAGCGTCCGCAACGCCAAAAATCCCCCCGGTTTTCATCCGTTTTTTACGCCCTTTTTGCCCCATCCTTCGCTTCGGAAGTGCCTCTTTGACGGGTATTTTTGGGGTTTGGCTTGCGAATTGCTAGGGGCCTAAAACGGACGGGGGCCGATTTTCTGGCAAGCGAAAAAAGGAGCGGTTGTGTATTTTTCATCTTGCCGAAAACCACAATATGTTGTGCTATTTCCCTCGTTCGCCCCAACAAGCTGTGGTGTGGAGCCTGTAAGCTCCGCATCGGTTTTCCCCGGTTTACTGGGGAAAAAGACCGGCTGGCCACGGCAAAAAATTCGCAAATCCCTCAAAAACGTCGCACATTAACTAGGAAGGCCCATTCCGCCATGCAAAAGCTCAAGACAGGAGTTCGCTCCATCGCCCCCAAAACCTCTGACCGTATCACTCCGGGCCGTCGCGCCGCAGCCTCCAAAGGGGCAGGACATCGCTCGGGATTGAAATTTGAACGCACCTTCAGCGCCGCCAACGTCTCCCCTTTTGATCAGGTGGAATGGGATCGCCGCGACGCCTCCATCACGGACGACAGCGGCAAGGCGATCTTCAAGCAGGATGACGTGGAAGTGCCCAAGAGTTGGTCTGCGCTGGCCACCAAGATTGCCGTCTCGAAGTATTTCTATGGGGACATTGCGCACGGTGCCGATCCCTATAAAGGGGGGCGCGAAAACTCCGTGCGCCAGTTGATTCACCGCGTCACGCGGACGATCACCGACTGGGGTATCGCCGACGGCTATTTTGCGGACGAAGAGGCGGCCAAGGTTTTTTACGACGACCTGACGTGGCTCTGCCTCAACCAGCACGGCGCGTTCAACAGCCCGGTCTGGTTCAACGTCGGCCTTTACCATCAATACGGCATCGGCAAGGGCGGACAGCAGGGGAATTACTTTTACAACCCGGCCACGGGCGAGGCGGAAAAAGCCCCCAGCCAGTATGAATACCCGCAGGGGAGCGCCTGCTTCATCCAGTCCGTGAAGGATACGATGGAGGACATCATGCGGCTCGCCAAATCCGAGGCGTTGCTCTTCAAATACGGCTCGGGCACCGGCAGTGATCTCTCCAGCCTGCGCAGCACGCGTGAGAAGCTCAGCGGCGGCGGACGCCCGAGCGGCCCACTCTCCTTCCTCAAGGTCTATGACCAGGTGGCCAACGTGGTGAAGTCCGGCGGCAAAACCCGTCGCGCCGCCAAAATGAACACCCTCAAGGACTGGCACCCGGACATCGAGGAATTCATTGAAGCCAAGACCAAGGAAGAGCGCAAAGCCTGGGCGCTCATCGAGCAGGGTTACGCCGCCGATTACAACGGCGAGGCCTACGGCTCGATCATGTATCAAAACGAGAACCTTTCCGTCCGCGTGAGCGACGAGTTCATGCAGGCCGCCATTGAGGGCAAGGAATGGTGGACCAAGCGCGTCACCGACGGCAAGCCGTGCGAAAAGAAAGACGCCCGCGAGTTGCTGCGCAAGATCGCCACGGGAACCCACATCTGCGGCGATCCCGGGATGCAGTTCGACTCCACCATCCACACCTGGCACACCTGCAAAGGCACCGCGCGGCAGAACTCCACCAACCCGTGCTCGGAATACCTCTTCCTGGACGACACGGCATGCAACCTCGCCTCGCTCAACCTCATGAAGTTCAAGCGCGAGGATGGCAGCTTCGACATCAAGCGCTTCAAGGCCGCCGTGCGCCTCTTCATCACCGCGCAGGAAATCCTGGTGGATAACGCCAGCTACCCGATCAAGGAGATCGCGGAAAACTCGCACATCTTCCGCACGCTCGGCCTTGGCTACGCCAACCTCGGCGCGCTGATCATGAGCATGGGCCTCGGCTACGACAGCGACGAGGGCCGCGCGCTCGCCGGAGCCATCACCGCCATCATGACCGGGCACGCCTACGAACAGAGCGCCCGCCTCTCGGCTGCCATGGGGCCGTTCGAGGGCTACAAGGATGCGCGCACCCGCGCCATCCAGAAGCCGGTCGCCAAGGACAACGTCGCCTCCATGCTCGAAGTCATCGAGCGGCACCGCAACCATGTCGATGCCATCCAGGCCAGCGAACAATTCCACTACCTCAAGCAGGAAGCCCAACAATGCTGGGACAACGCGCTCGCGCTCGGCAAAAAACACGGCTACCGCAATGCGCAGGTCAGCGTGCTCGCCCCCACCGGCACCATCGGTTTCCTCATGGACTGCGACACCACCGGCATTGAGCCCGACATCGCGCTGGTGAAATACAAACTGCTCGCCGGCGGCGGCATGCTCAAGCTCGTCAACCAGACCGTTGCCCCGGCCCTTCATCAGCTTGGGTATTCGGAGGAAGAGATCGCGAAAATCATCGCCCACATCGCCCAGTTCGACACCATTGAAGACGTCGAGGACGATGCGAGCGATGCAATCATCGCCTCCGGGCTCAAGCCGGAACACCTCCCGGTATTCGACTGCGCCTTCAAGCCGCACCGCGGCAAGCGCAGCCTTGGCTACCAGGGGCATATCCGCATGATGGCCGCCGCGCAGCCCTTCCTCAGTGGCGCCATCTCCAAGACCGTCAACATGCCCGAGCAGGCCACGGTGGAGGAGATCATGAACACCTACATCGAAGGCTGGCAGCTCGGCCTCAAGGCCATCGCCATCTACCGCGACGGCTCCAAGCGTTCCGCACCGCTCAACACCAAGAAGACCGAAGGCATGGGCTCCGGCGACGTGAGTGGCATCGACGCCGAGTTTGCTGAAAAGAAAGAATTGGAAGAGCGCATCGTCGAGTTGGAAAAAGAAATAGGCGACCTGCGCCAGAAGGTCAACAAGCCGGTGCGGGTGCGCATGCCCGACACGCGCGTCTCCGTCACGCACAAGTTCGACATCGCCGGACACGAAGGCTACATCACCGTCGGCGTCTACGAGAACGGCATGCCCGGGGAACTCTTCATCCAGATGTCCAAGGAAGGCAGCACCATCGGCGGTCTCATGGACACCGTGGCGACCCTCACCTCCCTCTCCCTCCAATACGGAGTGCCCCTGGAGAGCCTGGTGAAAAAATTCGCCCACCAGCGTTTCGAGCCCTCGGGCTTCACCAAGAACCCCGACATCCGCAACGCCACCTCCATCACCGACTATGTCTTCCGCTGGCTCGGCTGCCAGTTCATCAAAGGCTACAAGGAGGCCACCTCCCCGCACAAAACGCAGCCCGAGCTGCCGATGAAAGAGTTGCCCGAGATCGATAAAAAGACAGTCAACCGCCCCGTCTCCGACCTTTCGCGCACGGGTGAGAAAGAGGTCGTCGACGTAGTCACCAGCCGGGCCAACTCCGAAGGCACCAATGGGCACGGCGGACACAATGGGCACAGCGGCCAGAACCACCACACGGACTTTGCTGATCGCGTCAAGGAAGCTCTGGGCAACATGTATATGGACGTCACCTGCTCCAACTGCGGCAGCAACAAAGTGATCCGCGCGGGAGCCTGCGGCTGCTGCACAGAGTGCGGCACCAGCCAGGGCTGTTCTTAGCGCATTTCTCTCAAAAAATCGCTTGCAAGCGGGGCTGGTTCCCCCTAGTTTTCCCTCCCTGCCTCACCAAGTTTGTGGGCGCAGGCAGCGTAAAACGCGGGTGTAGCTCAGTGGTAGAGCACTTCCTTGCCAAGGAAGACGTCGCGAGTTCGAGTCTCGTCACCCGCTCCAGTTAAGCTGGGTCTACAGGGGGGTCTACACCAAATTTTGGGAACCGGATTGAAGTTAGTCCTCGAAAATTAACCGCATTGAGCGATGACGCGCAGTCGGTAATTTTCAAAGTTTCTAAAGCCGTAAGCGCGGCGTTGGATGAGCTTCATTTTGCGATGGAAGCCCTCGGTGATGCCATTATTCTTTGAGAAGCGCCACATGCAGGCGGTGGGCTCGGCCCAGGAGCGGAGGGTATTGGCGAGGGTGATCAGAGGCTCGAAGCAACTGGCGGCGAGCCGGTCGATGAAGGCAATCAACGCGCGGGTGAGCGGTTTGCAGGAGCGCCGGGATGGGTGTTTGCGGTTGAGCAGATCGCGCAGGCGGTGCATCTGCGCGTAGAGCGGCACGAAGGCTGGGTAGGCCGCCAGAAGGCGATCCAGGCGCAGCTTCTGCGAGGCGGTAAGGTTGTGTGGGTTTTTGCGCAGCACGGCAAGCGAGCCGGAGCTGTTCTTGATCTCCGGGGCGATCTGGCGGCAGAGGGTCATGAAGTGATGAATGACGACGCGGATGACATGGAAGCGGTCGGCGACGATCCGGGCGTTGGGGAACCAGCGGCGGATCAAGGCGCGGTAGGGGCTGGAGAGGTCGATGCAGACCACGCGGACGCGCTCGCGGCCCTGCAGGGTTTGGAGGAAGGCGACCAGGTTGGAGCCGGATCGGCCTTGGACGACATCGAAGACCTTGTGGTTTTTAAGATCGCAAAAGGTGGTGGCAAAGCGCTGGCCCTTGTGGAGGGTGTGCGCCACACTCTGAAAATCGGAGATGGAACAAGGTTTTTGCATAGGACGAGCATTCCTTTGGCCATGGACGATTCCTTGGTATGGAGCCGGAGTCGAAACTCGCCGTTTTTACCAGCCTGATTGCCTCGCAGAAGGCGCATATTATTGATGTCTGGCGCGTGCAGGGCCGGCTCATCTTTGGGACGCAGATCGAGCGCAGCCTGCTGGATAACAAACTGGAGGATTTGCTCGACACGCTGGTGGAAACCCTGAGCGGGGAGGGTTCGCCTCAACTCTTGGAGATGCGGGAAACCCTGCGCTCCAAGGAACACGGCACCACGCGCGCCGAACAGGGGTTTGACGTGGTGCAGATGACCCGGGAGTTCCATGCGCTGCGCCGCGTCATCGAGACGGTCTGCCGGGAGGCGGGCCAGCCGCTGGACCATGCAGCCCGGGGCATCCTCGACAAGGTCATCGACACCGCGACCACGGTGGCGTTGGAGCGCTTCGGAGTACGGCGCGCGCAGATGACCAAAGAAAGGGAAGCGCGGCAGATGTCCTACATCGTGCATGATTTCCGCGCCCCGCTGGGAGCCGTGGCCCTGGCGGCGGCGGAGATCGCCGAATCCCTGCCGCCCGAGGCGCGCACCCCGGAGATGATGGAGAACCTGGCGTTGCTGGGGCGCAACGTGCAAAACCTCTCCCTTGAGATGGAAAAGGCGATGCGCGAGTTCGCCGATTCCCTTGCGGGGGCGAGCCGTTTGCGCATGGGCCGGATCCGCCTCAACGATGTGGTGGCCGACGTTCTGGAACGCTTCCAACTCAGCGCCCGCAAAGCCCAAACCCTCCTTGTCAACCGGGTCTCCCTGGAACTGGAGGTGGAGGCTTCCGCCGACGCCCTGCACCGCATTTTGGCGAATCTGGTGGGCAATGCGTTGCGCTACACCCCCGGGGGCGAGGTCTCCGTCACCAGCGCCCAAAAGGGGGAGGAGGTGGAGATCGCCGTCCGGGACACCGGCATGGGCATCGTGGCAGAACGGCTGGAGAGGATTTTCGAGCCGGGTCAAAGAGACATCTCCAGCCCCGGGATGGGCTTCGGGCTCGCGATTACCAAGCATCTGGTGGAGTTGCAGGGCGGGCGCGTGCGGATCGAGAGCACGCTCGGCAAGGGCACCACCGTCACCTTTACCCTTCGCAAAGCGGCGCGCCCCTGAAATGAAATTTCACCATGGCAACCGAGGAACAGGCACCCACCGGGCCGCCAACAGGCGAGCAAACCGCCCGGCAAAGCGAGGAGCGTGCGGCGCTGGCGTTGAAGGCCGGGCATGTGGGCATCTTTGACTGGGATATTGCCGGGGGCAAAATCGTTTGGATCTCATCTCCGAAGACGGGCAGTATCTCGGCATACGCGGCAGCAACCGCGATATCACGACGGGCAAAAAAGCCGAGGAGGATATCCGTGCCCTCAATGCCAGCCTGGAGACACGGATACGCCAGCGCACCCGGCAACTGGCCGAAAACGAAGCGCGTTATCGCACCCTCTACGAAACCTCGCCTGTGTCCATCTGGCAGGAGGATTGGACGCGAGTCATCGAAAGCATCAAGGAGCTTCGCGCGCAGGGAGTCAGCGACTTCGCCACCTAGAGCAATTTACCAAAAACTATAGCCGCGTCTTGGGGCGGCGAAGGCCGTTGCAAACCGTTTGTCCCTTGGGCTGTGTTTACAAACACAGCCGCTGCGGGCCAAGCCGCCTTGCACCAGCCTTCGGCGCTCCCAAGCCACTGGCCACATTTTTTTGTAAAATGCTCTAGTGGAGGTTGAAAGGAGGCATCGCCATGCAAGGCAGAAGCAACCGCATCAAAAAGGAAACATCCTCAAACCTCTAAAACGGCGCTGGCAGAGGTCTAAGCATGGGTCTAAGAAAGCCCTGCGAGCTTCTGTAAGTCGTTGATTTACAGAGAAATCGGGGCGAGAGGATTCGAACCTCCGACCTCCTGGTCCCAAACCAGGCGCTCTACCAAGCTAAGCTACACCCCGTGCTGTGCTTCAGCCGGAAAAGCCGAAGCGGACGGTTACTATGCGCGACCGGAAGAGAACCGCAAGCAAAACCGGGAAGAATTCGCCGGGAGGACAAAAAGATCATTGTGGGCCGCTTTTTTGCCCCGCAACAGGCGCCTTGTTGCGATTCCCCTTGGATGACTCGCTCCATTCTTCCCCTTTTGGCCCTGCTTGCCATGCTTGGCTGCGCCCAGGCGCAGTCGGCGCTGCGCTGGGATAAAAAAATCATCGAACTGCAACCCGGCCCATCGGAAAAAACGGCAAAAGGGGAGTTCACCTTCACCAATGTCGGCAAACAGCCGGTCACTATTGACTCGGTAAAGCCAAGCTGCGGCTGCACGACGGCGGGCCTTGAAAAAAAGATGTTTCAACCGGGTGAAACCGGCCATCTCACAGCGGTTTTCACCATCGGATCGCGCAAGGGAGATCAAGCAAAGTCGATCCGCGTGAATGTGCGGGGGGAAAATCCCGCCACGGTCTTGACGCTGGTCACGCACATTGGCGAGCCGGTCAAGATGGAGCCGTCGCTGGTGTTCTGGCGCGCTGGGGAAACGCCCCGCGCGAAAACGATTTTCGTCAAACTCCCGGCGGGAACCCGGCTGACCCGTGTGGCTTCGAGCGATCCGAAATTCGCCGCGACACTGGAGCCGGTGGGGGAGAAGTCCGAATACAAGATCACCGTCACGCCCGAGGGGACGAGCCACAAGGCCATGGCGGTGTTGAACATCCAGGGGATGTCGCGCGCCAACGAGCCGCGGACATTCCAGGCGTATGCGCAGGTCAAGGGGGAGTAACCGACGCGCGTTCCGATGGCAGGACTTTCCCCATGGCGGACGGTGTTGAAGCAGGCGGGCGCGCTGTTGCTTGCGGCGGGTTTTGCGGCAGCGGTTGCCGGGTTTTCGATTCCGTTGCGGGAAACAGGCGAAGGAGAGATCCCTCTCGCCGCCGCGCTCAAACGTCTGCCGCCGCCGTTGTGGATCGACGCGCGCCCGGAGGCGGAATACCGCAACGAACACATCCCCGGCGCGCTTCCGCTCAACGCGGAGGGCTGGGAGCAGCTCGTGCCAAGGGTGCTTGAAGCCTGGGAGCCGGAGCGGACGGCCATTGTCTACTGCGCTTCGCCGGGTGCGCAGGCCAGCCGCGAAGTGGCCGAGCGGCTGCGCGATTTCAAGCTCGGCCCGGTGTTTGTGCTGCAAGGAGGTTGGAAGGCATGGAAACAAAAGGATTGATGCGCTGGGGAACGCCTGCGCTGCGCATCGCGCTGGGCGCGCTTTTTATTTTCGCGGGAACACGGAAGGCGCTGAACCCCACGGCGTTTCTGAAATCGATTGAGAACTACCAACTGCTGCCGCACCTGGTGGCGGTGGCGGCGGCGTATTATCTGCCGTATCTGGAGATTTTTTGCGGAACGGCCCTCATCCTCCGCCGTCTGCACGCGGGGGCGCTGGCGCTCTTGGGCGGGCTCTTGCTGGTTTTTATCGCGGCGCTCCTCGGCGCATGGGTGCGCGGGCTGAATATTGATTGCGGCTGCTTTGGCGCCGGGGATGGCGAAGCGCATTACGGACTGGCGTTGACGCGCGATCTGGCGCTCCTGGTCGCCCTTGGCCTGGTGGCGTGGCGCAGCGGGCCGGAGTAGCCGCAAAAAGGCGCAAAACAAAAGACCTTGCCCGACCTCATCTCCATTTTTGCGGCTGTTTTCAGGAGCGAACGGGTTGCGGTGCACGGGGAGCCGGGCTACGTTGCGCGCGCATCATGCTCGTCACTCCTTCCTTAAGTCTCGTCGCGGGCTCCTTCCTCGCGGCCTTTGCGGGATTATTTCCCATTGTGAACCCGTTTGGCGCGGTGCCCCTGTTTCTGAGCCTCACGGCGGAACTTGGTGAGGCGGAGCGGCGGCGGCAGGCCGCGCTGGTGGTTCGCAACGCCATTGTCATCATGCTGGTCTCCCTGCTGTTGGGCGGCGTGTTGCTGGAGTTCTTTGGCATTTCCATCTCGGCGTTGAGGATTGCGGGCGGGCTGATTGTGGCCTATCTCGGCTTTCACATGCTTTTTCCCGGACAATCCAGCGCGCCGGTGAAGAATCCGCACGCTGCGGGGAAGACGGATTACACGCTGATCCCGCTGGCCTTCCCGAGTCTCACGGGCGCAGGCTCCATTGCGGTGATCATGGGTTTTTCCACCAAGATCACCACCCTGCCCAACTGGGGCGAAAAAGCGACCGGCTACGCCGTCGTTGCCCTGGCGATTCTTTCCGTCGCCTGGCTCTCGCTCCTGATCCTGCGCGCTTCAATGCGGGTCGCCCGTTGGCTGAACCCCCACGGCATGGACGCCTTGACGCGTTTCATGGGCCTTGTGCTGGTCTGCATCGGGGTGCAATTCGTGGCCGACGGCATTCGGAGCTTTGGTCAGGGTTAAGGGACGCACTTGATGGGCCGGGGCGAGTTGTGCATCGAGCGAAGCCGCCATGACGCGCGGACTTTTGCCGCAGGCATCCGGCAGCGCTGGCACGCAGGTTTTGGACTCGATCCAATTCAGATCCGAGGCGATACGGGCGAGTTGGCGCGCGATGTTTTTCGGCGCGACCTCCCGGCTGATCATCTCCGCGTTAACGTGTTGCAAGTCGTCGTTGACGCGGATGAGCCGCTTGCAAACGCGCCGGGGGAAGGCGCAATGATCCATGGCGCTCACATACGGAGCGAACCGGTGGTTGAGCCCGTCGATCTCCTCCTCCAAGGCGCAAAACGCTTCCGGGGCGACATAGATGGGACGGGGCCGCACCTGCCCGGAGACACAGGGGCGAGCATCGCTGCAACACGCCGCCAGCGCCCCCAGCAGAGAAAGAAATCCCACCGTTCGTGTCATCGTGCTTGGCATTGCGCCCCCCTTTTTTGCAAAAGGGATTCGCTGCCGGGAGCAAGGGAAGTTGCGGAAGATCCTACCCCCGCATTGCACGTTTTTCCGCTGCGCTCAGAATGCCCGCCGCCTTGTCCAGCGTCTCCTGCCATTCGCATTCCGGCTGGGAATCCGCAACAATCCCGGCTCCGACATGGAAGTGCGCCGCGCCGTTCTCGATCACCACCGTGCGGATGGCGATGCTGAACTGGCTCTCGCCGTTGAATCCGAAATAGCCGAGGGCTCCCGTGTAGAGGCCGCGCGGTTCCGGCTCCAGTTCGGCAATGATTTCCATGGCCCGCTTTTTGGGCGCGCCCGTGATGGAACCGCCGGGGAAACAGGCGCGCAACGCGGTGACAACATCGATCTCCGGGCGCAGCCGCCCTTCCACGGTGGAAACCAGATGGAAGACCTGCTCAAAGCGCTCCAGCTTGAGCAACTCGCTCACGGCGACCGAACCGAAGTCGCAAACCTGGCCCAGATCGTTGCGTTCCAGATCGGTGATCATGATGAGCTCCGCGATTTCCTTGGCCGAGGTGACAAGTTCCCCGGCACTCCTGGCATCGGCCACCGGATCCATACGGCGCGGGCGTGTTCCCTTGATCGGGCGGGTCACGATATGGCGTCCGCTCATGCGCAAAAACAGCTCCGGCGAGGAGGAGAGCACGGCGCGCCCGTTGAGCGCAAGGAACGCCGCATGCGGCGCGGGCGAAGCGCAACGCAGGGCCGTGTAAAAAGCAAAGGCATCGCCAGTCCACGGCGCGGTGAAACGGTGGGAGAGGTTCACCTGATAAATATCCCCCGCAGCAATGTATTGCTGGGCGCGCTCCACCATGCGCAGGAAATCCGCGCGGGGCATTGTCGGCGCGAAGCCGCAAGACAGCAAGGCGCCCACCTCGTCCTTCCCTGCAAGTAAATCAGCCCATTCCGCATACGCGCCCCCCGTCGAAACCCATGTGCTCTCTGCATGCCCGTACGCCAGCAACCGGTCGTAAAACCCGAAGCAAAACGCGCCGTCGTAATCCACCGTGCCCGCTGCGAACCCGCACGGCACCTTGTCCGGAGCGACGCCAGAGATTTGTCTCGCGACCACGGCATCCCGCAGCGCGGCCCAGTCCGCCTCGGTGTGTCCCGCCATCACGAGCGCAGGCTCGGCGGCAAGAAGCGAAAGCGCCTCGCCGTCCGCAGCATCGCGCGCCGTGTCAAAGAAAACCATTCCGGGCAAATGCCGCAAGCGCGCGGCAACCTCCGCCGGAGAGAGGTGCAGTTCGGGAAGTTGTTGGATCAGTGGACGCGGCATCTGCTTACTCCCGGTTGAAAAACTCCGTGCGCAGCGCCTCGGCCAGCGCCGTATCGAGCGGTCTGCCGTCGAGCGCCGCCACGGGCCGCACCCCGGCCCAACTGCTCGTCAGAAAACAACCGGTGACGCCAGCCAAATCCGCCCGGGTGAGCGTGCGCTCCACCACGGTGCGCCGTCCCATGACCCACTCGCGCACCACCCCGGCCCGCGCGCCGCTGGCAGTGGGCGGCGTTACAAGTTGTCCCTCCCACTCGATAAAGACATTCGCCATGCACGCGGAGATCAGTTCGCCATGCGGATTGACCAAGAGCGACTCGTCGCACCCGGCGGCGCGCGCCGTTTGCAACGCCGCAAGGTTTGCCCAGTAATTCGCGGTCTTGAGGCCGCCCAGGAGCGGCAGGAACGGTTCGGGATGCAGTCCCACCCGGCAAGGTTCCGGCGCGGGCGCGCTCCTCGGTTCCGCCAACAAAACGACCTGTGGCGTTGTCACGGGGTCGGCAGGCCCGCCTTCCCCAGCCGTCACATAGATGCGGGCAAACGCGGGGCCCTCCATTTGGCGAAGCTGCTCCCCGGCACGCACCAGTATGGAGGGGTCCAGCGGCCAGGCGCACTGGCTGCAAGCGCTCGCCAGCCGTGCCAAATGGGCGTCCAAGAACTCCACCCGCCCGTTGCGAACAGCCAGGCTCTCAAACAGCGCCATCCCGTAGCGGAACCCGCGATCCGCGACCGGGACGCCACGGCACGGAACGAACGCAGTGCCATGCCAAAGCCACGATGGAGAAGAAATCATCGCCCCATTATAATGCATCGCCCAAGGCGATACGAGAGCAGATGCGGCTAAATGCCTCCCCCCTCCCTCAACTTCCCTCTTGCCATTCCTGGGCCATTCCGGGATTGTCGCGCAGTTTCCCGGAATGCTCCAAATCTTTCTATCCCGACTTGCCAGCACCCTTGTCCTTTGGACGGCGGTGTTGTGGACTATTTTCTCCGGTTATGAACTCGGCTTCTTTGCCCTGCTTTCTGCGGTGGGCATGGCCGGGCTGTGGGAGTTCTACCGGATGCTCGACCACAAGGGGCTCCCGAACTTCAAGGGGGTCGGCATGGTGTGTGGGGCGCTCATGCTGGCCGGTTCCTTCCATTATTACCGCTCCGTGGGGCCCTCGCAGTCCTACGATTGGGAAATGATCTCCTTGGTCGCCTTCCTGCTGACGGTCTTCACCCGGCAAATGTTCAAGGGTCTGCAAGAGGTCTCGCCGCTGCCAACGATGGCTTTCACCCTCTTTGGCCTGCTCTATGTCATCTGGATGTTCAATTTCTTGAACAAAATCGTTTACCTGCTGCCGCGTTCGGTGGACGGCCACGTCACCGGCCAGTTTTACGTCCTCTACCTGATTGTCGTGACCAAGTTCAGTGACATGGGCGCTTATCTTACCGGTTCCGCCATTGGCAAACACAAGCTGGTTCCCCACATCAGCCCCAAGAAAACCTGGGAGGGCTTTTTTGGCGCATTGGGTTTTTCCCTGCTGGGCAGCTACGGGATGCTTGCCCTCATGCCCAAGCATCTGAGTTACCTCAACGGGACGCACGCCACCGTCCTCGGGTTGGTGCTCGGGTTTGCCGCCATCGTGGGCGACCTGGCGGAATCCATCCTCAAGCGGAGCACGGACACGAAGGACTCGGGCCGCTTTCTGCCCGGAATCGGCGGGGCGCTCGATCTCATCGACAGTCTGCTCTTTACCGCGCCGCTCCTCTTTTTCTACCTTAGAGCCGTGATTGGAGTGGGATGAAAAACATTGTCGTTCTAGGAGCCACAGGCTCCATCGGTCAAAGCGCCGCGAAAGTCGCCCGGGATATTCCGCAGCGCATGCGGATTGTCGGCCTCTCGGCGCACCGCAATCTGGCCAAGCTGGAAGAACTCGCGGAGCAATTCCCCGAGGCCACCCTCTGCATTACCGATGCAGCCTCCCCCACGCCGGGTGCGCTGGGGAACTGTCGCAAAGTGTTGCGGGGCGAAGAGGGGCTGCTGGAACTGGCGACCCTTCCCGAGGCGGACATGGTGCTCATCGCCATCGTGGGCATCGGCGGGCTGCGCCCCGCGCTGGCGGCCATTGAAGCGGGCAAAGACATCGCCATCGCCAGCAAGGAAATTCTTGTCATGGCGGGGGAGATCGTGATGGAAGCCGCGCGGCGTAAAGGCGTCAACGTCCTGCCGGTGGACAGCGAGCACAATGCCATCTTCCAATGCCTGGAAGGGCGCGACCCGGCCCACGTGCGCCGCCTCATCCTCACCGCCAGCGGCGGCCCGTTCCGCACAGCGCCCGCGGAGAGCCTGGAGAGCGTCACCCCGGCCCAGGCGCTCAAGCACCCCACGTGGAACATGGGCGCAAAGATCACCATTGACTCCGCCACGCTCTTCAACAAAGGCCTGGAAATGATCGAGGCCCGCTGGCTTTTCAACGTCGAGATGGCCCGCATCGACGTGGTCGTCCACCCGCAAAGCATCGTCCACTCGATGGTGGAATTTGTGGACAGCTCCGTGCTCGCCCAGTTGAGCCACTCGGACATGTGTTTCCCCATCCAATACGCCGTCACCTGGCCCGAGCGCGTCCCCAACACCCTGCCCCCGCTCGATTTCGCGCAGCTCGCCCGGCTGGAATTTGAAGCGCCGCGCTGCGACGTCTTCCCCGCGCTCGACCTGGCCCGACACGCGGGCGAAACCGGCGGCACGCTCCCCGCCGTGTTCAACGCCGCCAACGAAATCGCCGTTGCTGCGTTCCTGAAACACCGCCTCTCCTTCCCCGGCATCTGGAAAACCGTCGCCGCTGTCATGGAGGCCCACCGGGCCGTTGCGCACGCGCCGCTCGATGCTATAGTCGAAGCCGACCACTGGGCGCGCGCCCGCGCGGCGGAACAAATCGCCAAGCTTTGCGCGGCAGGAAAATGAACGGCTTTTTATTCTCACACGAAGGCACGAAGGCACGAAGGCACGAAGAAGAGATTTCTTTTGTCCCCCTTCGTGCCTTCGTGCCTTCGTGTGAGGCTCCTCGTTCCCAATCTCCCGATTGGAAACGCACTTGTCTTGGAAACTCTGTTTCCCCACAGGTAGCCCATCGCCTCGGGCGCGGTTTTCGAAACAGAGTTTCGCGGACAGCGGCATTCCCAATCAGGAGATTGGGAACGAGACTATCCGCACCCTTCTTCTCTTTGCGTCCCTTGCGTCCTTTGCGCGAAACCTTTTAAAACTTTATGTCCACCGTGCTTCACCTTCTAAATTTCCTCTTCGTCCTGTTGGAAGTCGTCGTGCTTTTCAACCTGATCATCATTGTCCATGAACTCGGGCACTTCCTGGCGGCCCGGTGGCGCGGGCTCAAGATCGAGGAGTTTGGCGTCTGGTTTGGCAAACCGCTCTGGAAAAAGGAGATCAACGGCGTGGTCTATTCCCTGGGCTCCATCCCGGCGGGCGGCTTCGTCAAGCTGCCGCAGCTCGCCCCGATGGACATGATCGAAGGCGAAGCCGACGTGCCGCGCGAGACGCTCCCGCCCATTTCCGCCTTCGACAAAACCCTCGTCGCCTTCGCGGGCCCGCTCTTCAGCTTCCTCTTCGCCATTTTGCTGGCCTGCGCGGTCTGGGTGGTGGGCAAGCCGGTGTACGAAAGCGACAAGAACACCACCATCGGCTACGTGGAACCCGGTTCGCCCGCCGAAAAAGCGGGGCTGCTCCCCGGCGACCGCATCCTCAAAGTGGACGGCCACCCCGTCAAACGCTTCACCGGCATGATCAACAGCGTGAGCTGGTTTGTCATCCGCAGCGAAGGGGAGAAAATCGCGTTTGAAATCGACCGCAACGGCAAAACCCTCACCGTCGAGTCCGGCTGGATCAAGGAATCCCACAAAAGCTGGGAGCGGGCGGGATTGCGCGCGGTGCAGATCGCTCCGGCGCTCTCCACCAAAATCGGCACCGTGGAGCCAAACACGCCCGCCGCCGAAGCGGGGCTCCAGCCCGGCGACACCATCACCCATGTGAACGGCACCCCGATCTTCACCCCGGAGGTGTTGCTGGAGACGCTCATCGACAACCCCGACAAGCCGGTCGCGCTCACCATTCAACGCGGCGCGGAGTCGCTCCACTTCAGCATCCAGCCCAAACAGCTTCCCTCCGAGCAAGGCAAAACGCGCCCGCGCATCGGCATTGCGTGGGATCGCAAACTGACGCTCGACTACCCCACGCCCACGCAGCAGATCGTCGACAGCGTCAGTTCCATCGGCAACATGCTCGGCGCGCTCTTCTCGCCCAAGAGCGACGTGAAAGCCCAGCATTTCAGCGGCCCCGTGGGCATCGGGCGCATCTATTACGCCATGTTTGAGGACGAACAGGGCTGGCGCAAGGCGCTCTGGTTCAGCGTCTTCTTCAACGTCAACCTCGCCCTCCTGAATCTGCTCCCGTTCCCGATCCTGGACGGCGGCCACATCCTCCTGGCGTTCATCGAAGGCATCCGCCGCAAACCGGTGAACATCAAAGTGCTGGAAGCCGTCCAAAGCGCCTGCGCGCTACTCCTCATCGGCTTCATCCTCTACGTCTCCTTCTTCGACATCCAGGATCTGCCTTGGCGAAAGTTGGTTCCGCAGAAAGAGACCCCGGCGACCACGGGGAAATAGTTGCCCTGAGAAAAATCAAAAACGCATCTAACTAGAGCAATTTACCAAAAACTATAGCCGCGTCTTGGGGCGGCGAAGGCCGTT
>JBAXQF010000005.1:0-47571 GCA_037131875.1 Verrucomicrobiota bacterium
CCCCTCAAACCCCCATCAAATCAAACACCCTGTCCGCGATCCCGTTTATTTTGGAAAGCAATGATGCGTCCTATTGTTTTTACGCGTCCACCGCGGGCGATTCGCCCTTCTTCTGCACCGCCTTGGCGAGGTTTTCGCCGGTGCTGCGGCTCCACCAGAGGACGATGGGCGATGCGATGAAGATGGAGGAGTAGGTGCCGACGATGATGCCGATCATGATGGCGAACGCGAAGTCGTTGAGTGTTGCGCCGCCGAAGAAGAAGAGCGCCGCCACGGAGAGGAAGGTCAACCCGGAGGTGAGCAAGGTGCGCGAGAGCGTCTCATTGATGGAGGCGTTCATGATGTCCTGGATGCTTCCCTTGCGCCCGCTGTGCAGGCCTTCGCGGATGCGGTCATAGACGACGATGGTGTCGTTGATGGAGTAACCGGCGATGGTCAAAATTGCGCCGACCATGACCAGCGAAAGCTCGCGTCCGAACAACGCAAACACGCCGACGGTGATGATGACGTCATGCAGCAGCGCGACGACCGCGCCGACGGCAAACGAGAGTTCAAAGCGGATGGTGACGTAGAGCAGAATCCCGAGAATCCCCAGCGCGAGCGCGATGGCGGAGTTGCGGGCGAGTTCGCCGCCCACCAGCGTGCCCACGTGGTCGTATTTATGCTGCTGGAACCCGGCCTGCGGCAGGGCGGTGGTGAGGTGTTTTTCGATGTCCGCCGCGGTGCCGTTGCGGCTGCGGATGGAGATGTAATCGTTGCCGCCCGCCTCGTGTTCTTTTTGAACCACGGAATCTGCCAGCCCCATCTTGGCGAGTTCGCCGCGCACTTGTGCTTCGGTCACGTCGCTCTTGGCCTGGAGCACGAGCATGTCGCCGCCGCGGAAGTCGATGCCGAAGTTTTTCTCCCCGCGAATCGCGAAGCAGGCGATGCTGATGGCGATCACCGAGAGGGAAATGCTGATCCAAAGGCGGCGTTTGCCGAGGAAGTCGATGTTCATCTTATCCGAGATAAGGTGATGCATCTTGACCCCCTTCAACCCGAAGCTGTTGATGGCCCAGTCAAAGCAGTTGCGTCCGACGATCATTGCCGTGAAAACCGAGGCGATGACGCCGACGATCAGCGTGATCGAGAAGCCTTTCACGGGGCCCGCTGCGTACCAGAAGAGGATGCCCGCCGTGATGAGCGTGGTGGCGTTGGCGTCGAAAATGACGGTGAATGCCTTGGCATACGCCCCCTGAATGGATGCCGGGAACGATTTGCCTGCGGCGAGTTCTTCGCGCAAGCGTTCGAAGATCAGCACGTTGGCGTCCACGGCGAGGCCGATGGTGAGAATGATACCGGCGATCCCCGGCAGCGTGAGCACGAAGTGGAACATGCCCATGATCCCGAGCAGGATGACGACGTTGACCAGCAGCGCGAGAATGGCGATCAACCCGGCCAGGCGATAGTAGAGGGCCACGACGACCAAAACCGCCGCAAGCCCAAAGAGCCCCGCGTAGATGCCGCTGCGGATGGCGTCGTCACCCAAGGTGCTTGAGGCGCTCCGCTCTTCTTCCACTTCCACGGGAACGGAGAGCGGGTTTTCCAAAACGCTGGCCAGATTGTGGGCTTCCTGCTGGGTGAAACGCCCGGTGATTTGAGCGCTGCCACCCCAAATGGCGTCCCGAACGACAGGGGCGCTCTGCACTTTGCCGTCCAGGATGATGGCGAACCGTTCGCCCACGTGTTTCGAGGTCAGTTGGCCGAAAAGATGGGCTCCTTCCGGGGTGAACTGGAGCGAGACGCCGTAGCCCTCCTGCCCAAACATCGGCGTGCCGCTCTTCACATACTTGCCTTCAATGTCGATCTTGCTGTGGACGAGCAGCTTGCTCTCCTGGGTTTTGCCATTGCGGGTGGTTTCCTCTGTAAAAATCTGGTAGCCGGGAGGAATGGGCGCTTGTCCCTCTTCAATGGCCGCGAGGATTTGCTCGCTCTGCGGGTGAACCAAGCGGAATTCCAGCTTGGCCACTTTCTTGAGCTGCTCGCGGGCTTCGGCGATTTTCTCGGCTTCGAGGCCGGGGATTTGCACCAGGATGCGATCCGCCCCTTCCGGGGTGATCACCGGCTCGCCGATGCCATAGGCGTCCACGCGCTTGCGGATGACTTCCACGGCTTGGTCGAGCACTTCCTTGGTGGGCGTGCGCCCTTCTTCCTTCTTCAAGCGGATGAGGAAGGAGGTGCCGCCTTTGAGGTCGAGGCCGAAGTTGATTTTCTGCTTGTACTCGTAGGGGAGCGGCTGCGCCGGGGCGGGCGCCTTGCTGGCGTCGGAAATGACGGGATTGATCGTTTGCTGCTTTTGCACCCGCTGCGGCCAGAAGGAATCAATGCAAATGGCGATGACCAGCAGCGTGAGGATGGTGCCGAGAATGCGGCGACGCTGGGGGTAATCGGTGACGAAATACCAGAAGAAGAGGATCAGGCCGAGGAGACCGGCGAGGAAGGTCAGGGTGGGATTGGAGCTCATGGACAAAGGGAGAAAACCCGTGGTTTTTGGGGGGTGGTTTTTAGGATTCGGAGGAGGCTTTGAGAACGGCGGCGATGGCGGCCTTGTCAAATTCCAGTTTTACATTGTCAGCCACTTTCAAAAGGATGGTGGTCTCTTTTACATGGGAGACGATGCCGTGCAGGCCGCTGTTCATGACGACTTTATCGCCCGCCTTGACGGCGGAGATCAGCAGGGCTTTCTCTTTGGCCTGCTTCTGCTGGGGGCGGATGAGGAGAAAATAGAATACCACCCCCAAGGCGATGAGTTGGAGGAAGAAGTAAGTGGAATTGCCTGCCGGGGCGGCAGGGGCGGCTTGGGCCAGGGTGGTGAAAAGGTGTGAAATCATAGAACGTACGCGGTTTGCTTTCTCTGTAATAGATCCGGATTGCCGGAAAAAAGAGACGTAACTTATGCCGGGAATGCCCCGTTCGTCCACGGATTTCTTGGATTTGCGACCCAAGCGCCTGAATTAAGAGATCAGGAACTCAGGAAAAGAAAAAGAGATCGGACGCTTTAAGAGGAATCGGACGTTCTCATGAACACCGGGCTTCAGCCCGGTGGAAAGCTGCGGTTGGCAAGAGCCGTTTTAGAGCATCTCTCAAAAAGAATTTCCGTTATTCGATGGGAGCGCCGTGGGTTGGCGCGCAAGGCGCAAGCGAAGCGGCTGTATTTTCCATACTGCCCGAGCTTGCAACGCAGCGCGACGGCCCACGCCGCCCCGGCGAATAGGAAATTCTTTTTGAGAAACGCTCTAACGGCTTGTCTCTGGGTTTGCATGGGCAAAAGGAAGCCGTTGAAACGGCTGATGCCGGGTTGTTTTAGGGCACCGGGCTGAAGCCCGGTGTCAATGAGACTTTGCTTCCCAAATCCGTTGCCTTCACCCTATCTCCCAACCGGCTTTAGCCGGGCTTTTCTTGTCAACGGGAGAAGCCCGGCTGAAGCCGGCTGGGGAGTAAGTTTGCCTGGAAACCACCAGCTGAAGCTGGTGGCAAAGATAAAAACGCCGGCTAAAGCCCGGCTTTCAGACTGTATGTATTCACTGGTTTTTCTCGGCAAACACGGATTTATTCCGTCGCCTCACAACGCGGTCCCTCCGGTGTCCAATGGAGGCGGTCGATGCACAAGCGCCGCCCGGTCATTGCGGCGTCCCAAGCGTGGTAGGCCAGGTAGGGTTCGCCATCCGGGCCTGTGACGAGGCTGTTGTGGCCGGGCCCGAGCACTTTCCCCGGCACCGTCTTCAACACGCGCGGCCCGGCTTCGTTCCCGGCGTCGGAATACGGCCCCAGGACGTGATCCGCCACCGCGTAATCCACCCCGTAGCTTTCGTTCTCCCAACGCCCGCCACTGTAGAAGCAGTAGTAGCGCCCGCCGTGTTTCACCACGCACGGCCCCTCCAGGGTGTGCCAGTCATACACGCCGCCATACATGGGGCGGTTGGCCAGGAAGCGCTGCCAATCATTGCGGGCGCGCACCACCACGCACGGTTCTCCCACCACGCGATCCATGCGCTCCAACCGATCCACGACGATTGCTGTTCCCGCGCGCAGCCCGCCGCCGGAATCCAAAAAATCGCGCGCGTAAAAGAGATACCACTGCCCGTCGTCGTCGCGGAACGGATGCGGGTCGATGGCAAATGGAGGGTTCGTTGGAGCCACCAGCGGGTTCATTGCCGCATCCCGGTACGGCCCCGTGGGGCCATCCGCAACCGCTGCGCGGATTTGATGGTTTTTATCGCCAAAACCTACTGAATAATACAACCAGTGGTTGCCATTTTGCGCGGCCACCTCGGGAGCCCAACATGTGTCCCCGAGGGAGGGATTGGGCCGCTCCAGGGCCTCCCCCACCCGCTTCCAATGCACCAAGTCACGCGAATGCAGCAGCGGGAAAACCCAGCCCGCCGTTTCATCCACGCCGCCCGCTTCCTCCCGACCCGTGCCGACCGCAAAATACTCGTCGCCCACCCTCCAGATGAACGGGTCGGCAAAGTAGTCGGCGAAAACAGGATTTTGGTAACGCATCCCCTCTCCCGAGTAACGCAGCGGGAGCGGGCGGCGGACGTTTGATCTGCCACCCCTCCGGGGTGAGAAGCTCATCGCGATATTCCGGGGGTGTCGCTGCGCTCAACCCCCGGCTATTGTCTATAAACCCTGCGGGTTAGAGCATCTCTCAAAAAGAATTTCCGTTATTCGATGGGAGCGCCGTGGGTTGGCGCGCAAGGCGCAAGCGAAGCGGCTGTATTTTCCATACTGCCCGAGCTTGCAACGCAGCGCGACGGCCCACGCCGCCCCGGCGAATAGGAAATTCTTTTTGAGAAACGCTCTAACTATACTTCGGTTAGCCGATGCCTAGAGCAGTTTCGGGTTCATTTGGCGCAATGATCTGAGAGCGGCGTGGGTTGGTGCGGGGCTTTTTGAGCGCCGTGGCTGTATTTTTATACTGCCCCTGAAAAACGGTTCGCACCTACGGTGCACGTGAGCTCGAAATGCACCGCAACGGCCCACGCCGCCGAAGAGCATGCGACAAATTAAATCGAAACTGCTCTAAAACCAGTGCATTTCCGTATTCTTGTGCCAATGGCGGTCGTCGGGCTCGGGGTAGTCGAGGGTGTAGTGCAGTCCCCGGCTCTCTTTGCGCCGCAGCGCGCAATCGACAATGAGCGCGGCCACGGTCGCCAGGTTGCGGAGTTCCAGCAGGTCGGTGTTCACCTTGAAATCCCAGTAAAATTCCTGAATCTCCCGCAACAGGCTCCGCAGTCGGGTGCTCGCACGGCGCAGTCGTTTGTCCGTGCGCACGATGCCAACGTAATCCCACATGAGGCGGCGAATTTCGTCCCAGTTGTGGTAGATCACCACCATCTCGTCCACATCGTGCGCATCGCCGCTCACCCATTCGGGCAGCTCGATGAGATGCGGCGGGTGGCCGTTGAAGGGAACATCCACGAGCACATGCGCGATGGCCCGGTGCGCCAGAACCACCGCCTCCAACAGCGAGTTGCTGGCAAGCCGGTTCGCCCCGTGCAATCCGGTGCAGGCCACCTCGCCAATGGCGTAGAGGCCGCGCAGGCTGGTCGCGCCGTTGGCGTCGGTCAGCACGCCGCCGCATTGGTAGTGGGCGGCGGGCACGACCGGGATGGGCGCTTGGGTGATGTCGATGCCGAGCTTGAGGCACGTCTCGTAAATGTTGGGAAAGCGTTCCCGCACGAATTCCGCGGGCTTGTGGCTGATGTCGAGGTAGACGCACGGCGCGCCGGTGCGCTTCATCTCGGCGTCGATGGCCCGCGCCACGATGTCGCGCGGCGCAAGCGCCCCCTTGGGATGGTATTTGCCCATGAACTCGCGTCCCTTGCGATCCACGAGCTTGCCCCCCTCCCCGCGCACGGCCTCGCTGATGAGAAAGGAACTCCCCGCCGGATGAAACAGGCACGTCGGGTGGAACTGGATGAACTCCATGTTGGCGATGGTCGCCCCCGCGCGCCAGGCCATGGCCACGCCGTCGCCGGTCGCGACATTCGGGTTGGTGGTGTAGAGATAGACCTTGCCGCAGCCGCCGGTGGCGAGGATGAGGCGATCCGTGCGGAACGTCTCCACCGCGCCGCTCGCTTCGTCGAGAACATACACGCCCACGCAGCGGTCTTCCGTGGCGAAGCCGAGCTTGCCGGTGGTGAGGAGATCCACCGCCATGTGATTTTCCAGGAGGTCGATGCGCGGTGAGGCTTGGGCGGCGCGCAAGAGCGACTGCTCGATTTCCCGCCCCGTCGCGTCGCGCGCGTGCAAGATCCGACGCTTGGAGTGGCCGCCCTCGCGTCCGAGGTCGATCTCCCGCTCGCCGCCTTCCAGATCGCGCTCATCGAAGTGCACGCCGAGTTCCATCAATTCCTGGATGCGGGCGGGCCCCTCGGTGACAATCGTCCGCACCACCGCCTCATTGCATAGTCCGGCGCCCGCTTCGAGCGTGTCGCGCACGTGCAGGTCAAACGAATCCTCCCCGCTCGTCACGCACGCCACGCCTCCCTGGGCATGGGCGGTGTTGGACTCCGCGCCGGTGCGCTTGGTGATGAGCGCCACGCTGCCGTGCTGCGCCGCCTTGAGCGCAAAACTCAGCCCGGCAATCCCGCTACCCAATACTACAAAGTCGTATGTTCTCATTTAAGGGAGACCTCAATGTTGTCGATGAGGCGTGTCTTGCCGAAAAACACCGCCACGGCAATCAAGAGTTTGCGGGTTTTTGAGGTTGGTTTGGTGAGCGTTTCTGCGTCCACGGCTTCCACGTAATCGATGCGAGCCAGCGGCGCGCGCTGGATCATCTTCACCGCGCGCGCCCGCAGCTTGGCGGGTGCGGTCACGCCCGCCTTGGCTGCCGCGCGGGCTTCCAGCAAGGCCCGGCGCAGCACCGGCGCCGCCGCACGTTCCTCAGCGCCAAGATATTGATTGCGCGAACTCATCGCCAGGCCGTCCGCTTCGCGGTGGGTCTCCACGCCGACAATTTTGATCTGGAAATCCAAATCCCGCACCATGCGGCGGAGGATGGCGAGCTGCTGGGCGTCCTTTTTGCCAAAGACCGCAACGTCCGGCGCGACGAGGTGGAAGAGTTTTGCCACCACCGTGCAGACCCCGCGGAAGTGCCCCGGCCGGGACGCACCGCAAAGCCCGGTGCTGAGGAGCGCTTCATCCACCCACGTCGAATGATCCGGCGCATAAAATGCCGCCGCCTCGGGAAGAAAGAGGAGATCGACCCCGGTGGCGCGGCACTTGGCCATGTCCGCCTCGAGGGGACGGGGGTAGCGCGACAAATCCTCCTTCGGCCCGAACTGTGTCGGGTTCACAAAAATGCTCACCGCCACGGTGCCCTTGGGCCCGGCCAGTTGCCGTGCGCGCCGGATGAGCGAGAGATGCCCCTCATGAAGCGCCCCCATGGTCGGCACAAACACAAGGGGACGTGAAACACTGCGGCAAACACGCGCAGCGGACGAAGGCGAACGAAGGATTTTCACTGAACCGCAAATCCTAACAGGAATGCCGGGCGGAGAAAAAGGGGAATTTTAGGGTGTGAAAATACGGATTTGACTCGCGCAAAGCCGCAAAGGCGCGAGGAGGTGTTGTTTGCATTGAGAGCACCGCGTGGAGATCAGGCCGGGGTTGGCATCCACGCGGACGAGGCGGGAGCCTCGGGGACAGGTGCATTATCCCCTTCGGGGCTCTGCAAAGTGCGCTTCGCGGTTTACGAAGCTGCTACGCAGCAGGGCAGTCCCAAGCTGGAGCTTGGGAACGAGGAGGTAGGGACGGCACGGAGTGCCGTCCCTACCCTTTGCGTTCTTTGCGCCCTTTGCGCGAGACCTCTTTAGTTCTTGGCTGCGGGGTCGAACTTGAAGCTCCAGCGGGCTTCGGTCTTTTTGCCGCCGACTTTGGCGGAGACGATGACGGTGTATTCCTTGTCGCGCAACGCTTGGGCGGTGGGCTGGAAGCTCACGGTCTGGGTGGCGGCGTCGAATTTGGCAGGCACCGGCCCGAAGCCGCTGATGCGCATCTCGACGCTGCCCGCGTCAATGGCGCCCATGTTGGTGAGCACGGCTTTGATGAGCGGTTTGGACTCTGAGACGGTCGCGCCATCGGCAGGCGTCGTTTCCAGCGCAGAGGCGCTGCTGGTGTGCGTTTCCGCAGGCGCATCGGCATACATGCCCGGCCCGACTCCGCCGCCGACCATCGCCATGGCATCCTGGAAGGTCTTGGGTTTGTTGGCCTCGACTCCGTAACGTCCAATCACATCGAAGCCGGGGCTCGCGAAGCCGTTGCGCATGCCGTAGGTGATGAAGGCGGCCTCATAGCCGGCCTCCTTGATGATCGCGCGCACGCCGTCGTTGTAGAAGCCGCCGGGATAGGCGAAGGTGGAGACTTTGATGCCCAGTTGACGTTCGATGAGCTTTTTGGAGTCGATCATTTCCTTGCGCACCCAGGCGTCGTAGCCCATGCGCTTGACCTCTTCGGCGGCTTGTTTGCTAAAGAGCGCCCCATGGCCTCTCAAGTTCTGGTGGCTGTAGCTGTGGCAGCCGATTTCCACACCCGCATCGCGCATTTCAGCCAACTGATCCCAACTGACGGACTTGCCGCCGGTGCCGATGTAGTTGACGTACACGAACATCGTGAACGGGTAGCCGAATTTTTTCAGGATCGGCCAGGCGGTCTCATAGCCGGAGACGTAGCCGTCGTCGATGGTGATGAGGGCGCTCTTGGTGGGAATTTCCTTTTCATCGCGCCGCCAGGCCAGGAAGTCCTGCATGGAGATGACTGTGAAGCCGTTGTCTTGAATGGCCTGCATCTGCTGCTCAAACTCCGCCGGTTTCAAGACCATCGGGTTGGTGATGCCTTCTTCAAAACGGTGGTAGCAAAGGACGATGACCCCGGCGTTGCGGTTGGCCGTGATCCGGGGCGTGGGCGCGGGAGTCGGCTTTGGAGTGGGCGCGGGCGTGGCGACTGCGGGAGTCGGCTTCGGCTTCAGATGAAGGGTTGTCTTGATTTTATCGCAACCGGTGAAAGCGAGTGTGGCGGCGGCAAGGCAGGTCAGGGCAAGGCGGAATTTCATGAAGGAGGTGTGGGTGTGCCCTGAAGTTACAGTATTTTGCCCGATGGCAAACGGCATTTTTAAGGATGAGCGAAAAAATCCTCAAACGGGCGCACCCAAGCCCGTTCTCTACGGTTTTTTGGGGGTGGACTGAGAGGCAACCTGCTCCTGCACGGCGCGGCTGAGTTCCACGGCTTGCTTCTGCACGTTGGAAACAAAATTTGTGGGGCCCTTTTCAAAGAGAACCACAAAGCAGAGCGTGGCGAACAGAAAGAGCGCCAGCCAGAATAATTGTCGGATTAAGCCCATCTCGATGCTCAGTCTAATTCCCTGAACTCCACCGTCAATCTGAAATCCGTTGCGAAGCAGGGCTTACGCATCTCCAATCAATCTGGAACTCAGGAACCCAGGAAAAAGACAAAAATAATCAGGAAGCCAGGAAGGGATCGTAAAGAGTATTTCCTGACTTTTCCTGAGTTCCTGAGTTCCAGATTCTCTTCTGCCTTTTAGAGCGTTTCTCAAAAAGAATTTCCTATTCGCCGGGGCGGCGTGGGCCGTCGCGCTGCGTTGCAAGCTCGGGCAGTATGGAAAATACAGCCGCTTCGCTTGCGCCTTGCGCGCCAACCCACGGCGCTCCCATCGAATAACGGAAATTCTTTTTGAGAGATGCTCTAATTTAGATGCGTGAGCCCCTACTTGCTCTTCAAGAGCGTTTCGCGGACGGCGGCAAGCTCCTTGCGCTGGGCGGCGTCCACTTTGGGGAAGGCGAGGTTGAGGGATTTGAGCGTGTCCACAATGACGTCTGCCACGACCAGCCGCGTAAACCATTTGTTGTCGGCAGGCACCACATACCACGGGGAATGCGGGGTGGCGGTGTGCCGGATGGTCTGCTCGTAGGCGTGCATGTAGTCGTCCCAACGCTCCCGTTCGGCGGCGTCGGCCATGGAAAATTTCCAGTTCTTTTGCGGCTCTTCAAGCCGGCTCAGGAACCGCCGCTTTTGCTCCTCGCGGGAGACATGGAGGAAGAACTTGCGGATGACGACGCCGTTGCGCGTGAGGTAGCGTTCGTAGGCGTTGATGTCCTCAAAGCGTTCCCGCCAGAGGTGTTTGCCGGCAAGCCGCTCCGGGAGTTTCTGGCGCCCCAAAAATTCGGGGTGCACCCGCACGACCAGCGTCTCCTCGTAGTAGCTGCGGTTGAAAATGCCGATGCGCCCGCGCTCGGGCAGGGCGATGTTGGTGCGCCAGAGGAAATCATGGTCCAGTTCCTGTGCCGAGGGGGACTTGAAGGAATGGACATCGCACCCCTGCGGGTTCACGCCGCTCATGACATGCTTGATTGTGCCGTCCTTGCCTGCGGCGTCCATGGCTTGGAAGATGAGCAGCACCGCCCATTTGTCCTGCGCATAGAGTTTCTCCTGCAGCTCGGAAAGCTCGGCAATGCCTTTGGCCAAGAGGGCCTCCGCATGTTCCCTGGAGTGGAAAGGGCCGGTATCGCCGGGCTTGCAATGCTTGAGCTTGAAGCCCTTGCCGTCGCTAATGCAGTAAGGTTGGAAGAGCTTCATCCGTGGGACTCCTATTTTCCGCCCTCCATGGCCTCCGCAATCCCCGTCTGAAGGGTTTGCACGCTGAAGGGTTTGGCAATGATCGCGTCCACTTCGAGGCGCAAGGGCGCACCTTGGGGCATCTGTGAGCCGAAGCCGGTGAGCAACGCGATGCGGATCTCGGGATCGCTGGCGCGGATCGCCGCAGCCAAACGGTCGCCGCTCATGCCGGGCATGGAGTAGTCCGTAAGCAAAAGGTCGAAGCGCCCCTTTTCAAATTTGGTCAGCGCCTCGGCTCCCCCTGCTGCGAATTCGACGTCGCAGCCCTCTTCGGTGAGGTAGATGGCGAGGATTTCGCGAATGCTCGGCTCGTCATCAACAGCCAGAATGCGCAGCCCTTTCATCGGCTTGGCAGACACGGAGGCCGCCTCCAGATTTACCGGCATGGAGGGCTCTGGAGCGAAGGATGCGGGGAAGTCCACCGTGACCTTTGTGCCGCCTCCCTCCGCGCCTTCGATGTTGAGTTGCGCATCATGGCGCTGGGCGATCACGTAAATAGCGCCAAACCCGAGATTCCGGCCTATTTCCTTGTCCGCATTGGTGGTGAAAAGCGGGTCCATGCCTTGTTCGGCAGCTCCCTCTCCATTGTCGGTGATGCAGACACGCACCCGTCCCTCCTGGCTCTCCACGCTCACGGAGATCACGCCTTTGTCGCGAATCGCATCCGCAGCGTTCAGAATGAGATTGGCAAAGAGCTCCTCCAGTTCCTCCCGGCCTCCCTGGACTTTGGGCACCGCGCAAAAGTGGGTGTCCATGACAATGGAGCAGCCTCTCGCCTGGGCCTGATCTTTCCATGAAGCCTGGGTCAAATCGACAACGCTTTGAACCACCTCGCTCAAATCCAGGGGCTCAAAGGGATCGAATTCCTCGCGGGCCCGGCAAAACTCACGCAGGCGCAAAACAACCTCGGCGCAATGTCCCGCCGAGCTGTGGATACTGTGCAAGGCTTTGCGGAGGCCGGTTTCATCAGGCAAAGCGTCCGTTCTTCTCAAAAGCCAGTCGCTATAGGCAAGGATGGGAGAAAGCGCGTTGTTGAAATCGTGCGCAATGCCCCCCGCCATGCGCTCCAAGGCGTAAAGTCGATCTTGTTGCGCCGCCATGGACTGCGCGGTTTGCAACTGATCCAACGCTTCAGAAAGGCGCCCGTTCACCTGAGCCAACGTCTGGGTGAGTTCCTTCACCTTTTTTTCGAGGTTCTCTCGCGCGCCCTTGCCTTCAAGTTCCGCCTGATTGCGCTCGATGGCGCAATGCATGCTGCGGACAAGCATTTTGGCGGTCAGCTCGCTCTTCAAGAGGTAGTCCTGCGCGCCCATGCGAAGGGTCTCGATGGCCAGCGGCTCGTCCTCGTTGCTGGACAGAATGATCACCGGTTGCTCCGCCCCCGCTTGCGCAAGGCGGGAAAAGGTCTCCACCCCCTTGGAATCGGGCAGGGCAAGATCCAGCAAAATCACATCCACTCCCACGCCGGTTTCCAGACCGCAAAACGCCTCCTCCACGCAGCCGAAGACGCCGCTTAGAATGAACTGGCCGCGCCCGCTTTCTTGAAGCATTTTGGCGATGGTCTTTTCATCCTGCTCACTTTCAACAACCAGGAAAACGCGAATAAATTTGGGGGGTGGTTTCACGTCGGAAACTAAGGATTGAGGCTGAGGATACCATCCGTGCGTTCAATTTCCACCCCAATCAAACAAACATCGTCAGTAAAAGTGTGGCCGAGGGCGAAGTTGCGAATTTCGCCCAAGGTTTCCTCGATCAAGCGTTCCGTGGGCTGTGTCATCTCTTTGCGCAAAAGCTCAAGCAACATTTCCTGACTGTAAAAGGCGTCCTGGCTCCCCTCCACCTCGTAAAGGCCGTCGGTGAAGAGCAACACAAGATCGCGCGGTTCGATGGGAAAGGTGCGCGTCTCATACACGGCGTCCTTGAACACCCCCAGGGCGGGCCCGGGCCGCTCGGATTCAGCGCAGAGGAAACGGATCTGCCCGGTTTCCCGGCGGATATGAATCGGGCTGGGGTGCCCCGCATTGGCATAGCGCACACAGCCGCGCGCGGTATCCACGACCAGCGAAAATGCGGAGGCGAACATCGGCGTGCGCGCCCGGCGCAGGATGGAGAGCAAGGCGCGGTTGATCTCTGTGAGAAACCGCCCGGGGTCGTTGGCCGTTGGGAGCATTTCCTCCACCAAAGCGCGTTGAATGGCCGTGACCAGGGCGGCCCGCACACCGTGCCCCATCACGTCGCAAATGAACACGCCCGCCTCGGTGTCGGAAATGGGCAGGATGTGGAAGAAATCCCCGCCCACGGCAGTCGTCGGAATGTAGCGGCTCCAAAACCGGATCGCGCTTGCCGCAGGGGACGCCCCGCGCGGGAATGTCGGGTATTGCTGGGGCAGAAACGCCTGCTGGATCTCGCGCGCCATGTGCAGGTCGTCTTCCAGTTCCACGTTGCGCTGGCGGATTTCCGCGTTGTAGCGGAAAATCTGTTCCTCCGCCGCCTTGCGTTCGGTGATGTCGCGCCCGATGCCGACCACGCCAATGACCTGACCGCTGCGGTTGCGCAACGGAACCTTTGTCGTGGACATCCAGCGCACGGTGGCCGAATCCGACGCCACGAGCACTTCTTCGCGGTTCACAACAGGCCGGCCCAAACGGAGCACCGCGGCATCGTCCTCCTGAAACTTGGAGGCTGCGGCAGGCGGAAAGAAATCGAAGATGCTTTTGCCCACCACATTTTCAGCGGCATCCACCCCGAGCAAGCGCCTGTGGGCGATATTGTCGAGGAGGTAACGCCCCTGGGCATCTTTGACGTAAATGGAGTCCAGAAGGTTGTCGATGACGCTGCGCAGCAGATTGCGTTCTTCGGCAAGCGCGCGCTCTGCCTCCACGCGCTTCATGGCGTAGCGAATGGCGCGTTCGAGAATCCGGGGATCGACCTGCCCTTTGACCAGGTAATCCTGCGCCCCCGTCTCCACGGTCTGCAACGCAAGCGCTTCGTCGTCGAGTCCGCTCAAGACGATCAGCGGAATGAGCGGGGCATGCGCCGTCATTTTATAAAATGTCTCGATGCCGTGGCTGTCGGGCAGCGAGAGATCGAGCAAAATGAGCCGGAATTTTTCGCGGTCAAGGCGCTCCATCGCCTCCGAAAGTCGGGGAACCACCACCGTTTCAAACTCTCCCCCCTTCGCTTCCTTGAGCAACTCCTGGATCAGCCGCGCGTCGCCCGGGTTATCTTCCACGAGCAGGACGCGAATGGTCGGCTGCCTTCCTACTGGCTGACTCCCTTGCATGGCTGCATTCTTTCTGGAACTGGCATGGGGTGCAATGGCGGAATTTGGATGAACGGCTACTTAGAGAATCGGGGAAACGCGGTTCTCCTGCCGTTCCGGGAGGGTAAAATAAAAGGAAGAACCCTTGCCCGGTTGGGATTCCACCCAGATCCGCCCCCCGTGGCGTTCGACAATGCGCTTGCAAACCGCCAGCCCGATCCCGCTTCCGTGGTATTCCTGACGGGTGTGCAAGCGCTGAAAGATGACGAAAATGCGTTCGAGATCCGCCGCTGCGATGCCGATGCCGTTGTCCCGCACGACAAACTCCCACATTCCCTCGCGCCAGACGGCTCCGATTTCGATGCGCACCGGCGCGGCGCCGGAAAATTTGAGCGCGTTGCCAATCAGGTTTTGGAAAAGCTGGCCGAGTTGCACCGGGTCGGCATCCAACTCCGGCATTTCGCCGCAAACCACCTGTGCGCCTTTTTCTTCGATGGCCACCCGGAGATTCTCCAGGGCTTGCCGAACCAGCCGCCCGACATGCAGGCGCTCAAAGGGGCGTCCGTGCGTCCCGACGCGGGAATACTCCAAAATATCTTGAATGAACCCCTGCATCCGCTGCGCCCCTTCCACGGCATAGCCAATGAACTCGTGGGCGGTGGAATCCAGTTGATCCCTGTAACGCCGCTCCAAGAGCTGGGTGTAGCTGGCCACCATCCGCAACGGTTCCTGGAGATCATGGGAAACCATGTAGGCGAACTGCTCCAGCTCCTGGTTGGAACGGTGAAGCTCGGCCAGGGCGCGGCGGGCGTCCTCGGTACGCTCTTCTACGCGCAGTTCCAGTTCGTCCTGCGCGCGGCGCAGATCCTCCTGCACGGCATTGAGTTCAGCGATCCGCCGGGCCAACGCCTCGGCCATCTGGTTGAATGCCGTGCCGATTTCGCCAAACTCGCCGCCCCGCAGCGTGCTGCGCACGTCGAGCTGCCCCGCGCTCAAGGCCCGCGCCACCCCTGCAAGATGGCGGGTCGGATGCACGATGCCGCTACGGCCAAGCCTCCACGCCGCAGCCAACGCCAGGGAAGCGATTCCCGCCATCATGAGCAGTTGATCGCGGATCTGCTTGCGAAACGGCGCGTATGCCTCCTTCTTGGAAACCCCGACGCTCACGTAAAGGCTGCCGATGCCCGGCGCGTCGATGCGGTTGATGGCGAAAATGCGCTCCTGTTTGTCCACGCCCTCCCCATCCACAAATCCCTCCCTGGCGTTGGGAGGAACCGCGCTGCTCATCAATCCCCGCGTCGCATGGCTGCCGATCCATTTCTCGGGGTCGGGATAGCGAAGCAGCAGCAGATCATCGGGGCCAACCATGGACATCGTCCCGCCCGCAGGCAGCGGCACCCGCGTGCCAAACTCGCTCATCGCCCGCAGGTCAAGCCCTACATACACCACCGCCGTCATCACCCCCGCCTCATTCCAAACCGGGAGCGCCATATGCAGCGTCGGCTTTCCACTAATGCGCCCCAAAACAAAATCGCCGATCACGAAAGATTTCGTTGCCACTGCACGTTGAAAGAAAGCGCGATCCGCCAGGTGGGTAGGCTCGCGGATTTCCGGAGCGCTGCAAATCACATTCCCTTGCATATCGAGGGCTCCCACAATCGCAAACATCGGGTTTTCATCCAGCAGCTTTTGGAAGAGCGCCTGGCACTCCCCTTTGTATTGCCGCTGCACACCTTCAGTTTGGGCCAACACGGTCAGGAGTTGGCGCACCGAATCAATCAAAGCCTGCTGATTGCTGGCGCAAAGCCGCGAGAGACGCATCGCCTCCTCCCTGGCGTTTTCTGCCGCGCGCCGTTCCAATACGGCCGCAGTATTCACCTCAAGCACCACCACCGGCAGGAACGCCAGCATCATCAACGCCATTAATTTCCCGCGAAGACTCAAAGGCTTCACAAAGCTATTGTACCATGATTACGAATCCATTGCACGTGGATTTGCCCGAAGCGAAAAGCGCCAGATACCGCAAAAAAGTAGAGCGATGGCACGTACCGCCGCAAAGGACGGCGACAGAAAAAATTGGAACGCTCTAGCTGCTGTGGCGACGCATACGCTGCCCCATGAGGAGCATTCCAATACCACCAGCGATAATCACCAAAGGACTTACCCCAGAAACTTCCCCCAAGGCATTGGCGGCTGTGGATTCCTTTGCGAAAACGGAGGTGAAACAAACCAGCCCTGTGAGAACTACAGCTAGGAGGACTTTTTTCATGGCAATGATTATGCAGCAAATTCTTTTATCCAGTTCAGATAATAGGTTTTGCTGGCAGGAAGGCGTTTTTATCGTTTCCAGACCCATACAACAATACGCCCTCTTACTTACCCCCAATACAAGCATTCCTAATAGACCAGCCGACGGCACGCGCCTTATAGGACGGAGGGATCTTTACGTCGCCTGCCTTCTAGACGTTGAAGCGGAACTCCATCACGTCGCCATCCTTGACGGTATACTCCTTGCCTTCGATGCGAAGTTTTCCCGCTTCGCGGGCTTTTGCAAAGGAACCGAAAGAAACCAATTCGTCAAAGCCGATGGTTTCCGCGGCGATGAAGCCGCGCTCGAAATCAGAGTGAATGACCCCGGCGGCAGCGGGCGCTTTGTCCCCTGCGTTGATCGTCCACGCACGGGTTTCCTGCTCGCCGGTGGTGAGGTAGGTGCGCAGGCCCAACAAATGGTAGACCGCGCGGATCAAGGAACCAACGCCGCTCTCGCTCACGCCGAGATCCTTCAAATACTCCTGCGCTTCCTCCTCGGGCAGGTCGATCAACTCGCTCTCGATCTGCGCGCTGATGACGACGGCCTCCGTGGCAAGGTGCGTGCGGACGTAGTCCTGCACGGCCTTGACGTAGCGTGTGGAGGGATGCATTTCCACGACATCCTTTGCGGGGCCGCCTTCCTGCTCCTGTGCGGCGTCGATCTCGGCGGCAATCTGCGCAAGGTCGCCTTCCGCCACGTTGCAGGCGAAGATGACCGGCTTCATCGTCATCATCATGAACTCCTTGGCGATGCGCTTTTCCTCCTCGGTGAGGTCGAGCGTGATGGCCGGTTTGCCTGCGTCGAGGTGCGGGATCAATTTTTCGATGACCGCCGCTTCGGCCTTGGCCACCTTGTCACCTGTGCGAACCGCTTTTTGCAGCCGCTCACCGCGTTTCTGGATGGAGGCCATGTCGGCTAGGATCAACTCGGTGTTGATGACTTCGATGTCGCGCACGGGATCGATGCTCCCGGCAACGTGATGGATGTCGTCGTTCTCAAAACAGCGGACGACCTGCACGATGGCGTTGACTTCACGGATGTGGCTCAGGAATTGGTTGCCGAGCCCCTCTCCCTGGCTCGCGCCGCGCACGAGGCCCGCGATGTCCACAAATTCGATCACCGCCGGGATGAGTTTCTTGGAGTGGGAAATCTTGGAAAGCGCAGCCAAACGGGGATCGGGTACCACGACGACGCCCTGGTTGGGGTCGATGGTGCAAAACGGATAATTCGCCGCCTGCGCTTTACGCGTCCGCGTGACCGCGTTAAAGAGGGTGGATTTTCCGACGTTTGGGAGCCCGACGATGCCTGCGCTTAACATAAGGGCGGGGAGCGTAGTCGCGAAATCGCCGCGCGGAAAGCGATTTCTACACCGTTACTGGGGAATGAGGCAGGCTTGCCCGATCATCCGCCTCCAGCCACTCAAAGAGGGTGGTCTTGGCGGGGTTGAGCCCCAGCCGGGTGCACTCCAATACGAAGGACTCCCGTTTTTCCAGGTTGTTGTAGAGGCGGTAGGTCTCCATGGAATCGCTCCACGCCTGAATCTCCTCGGGCGTTTTGGCAATGCCGTGTTCGTCGAGCCAGAGGCCCAGTTCCTCGTCCGTGTGCCTGCGCTTCACCTGTTCCCTGAACTCCTCGCCCGTGACGCCTTTGAAGGTGAAGAGCGTCCGGTCGAGCGGACAATCATAGTGGTATTCGCCGGCTTTGCCCACCATCTCGGCCCGGCACTTGTCAATGGCGCGCGCGAGGATCGCGTAGTCGCGGATTCGCACGCGCGGGCTGCGCGGCGCCTCTTTGGTCAAATCTTTGGTTTTCATCCGTTGCCTCTCCGCCACTGGTTTCGGGCGGCTGCGCACGTTTGGACTCAACGGGGAGGGGGCGGATTATTTTTCCAATCCAGCGGAATAAAGAAACACGCGGAAGGCTGCGTTGGAAGAGGTCTCCACGAGCTTCAAAAACGGCGGGGGGCTGTGCGGGCGTTCATACAGGAGCCGGCCCATCGCGTCCCTTGGAGTGGGTTTGCCCAGGATGGCACTGGAGACGGCGTTCACACGCTCGGGATCATACACCACCACGCACGCCACACGCCGCCGGGCGAGGATTGCCTCTGCCGCGTCCGAATCGGTGCTCAGGTAAAACAGCGAGGCATCCACGGTTCCCGGGAGGCTCTCGTGGGAACTCCCCGCCACACACGGTTGGCCCGACCAGTAGGCCAGCGCCGGGGATTGCCACCACGGGGCAAGAATGGGAAGCCGGTGTGTGCTGCGGAGCGACTGCGCCACGTTGTAGAGCGCGAGGTTGTCCATCCGCTGCTCCATTCGCAACGGCGCGTTTTTCGGGTCGGTCTGCCGATCCCACTCCATGGCCAGCGGCCAGAGGGACACGGCAAACGCCCCAAAAGCGATCCAGCGTTTGGGAAACACATTCAGCAGCGTGGACAGCGCCATGGCAAAGACCAATGCCAAAAAGTAGCCCCAGCGCGCTTGCCAGCACGTGAGCGCAGAGAGCGCCAAAATGAGCATCAGCCAGAACCACGCGGCGCGGTCCTGCCGGTTCCAAGCGCTCCAGATGAGGAGCAACGGAGCCGGGATCAGCAGCCAGCCCGTCCATTTCCAAAGACCAGAAAACGGGACGCAAGCAAGCTCGCCAACCGTTTTTGCCCAGTTGGAAAAATACTCCTGCACCACCGGGTCGGCGGCAGGCCATCTCCACCCGTCCACAAGCCCGGCCAGCAGCAGAACGCCCGCAAGCGCCAGACTCCAAGCGGCTCGCTCCCGCGAAAAGAACGCCTTGCGCCCTACAATGAGTCTCAGCAGCAGCATCCCCACCAGCAACACCAACGGCTCATACAGGGACACCCACAGCCCCACTCCCCATGCCAAGCCGCCCGCAAGAGCCCAACCGCGGGAAGGCGTCTCCAGAAGCAGCGTTTCCGCCCCCAACGCCACGGCCAGGCAAAGCAGGAGCAACGACTGGTGATCCGGTCGCCCCAACACCGTCCCATGCACCAGGATGGGGCTTACGGCGAAGAAAAAGAGCATGCAAAGCCGGTAGCTTAACTTGCGTCGACCGCTCCAGAACCAGAGAAACCCCGCTGTCAGCACGCCCAAGAGGGGGGAAATCCACGCGCCGGCCAAATCCAGCGCCGCCGGTGCATTGGGGGTGAAGGGCCGCAGGGCAAGCGCCAACCCGGCGGTCAGGTAGTCGAAGGGGGCCGTCGTGTGCGGCTGGGTTCCCTCGGGCCAGTTCTCAAATTCGTGGCGGTGAATGACCCGGCTGGGGTGCTCATAGACCCGCTGCACCCGCGTCATCCGGGAGTAACAGTCCGGGTCCACAAAGAACGTCTTTCCCTCCACAAACACCTCTTCCTGGTTCCAGCACCGCAGCCACACCGTCAAAACAAGCAGCAGCGTCAGGCCGCCCAGAGAGGCGAGCGTTTTCAGAGGAGGAAGGCGCAGCATTGCCCCGCACTCTTCCAGAAGTGGGTAAATCTGTCCATCTTGGAGTTTTTCAGGACGCACCCGCAATATCTTGTATCCAGCGCTTCTCCTCACCCCAATAGATTGAGAGGGCTGAAAAATAAAGTTGTTGTTTATTTCGCAACGGGGTAACTTCAGCGCCGTATTTTTCCTGAATTTTTCCTATGTCAGAACCTGACGCCATCGAACCCACCAATAACGAAGAATCCAACGCCTCCGGCCACATTGCCGCCGATCAGCTCTACGATGCTTCCAAGATCGACAAGCTCGAAGGATTGGCGGGAGTCCGTCAACGCCCCGGCATGTACATCGGGCCAACAGATGAACGGGGCCTGCACCACTGCGTCTTTGAGGTGCTGGACAACTCCATTGACGAACATCTCGCCGGGTTTTGTAAAAGGATCGACATCACCATCCACGCCGACGGCTCCTGCTCCATCCGGGACAACGGACGCGGCATCCCGGTGGACATGCACCCGAAGTTCAAGATCCCGGCCATCGAACTGGTGCTCACCAACCTGCACGCGGGCGGCAAGTTCGGCCAGGGGGCGTACAAATTCTCCGGCGGTCTGCACGGCGTCGGCGCCAAGTGCGTCAACGCGCTTTCAGACTGGTTCAAGGCGGAAGTCACCCGTGACGGCAAGGTCTACCACATGGCCTTTGAGCGCGGCGTCACCACGCAAAAGCTGAGCGTGATTGGCGAGGTCAAAAACCTCAAGCAGACCGGCACCCTCATCACCTTCCTGCCCGATCCGACCATTTTCACCACCACGGAGTTCCAGTTTCCCAAACTCGCGGCACGGCTGCGCGAGTTGGCGTTCCTCAACCCCGGACTGGAGATCACCCTCAGCGACGAGCGCGGTGAGGCCGTCAAAAAGGAGACGTTCTTCTACAAGCTGGGCATTGAGGAGTTTGTGCGGCAGTTGGGCGAAAACAAGACCCTGCTCCACCCCAAACCGGTCGTGCTGGGCGGCAAGCGCAAGGTGCAATTCCGCGACAAGGAGCAGAAGGAAGTTGAAGACGACATGTATTGCGACGTCGTGCTGCAATACAACGACTCTTACAACGACCAGATCCTTTGCTTCACCAACGCGATCCCGAACGCCGACGGCGGCACGCATCTCACCGGCTTCCGCAGCGCCCTCACCCGCGCCATCAACCAATACGCCAAGCAGAACAACCTGGTGAAGGAAAAGGACGCTGCCATCAGCGGCGACGACGTCCGCGAAGGGCTCACCTGCGTGCTCTCCGTCAAGCACCCGAACCCGAGCTTCAATGCGCAGACCAAATCCAAGCTCGTGAACCCGGAAGTGGACGGCATTGTTTCCTCCATCGTGTATGAGGGGCTCATGCTCCACTTTGACCAGTTCCCGCAGGTGGCCAAGAAGGTGATCGAGAAAGCCCTCATGGCTTCCCGCGCCCGGGAAGCGGCCCGCCGCGCCCGGGAAACCGTCCGCAAGAGCGCGCTGACCGGCGGCGGACTCCCCGGCAAGCTGGCCGACTGCTCCGAGCGCGACCCGGATCTCACGGAACTCTACATCGTCGAGGGTGACTCGGCAGGCGGCTCCGCCAAGCAAGGGCGCGACCGCCGCTACCAGGCGATTTTGCCGATTCGCGGCAAGCTCATTAACGTTGAAAAAGCCCGCCTGGACAAGGTGCTCCAAAACACCGAAATCCAGACCATGATCACCGCCATCGGCACCGGCATCGGCGGCGGCGAAATGGAAGGCTCCTTCAACATGGAGCGCCTGCGCTACGGCCGCATCATCATCATGACGGACGCCGACGTGGACGGCTCCCACATTCGCACCCTGCTGCTCACCTTCTTCTACCGGCAGATGACCGAGCTGATGAAGCACGGCAAAATCTACATCGCCCAGCCGCCGCTCTACCAAATCAAGCGCAAGAAGCGCGAGGAATACGTGGACGACGACGTGCAGCTCAACAAAATCCTCATCTCCCTTGCGCTCGAAGACGTGCGCCTGCGCAACGTCACCGACGGCAAGGAATTCAGCGCCACCGCGCTCAAGGAAATCCTCGACCTGCTGGAGAAGCTCGACAAATTCAGCGAAGCCGTCCGTCGGCACGGCGGCGATTTCGAGAGCTACCTCGCCGCGCGCGACTTCAAGAGCGGCAAGCTTCCCACCTATTTGGTGAAAGTGCGCGAAGGGAACGACGAGAGCGTCCACTTCTTCCACGACGAGGGCGAAGTGCGCGGCTTCCACCTGACAAACCTCGACCTCGCCCTCTTCGAGCCGGAGCCCGAGCCGGAACTGACCATCGACGGCCTCCCCGCCGCACCCGCAGCCCCCGCCCCGCGTGGCAGCAGCAGCGGCCCGCGCCGCCGGGGCAAGCTCGTGGAACTGCACGAAAGCGCCAGCCTGCAAAAAATCATCGCCGAACTCTCGCGCAAAGGGCTCACCATCGAGCACTACGCCGACAGCGACCACCCGATCTTTGAACTGGTCGAGGGCGAAGGCGAAAAAGCCAACTTCACCCCGGTCTTCGCCATCCCGCAAATCCTCGCGGGCGTCAAGGAAATGGGCCGGCGCGGCGTGCAGATCAAGCGATTCAAAGGCTTGGGTGAAATGAACGCCAAGGAGCTCTTTGAGACCACCATGAACCCGGACAAGCGCAAGCTGCTCCGCGTGGAACTCAACGAAACCAACGCCGTCGAAGCCGACAAGATGTTCAACATCCTCATGGGCGACGTGGTGGAACCCCGCCGCGCCTTCATCGAAGACAACGCCCTCAACGTGCGCAACCTCGACGTCTAAAAAATCTCGCGCAAACCACCGCAGAGAATGGAAGACCGGAATATCTCACGCAAAGACGCAAAGACGCAAAGGACTGAACCCCTCGGTTCCTTTGCCTTTCTTTGCGCCTTTGAGCCTTCGTGCCTTCGTGTGAAACAATTCCCGGGCCTGCCCCTCTCGTTGCCGCGAATTTCAGGGCCAACGGCCCGGCCTCATACCAGCCTAGGGCAACGCCCTAGGACTTTTGCAGAAGTGGAGTGCAGGGCTGAAGGCCCGCACCATCCCTCACTCAAGCGTATGGTGCGGGCCTTCAGCCCTGATTTATTGAGGCGCATATACCTAGGGCGTTGCCCTAGGCTGGTATGGAGTCGCACCTTTGGCGCTCAAAGCCCAATTTAAAAACACTGCGCGTTTATGAATAATATTTTTTATAAAGCGGCGAGGATTGCTGTATTAATGATTGGATTACTTTCCGCTTCGGTCTATGCAGAAACGGGCGCTGCGAATCTCCAGGCCGCCAACGGACAGCCGCAAGATATACCAAAGGATAAAGTAAGCGCGATTGTCAAAGACGCCGTGAATGCGGCAAAAGCTGGAAACGGCAAGAAAATCGTCGCCTTGATTAGCAAAGAATATCTGGAAACGCTGGAAGCCTTTGCGGAGATGGACGCGCAACATGATTCAGCCGCAAAAGAAGTATTGGCTAACTTTGACTATTATACGCTGAACTCCATCGAAAGCGTCACCATTGACAACGACGTCGCGTTTGTTCAAGCGAAGGTGGACTACAAACCAAGCAAGCTCGCCGAAGTCCGAAAGGATGCAAAAGAACGGGGCTCTCAAATAACGTGGACAGATATGGGTGGCACTTCCTATACCTCCAAGGTCGTCGAAAAAAAGGGCGTGGGTTTAGCCACCTATTTTCTCGTTCTACAAGGCAACGCATGGAAAATTCACTTTACCTGTTTTTCTCTTCAACCAATGTCGCCAAAGGACTTGGCATTTGTCAGCAAATCAATGAAGACCTTGGTTCATAAGTAACCACAAAACTCCCATCTTTCAGATTTCCCGCGATGTATACCCTAAACGAAAAAGTCGATCCGATCAATGTAGCCGAGGAGATGTCCAAGTCGTTCCTCGACTACTCGATGTCTGTCATCATTTCCCGCGCGTTGCCGGACGCCCGCGACGGCCTCAAGCCCTCGCAACGGCGCATCCTTTACGCGATGCACGATCTCTCGCTTTTCCCCAACCGCCAGCATCGTAAATGCGCCAAGATTTGCGGCGACACCAGCGGCAACTACCATCCCCACGGCGAAGCGGTGATCTACCCCACCCTCGTCCACATGGCCCAGTCCTGGGCGATGCGCGACTGCCTGGTGGACGGCCAGGGGAACTTCGGCTCGGTGGAAGGCGATCCACCCGCCGCCATGCGTTACACCGAGGCCAAGATGACCCATTTGGGCGCGGCCTTGATGGACGACATGGACAAGGACACCGTCGATTTCGTCCCCAACTACGACGAAACCCGCACGGAGCCCACCGTGCTCCCCGCCGCCTGGCCCAACCTGCTTGTCAACGGCGGCACCGGCATCGCCGTCGGCATGGCCACCAACATGCCGCCGCATAACTTGATGGAAGTCGTGGACGGCATCTGCGCGCAGATCGACGACCCGGACATCACCGTGGAAGGCTTGCGCCAGTTCGTCAAAGGCCCCGACTTCCCCACCGGCTGCACCATCTGCGGCACGGCGGGCATCAAGAGCTACACCGAGAACGGCCGCGGCAGCATCAAAGTGCGCGGCAAGGCGGGCGTGGAAGAGATCAAGGGCGGGCGCGAACAGATCGTCATCACCGAGATCCCCTACAACGTCAACCGCGCGACGCTCGTCTCGCGGATCGCGGAACTCGTGAACGAAAAAGTGCTCACCGAGATCAGCGCCATTCGCGACGAATCCGACGAGAACACCCGCGTGGTCATCGAACTCAAGCGCGATGGCAATCCCAAGGTCGTCATCAACAACCTCTACAAGCACACCTCGCTGGAAAGCTCCTTCTCGGTGACGATGCTCGCCATCGACCACGGGCGGCCCAAGCTCCTCTCGCTCAAGGACGCCAACACCGCCTACATCGAGCACCGCCGCGAGGTTGTCCTGCGCCGCACCCGCTTTGAACTGCGCAAGGCCGAAGACCGCGCCGAGACGCTGGAAGGCTACCTGCTCGCCTTGGCGAACATGGATGACTTCATCCGGATCATCCGCGCCTCCTCCAACCGCGACGAGGCCAAGGTAAAGCTGCTTGCCTACGAGTTCAGCCGCGCGAATGTCGAGAAACTCGGCATCCTGATCCGCAACGAAGCGCGCCTTGAGGGCGGCCTCTACAAATTCAGCGAACAGCAGATCAACGCCATCCTCGACCTCCGCCTGTATCAATTGACCGGGCTGGAGCAGGACAAGATCGAGGGCGAATACAAAGCGCTCATTGAGAAGATCAAAGACCTCCTCGATATCCTGGCCCGCGAAGCCCGCGTGCTCCAGATCATCAAGGACGAACTGCGCGCCATCAAAGAAAAATACGGCACAGAGCGCCTCACGCAGATCGTCCCCGACGAAGGCGAGATGTCCCTCGAAGACCTGATCTCCAACGAAGGCACCATCATCACCATCACCCACAAAGGCTTCATCAAACGCACCGCCGTCAGCTCCTACCGGGCACAGCGCCGGGGCGGCAAGGGCGTCAAGGGGATGATCACGCGCGAAGGTTCCACCGAGGAAGAAGAAGACGATTTCGTCGAGCACCTCTTCACGGCCACCACGCACGATTACCTGATGTTCTTCACGCAGACCGGGCGTTGCTACATTGAGCGCGTCTATGAGATTCCCGAAATGGGCCGCGCCGCCAAGGGCCGCTCCATCGCGAACCTGCTGGAACTGCGCCCCGAAGAGCAGATCGCCGCGACCATCCGCATCCAGGCCAAGAGCAGCGGCACAGGCCCCGCGGCCATTGATAACACCTGGGATGACCAGTTGCACATCGTCTTTGTCACCCGCTCGGGCATCGTCAAGAAATCCAACCTGGCCGACTTCCAGAACATCCGCAAGGGCGGCCTCATCGCCATCAAGATCGAGGAGGGCGACCGCCTCATCGACGCGAACCTCACCACCGGCCAGAACGAAGTCGTCCTCATCACCAAGAACGGCATGAGCCTGCGCTTCCACGAGGAGGAACTGCGCGACCAGGGCCGCGACACCGTGGGCGTCTGGGGCATCCGGCCCGAGAAAGGCGACATCCTCATCGGCATGGCGCTGGTGAGCGCCGACGCGCAACTGCTCGTCGCGGGCGAAAACGGCATCGGCAAACGCACGCCGTTTGACGACTACCGCATCCAGGCGCGCGGCGGCAAAGGCATCATCACCATGAAAACCGGCGACAAAACCGGCGACGTGGTGGGCGCACTCACCGTCACCGACAAGGACGAGCTCATGCTCATCACCAACAAGGGGCAGATGGTGCGCACCCGCGTGCGGGAAATCCGCGAGACCAGCCGCAACACGATGGGCGTCAAGCTCATCGACCTGCGCGACGGCGAGAAGCTGCAAGGCATCGCCCCGGTGGTCGCCGACGAGGAGGAAGGCGAAACCACGCCGGAGCTGCCGCTGGCGGAGTAATACCCAACCCTGCACTACTGAACAATGGAACCGGCTACGAATAAGTTCATCATCCCGGAAGGATTGGATCTTATTGAATCTGCGGGCCTCACGGTCATCCGCAGAGTCTGGCTGTCATGGAAAATCGCCTTCCTGATCCCATTTGCCATCATCTGGAACGGCTTTATTTTCTTTTGGTATGCGCAGGCTCTCAAAGCGCATGCGCCGCTGATGATGGTGCTCTTTCCCATCCTGCACGTTGCCGTGGGTGTCGGTCTTATTTACTTCATCATTGCCAGCCTGGTGAACAAGACGGACATCGAGTGCAACGCCATGGGTGTGAGAGTCCGCACCTATCCCGTTCCATGGCTGGGCAACTGTGCGGTGCGGGCGGATGAAATCACAGGGCTTGTGGTGCGGGCGCGCTTCGCCAACAACGCAGATTCAAATCAGAACCGGGTCACCTACTGCGTGATGTATATTGCGCCTTCGCGCAAGGAGAAGAAGCTTGTCGGCGGGCTGACCGCGTCTGAGCAAGCGGATTTCATAGCGCGCGTCATCAGAACCACCCTCGGCCTCCCGGAAGAAGAGAACGCTTAGGCGTTCTCCTCGTCCCCCCACTCCATTTGGGACTGCCCTGCCGCTGTGACCATGCAGTTCGCCGTATTTTATCCCTTTTTGCGGCTATTTCTTTTCCCAATCTGCGAAATCTGCGTCATATTCCCTCGAAACCTCGGGGCTCCGCAAAGTGGCTCCGCTGCGCTCCGCAGAGCAAGAAACGGCAAATACCGTGAGACGGTCTGCGGATAGATCCTATGATTCCCAGTTCGTCCTCCTACCAACGGCGCGTCACGCGCGAAGTCAACGTGGGCCACGTCGGCATTGGCGGCGCCAACCCGGTGCGCGTCCAGTCGATGATCACCAGCGACACCATGGACACCGAGGCCTGCATCCAGCAGACGCTCGACCTTGCCGCCGTGCAATGCGAGATCGTCCGCATCACCGCCCCCACCGTGAAGGATGCCGCGAACTTGGAGCACATCGTCAAGGGCCTGCGCGCGCGCGGTTGCGACGTGCCCATCGTCGCCGACATCCATTTCAAACCCGAGGCCGCCCTGGAAGCCGCCAAGTGGGTCGAGAAAATCCGCATCAACCCCGGCAACTACGCCGACTCCAAGAAATTCCAGATCCTCGAATACACCGACGCCCAATACGCGGAGGAACTGGAGCGCATCCGCGAACGCTTCACCCCGCTGGTGCGCTTCTGCAAGGAGCGCGGCGTGGCGATGCGCATCGGCACCAACCACGGTTCTTTGAGCGACCGCATCATGAACCGTTACGGCGACTCGCCGCTGGGCATGGTGGAGAGCGCGCTGGAGTTCGCGCAGATTGCCCGCGACCTGGACTACCACGACCTCGTTTTCTCCATGAAAGCGAGCAACGTAAAGGTGATGATTGAAGCCTACCGGCTGCTCGCCGCCCGGCTCGCCGCGAAAGGGCCAGACTGGAACTACCCGCTGCACCTCGGCGTCACCGAAGCGGGCGACGGCGAGGACGGGCGCATCAAGAGCGCCATCGGCATCGGCTCGCTGCTGTGCGACGGCCTGGGCGACACCATCCGCGTCTCGCTCACCGAGGACAGCGTCCACGAAATCCCCGTCGCCTACGCCATCCTGCAAGCCGCAGGCTGCCGCATCACCAAGACCGAATACGTCGCCTGCCCCTCGTGCGGGCGCACCCTCTTCGACCTCCAGGAAACCACCGCCCGCATCAAAGCCGTCACCGGCCATCTCAAGGGCGTCAAGCTCGCCATCATGGGGTGCATCGTCAACGGCCCCGGAGAAATGGCCGACGCCGATTTTGGCTACGTCGGCGGCGCACCCGGCAAGGTGAACCTCTACGTCGGCAAGACGGCTGTGAAGTTCAATATCCCGCAAGCCGAAGCGGTGGATCGCCTGGTGGACTTGATCCGCGAACACGGCAAATGGGTGGAGCCGGTCAAAGATTGAGGAAGAAGAGGTTTTATCCGCAGATTTCGCAGATGAACGCAGATTAGAACCTTGCAACCGCCACCCACCATCACCTACCCGCCCGATCTCCCCATTTGCGCCCGTCGCGAGGAGATCGTTGCGGCGTTGCGTGCGCATCAAGTGTTGATTGTCGCTGGCGAGACCGGCTCCGGCAAGACGACGCAGCTCCCGAAGATGTGCCTGGAGGCGGGGCTCGACCAACGCGGGCGCATCGGCTGCACCCAGCCCCGGCGCGTGGCGGCGATGAGCATCTCGCGACGCGTGGCGGAGGAACTGGGCGTGACCTGGGGCCGCGAGGTCGGCTGCAAGATGCGCTTCAACGACGACACCGGGCGCGACACCCGCATCAAGTTCATGACGGATGGCATTTTGCTGGCGGAGATCCAGTCCGACCCGCTGTTGCGCGCCTACTCAACGCTCATCCTCGACGAAGCCCACGAGCGCTCGCTCAACATTGATTTCCTGCTGGGCTACCTGCAAGGGTTGCTTAAAAAACGCGCGGATTTGAAGCTCATCATCACCTCGGCCACCATCGACACCGAGGCGTTTTCGCAGGCGTTCGGCGGTGCGCCCATTATGGAGGTCTCGGGCCGCCTTTTCCCCGTGGAGGTGCGCTACCAGCCCATCGGCGAGACGGATGAAGAGGGCGAGCTTGTCGGCGACGTGAGCTTTGTGGAAGCCGCCGCGCGCGCGACCGAGGACGCGCTGATCGAGACGGACAGCGGCGATGTGCTGGTGTTTCTGCCCACCGAGCGGGACATCCGCGAAGCCCGCGAGTTGCTGGAGGAGACCTTGGGGAAAAATTTTGAGGTGTTGCCGCTCTTCGGGCGGTTGGCCGGGGCCGATCAGCAGCGCATCTTTGCGCCGGGCGGCAAGCGCCGCGTGGTGCTGGCCACGAACATCGCAGAAACCTCGCTCACCATTCCGCGCATCGGCACGGTGATTGATACGGGCCTCGCCCGCATGAGCCGCTACAACCCGCGCACCCGCACCAAGCGGTTGCCGGTGGAGCCGGTCTCCCAAAGCAGCGCGAATCAACGCGCGGGCCGAGCGGGCCGCGTGCGCGACGGCCTCTGCATCCGCCTCTACTCGCAGGAGGATTACGAAAAACGCCCGCGCTTCACGCAGCCGGAAATCCAGCGCGCCAACCTTGCCGAAGTCATCCTGCGCATGAAGGCGTTCCGGCTCGGCGATGTGGAGAACTTCCCGTTCTTGAATCCGCCGCTGCCGCAAGCCATCCGGGGCGGCTACCAGCTTTTGCAGGAACTCGGCGCGATGCTCGAAGCCGAGGGGAACACGTGGGTGCTCACGGCGTTGGGGCATGAACTGGCGCGGCTGCCGCTCGACCCGACGCTCGGCCGGATGCTGCTGGAGGCCCGCGAGGAAGGGGCGCTGGAGGAAATGCTCGTCATTGCGGCGGGGTTGAGTGTCCCCGATCCCCGCGAGCGCCCCGAGGAGGCCAAGGAAACTGCGGCTGCGGCGCACAAGGTGTTTGCGCATCCCGAGTCCGATTTTCTCACCTTGCTCAACCTCTGGAACGCCGCTCCGCCGCCCGAAGGCAAGAGCGTCCACACCAGTCGCAATGCGTTGCGGCGGTTCTGCAAGGCGAACTATCTCTCGCTCTCGCGGATGCGTGAGTGGCGGGATATTTACCGGCAGTTGGCGGAGACGATGCGGGATAATGCCGGACGCGGCGGGCATCCACGCGCAGCGAAACTGGAGTTTCGGGGACAAGTGCGTGCCCAATCAGGAGATTGGGAACGAGAGGACGATCGCTATGCGGTCATTCACCGCTCCATCCTCGCCGGGCTGCTCGGGCAGGTGGCGCAGCGTGAGGAACGCAATCTTTACAAGGCCAGCGGCAACCGCGCCGTGACGCTTTTCCCCGGCTCCGGCCTCTACGAGCGCAACGCGAAGAAGCCGAAGCCCGCCGCATCCCAAAAATCCGCCACCCCAAAAACACGGCAGCCGGAGTGGATCGTTGCGGGGGAGATTGTCCAGACCTCGCAGCTCTTTGCGCGCACGGTGGCGCGGGTCGATCCCCAATGGATCGTTGCGCTCGGCTCGCACCTCTGCAAGTTCAGCTACGTCCACCCGCAATGGAGCGCAAAGGAGGGGCGCGTGCTCGTCTGGGAGCGCGTGCTGCTGCATGGGCTGGAGCTTTGCAAACGGCAGGTGGATTACGGGCGCATCGACCCCGCAGCCGCCACGGAGCTTTTCATTCGGGGGGCGCTCGTGGCCGGGGAAGGCCGCGTGCAACAACGCTTTTTCACTGCAAACCAAAGCCTGCGCGAGCGGATTGAAAACGCGCTCACCAAAGTCCGCAGCCACCGCGTGCACGATCTCGACGAAGCCCTTTACCGCTTTTACGCCGAGCGGATCACGGGCGTCTCCTCCATTCACGACCTAAACCGGCTCGTGCGCGCGCGCATCACCGCCGAACCCCGCTTCCTCTGCGCCACGGAAGCCGACCTGATGGAGGCCGACCATCTCGCCTACGACCGCGAGGCGTTCCCGGACAAAGTCGCACTTGGGAATAGCGTCCTCCCCCTCACCTACGCTTACAATCCCGGCGAAGACGAGGACGGCGTGACCGTGCGCGTCCCGCTCCCCCTAGCCGAGCGGCTCACGCCCGCCGAATTGCAATGGATGGTGCCTGGCCTGCGCGAGGAACAGATCGGCGAACTGCTCCGCTCGCTGCCCAAGAGCCTCCGCAAACAACTGATGCCGCTGGAGCCCAAGGTGCGCGAGATCGTGGCGGAATTTCAACCGCGCGGCGAAAACATGAGCGCCGAGTTGGGCAAATGGGTGGCGCAAAAATACCGCGTCCCGATTCAACCCGAGGACTGGAAAGCGCTCCCCGACTACCTGCGCCCGCGCGTGGAAGTGGTGGATCGCCACAACAAGCCTGTCGCCGCCGGACGGGATTTGCACGCCGTCCGCACCGCGATGGATGCGCAGCGGGTGCAAAGCGATGCTTGGGAAACGACCGCCCGCCGTTGGGAAAAGCCGGCCATTACCGCGTGGTCGTTTGGCGATTTGCCGGAATCCCTCGTCGTCGAGCACGTGGGCGGCGCACCCCTGCTTGCCTGGCCCGGCCTCGCCTTCCACGAGGGCGAAGTGAGCGTGAAGCTCTTCCGCAAGCGCGCGGACGCGGAAGCCGCCACACCCGCCGGGATCTGCCGCCTCGCGGAACTCGCCCTCGCGCGCGATCTCGCCTGGCTGCAAAAAGAACTGCGCAGCCTCGCCCGGCCCCGGGGTGCGCAATCCACGACCAAACAACCCGTCGCCTTTGGCGACGCCCTCGCCCAACTCAGCGTGCAACTCCACGCCCCGAAACCCAAAGGCGCAGCCGCCGACAGCGGCGACATGCTCCAGCAGAGCGCCTACCGGCACATCGTCACCCACGCCTTCCGGCTGGAACCGCTCCACCCGCTCACGCAGGCCCGCTTCAACGCGATGGTGGAGGCCGCCCGGCGCGAACTCCCGCTGCTCGCCCGCCGCGTGGGCGAGCTCACCACGCAAATCCTCGCCCTGCGGCAGGCGCTCCTCGCATCGCCCAAACGCTACCCCGGCCTTGAAGCTGACCTGGAGCGGCTTGTTCCCGCGGATTTTCTCGCCCACACCCCGCACGCGCAGTTGCCACACCTCCCCCGCTACCTTGGAGCCATGAAGCTGCGCGCCGAACGCGCCTCCATCAGCCCGCTCTACCTGACAAAGGATGCCGAAAAAGCCAAACCGCTCGCCCCGTTCCTGTCCGGCTGCGCATTTGAAAAGACCGTCCCGCAGCAAAATCGCGAGGTGTTCCGCTGGCTGCTTGAGGAATTCCGCGTGAGCCTCTTCGCGCAGGAACTCGGCACTGCCCAGCCAGTCTCCGCGCAGAGACTGCGGGCGCTGGGAGAATGAAGTTTCGCGCAAAGGGACGCAAAGGCCGCAAAGAGAAAAACTGAGGGATCTGATGTTCCTTACCTTCCGGGCGATTCAATTTTTTACGTTCTGCTCGTCCAAGATTCTGTCTTTGCGTCCTTTGCGTCCCTTTGCGCGAGTCCTTTCGCCGCTTTGAGGATTATGGCATTTCGGCAACAAATCCACTTTTTGCGGTTTTCCAGATTGCCATTTTCGCGCCTTGCTGCGAGTTTCCGCCCCATGGAAACCATCACTCTCCAACAACTCAACGAAATGTTCGCCGGTCTTCGCACGGAAACGGACTGGAATATCGACGGCGAAATGCTCTGGGGCTATTACTTTACCGCTTCAGCCCCCGAAGTGCTGGAGTCCGTCGCCGAGGCCCTCGGCGAGCGCAATTTCGACATCTCCGAGATTTTTGAAAGCGACGACGAACCGATCTTCATCCTGCAAGCCGAACGGCTCGAAAAACACACGCCGGAATCCCTCTTCGCCCTCAACGCCGAACTGGAAGCGCTCGCCGCAAAGTTCGCAGGCGTGGAATACGACGGCATGGATGTGAACCCTGCGGATGGATGCGACTGCGGCGACGATTGTGATTGCGAGGGGGGATGCGATTGCGAAGACTGCGACTGCGAAGACTGCGACTGCGAACACGACGAGGCGAAAGAGGAGCACCATTGCTGCTGCGGATCGGAACATTGCCACACCGAAAGCGAGCCGATTGAAAACGACGAACTCCTCGCGGCGATCTCAAATTTTGGCAAAAACCCCTCTGAGGAATCCCAACAGGATCTGACGATGGAATTGCAACGCGGCCTCTATCTCGTGCCTGTGGGCGCGGAGTCTGCCGAAGCCGCCACGGAGGAAGAGGGCTCGGTGCAAGTCCTTGTCTGCACCGACGAGAACGATGCGGAATTCCTGCCGCTTTTCACGGACGAAGCCGCCCTCAAGGCGTGGGTTCCGCAGAATGCCTCCGCCATGGTGCTCACCGCGCCGGAAGCCTGGGAATTCATCCTCTCCCAGCCCGAATGCGCTGGCGCGGTTGTCAATCCGGGAGGCGCATCCCTGCCGCTTGACCGGGAAATGGTCTCGCTGCTCAAGAAGATGATCGACGAGATTGAAGCGGAAACCGGGGAATAATCCCCGGCAAGCATGCCAAATAGGTTTTTCAGAACCGATACGGGGGCAGGGTTCACGCATCTTAAAGTATCGCAGCGAACTGCGCCGCAGTGCAGGAATGCTACCCGGAGCACCCCGGCCTCGCGTGCGTTTCTCATCCAAGGCAAGCGCATCAAATCTATCAGGAACTCAGGAAATCAGGAAAAGACAGAAACAACATCTTCAGCACGGGTATTTTAGCTGGGGTAGGATACATTTTTTCCAAAACAGGTGATTTGCTTTCCCCTATTTTTTCCTGATTTCCTGAGTTCCTGATCCTCTTTTGCCTTTAAATTTAGATGTGGTTGCCCTGTTTTCTCCTCTTTTCCTGCTTCCATGATTTGTCTTTTCGCCTCAAATTCATTCCATGGCCAAAAAACAAAGCGGCATCTGTTATCTCACCGGCGCGGGTCCTGGCGATCTGGGCCTGGTGACACTGCGCGCACGCACTCTCCTCGAAACCGCTGAGGCGGTCGTTTACGACTCTCTTTGCAATCCCGAAATGCTTGCCTGGGCTCCCAAGGGAGCCACGCTCATCGATACGGGAAAACAGGAGGGAGGCCACAGCCTTGACCAGGCGTCGATCAACGCCCTGCTCGTGAAGCTCACCCGCGAGGGCAAGCGCGTGGTGCGGCTCAAGGGTGGCGACCCGTTCCTGTTCGGACGCGGCGGGGAGGAAGCCGAGGCGCTCGCAGCGGCGAAACTCCGCTTTGAAATCATCCCCGGGGTCTCCAGCATTCTTGCAGCCCCGGCCTACGCGGGCATCCCCGTAACCCATCGCAGTCTCGCAGCTCAATTGACGATTTTCGCCGGCCACGAGCAGACGGGCGAGTTCGCGGCAGACTACGCCCAGATCGCCACCCAACCCGGCACCAAAGTGATGCTCCTGGGGGCAAAACGGCTGGAGGAAATCGCCGCCGAACTTCTCAAACACGGAGCCGCCCCCTTGCTCCCCGTCGCCCTGGTGTGCGGCGGCACCACCGGACGCCAGCGCACCCTCCGCGGATCCCTTTCAGACATCGCCCGGATTGCCAGCGAAACCGGGTTCACGGCACCGGCGGTTGCGGTGTTTGGCGAAGTGGTCAACCTGCGCGACAAGCTCAACTGGCATGAAACCAAGCCGCTCTTTGGCAGGCGCATCGTCGTCACCCGCACGCGCGATCAGGCCGGGGCGCTCGCAGAGGAACTCCGAGCGCTGGGAGCAGACACCTACGAACTGCCCACCATCCGCATCGAGCCCCCCGCCGATCTCCTCGAATTTGGCCAACTCGTGCAGGACTGCCACACGTATGACTGGATCGTCTTCAGCAGCCCCAACGGCGTCAATACGTTCTTTGAGATGTTCTTCAAGATTTACGACGACACGCGCGAGATCGGCGGGGTGCGCATCGCCGCAGTGGGCCCGGCAACCGCCGCCCGCGTGCGCAACTTCCATCTGCATGTCGATCTCCAGCCGGAACAGTTCGTGGCCGAGGCCGTGGTGAAAGCCTTCCAAAAGGATCACACCGTGGAGAACGAGAAAATCCTGATCGTCCGGCCCGAAAAGGCACGGAATGTGCTCTCCAATGAGCTTGCCAAAATGGGTGCGATTGTTGACGAAGCCATTGCCTACCGGACGGTGCCGGAAACGGACGCCGCAGGAATCGCGCGCTTCCGTACGGAAGGGGCGGAGATGATCACCTTTGCGAGTTCCTCTGCGGTGGAGAATTTTGCGGCCTTGAAGCTGCCCCTCCCCTCCGGTCTGCTCATGGCCAGCATTGGCCCGGCCACTTCCCAAACCATGCGGGAACTCGGGCTGCGGGTGGACATTGAGGCCAAACGCCATGATATTCCGGGCCTGGCATCCGCGATTTGCGCCTATTACGGCAAGAACGAGTGATTTTTAGCAGCCGGCTGCATTCCCAAACCTCCATCCCACCTCCTCCCACCCAATGATACATTCCACATCCTCTGCAACCGGTTCTGTGAAGCGCAAAGCCGTCGGGATCGATTTGGGCACGACGTTTTCCGCCCTTTGCCATGTGGACGAAACCGGGCGCACCCAGATCATCCCCAACGCCGAAAGCGAGCGGATCACCCCCTCGGTCATCCTCTTTGACGGGAGCACCGCCGTCGTCGGCTCCGCCGCGAAGCAGAACGCCGTGGCCGAGCCGGAAAAGATTGTGGACTTCATCAAGCGTGAGATGGGCAAGAGCAAGGCCGAGTTCAACCGGGAATTTGGCGGCAAACTCTGGTCGGCGGAAGAACTCTCCGCGCTGATCCTGCGCAAGCTCAAACAGGACGGGGAAAAATACCTCGGCACGCCGATCACCGACGCCGTCATCACCGTTCCCGCCTACTTCAGCGACGTGGAACGCACCGCCACCATGCACGCCGGGCAGCTCGCCGGGTTCGATGTGCTCCAAATCCTCAACGAACCCACCGCCGCCGCGTTGGCCTACGGGATCGACCAGCACAACGGCAACGAAACCGTCTTTGTCTTCGACCTTGGGGGCGGCACCTTTGACGTGACCATCATGAAGATCGCCGACCACCACATCCAGATGCTCGGCAGCAACGGCGACCACCGCTTGGGGGGCAAGGACTGGGACGACGTGATCGTCAACTGGGTGAGCGAAGAATTCGACCGGCAGTTCAACGAAAACCCCTTGCTGGACCTGCACAGCTACCAGGATCTGTACAACCGGGCGCTCACGGCAAAAATCCAGCTTTCCAGCCGCAACACCGCCACCATCGTGCACAGCTACGCGGGCCACAGCCTCAAAATGGAGCTCTCGCGCGATGAGTTTGAACACCGCTGCCGCCACCTGCTGGAAAAAGCGAAGTCCATTTGCGAGATCGCCATGGCGGAGGCCGGTTTGGAGTGGAATCACATCGACCGCATTCTCCTCACCGGCGGCATGACGCGCATGCCTTCTGTGCGCGAAATGATCCGGCAAATGAGCGGACGCCCCATCGCCGAGGATGTCAGCCCGGATGAAGCCGTCGCCATGGGAGCCGCGCTCCAGGCCACCCTCGTCCTGCTCGAACGCGAGGATGATAGCGGCGAGCGCAACATCTCCCCCCAAACCCGCGACAAACTCTCCAGCGACGACGGCACGCTCGTCAAGGTGACCAACATCACCACCCACACTCTGGGCGTCGTGCTTTGGGATGACGAACAAGTGGAGGAATACGTCTTCCCGATGCTCAAAAAATCGACCCCCATCCCCGCCGAAGTCGAGAACTCGTTTGGCACCGCCAAGGCGAATATGAAGAACGTCATCGTGCGCGTGGTGGAAGGGGAAAGCACCGTTCCCGCCGAATGCACCCCGCTGGGCCTCTGCAACGTGGAACTGCCGCCGTTCCTGCCCAAGGGCTCGCCCGTGGAACTCACCTACCGCTACGACGAAAACCAGGTTTTGGAAGTGTGCGTGGACGCCTTTGGCAAACAAAGCGTGGTCAAAATCTCCCGAGACCTCGGCCTCAATGAAGCCGAAATGGAAACTGCCACCGCAGACTTGATGAGGATTTGTGTGGAGTGAGATGGCACGCCTGGCGATTTGATAGGGCCTATACGTCGTATCCGTCTTATTAAGTCATACCTTTCACCAAACCATGGCGCTGCCCCATCCCCTCTCCGATAATCCGCTGCGCTGGGATGGCTGGAAGCTCTACGCTTCGCCGAACCCCTACGAACGGCTTTGTCTGGAATTTGCAGACATCCCCACGGCGGCGCAGATCGAGTCCAACTGCCGCGAGTTGCTCATGTGGTGGCAGAAAAAACTGCCCCTCAAAAACCAGCCCAGCAATCCTCTCTCCCAACTCCTCCGTTCCGGGATGGACGAAGCTCCGGCCAAACTCGCCGAAGCCCGCACTCTGCTCCTCGACCCGGAGAGTCGCGCCCAGATCGATGCAGGACTCCACGCCGCCCAAAAGGCGGCGGTTGTAGCCGAATTCCACAAATTTCTCACCTTTGTGCTCACCAGCGGCGAGCTTGACCCGAGCGAAGAGGAAAACCTCTACGTCGTCGGCGGCAACCTTGGCTTGGAACTTGAGGAGATGAAGTGCCTCGTGGAGGAAGAGCTGGCCAAGAGCGGCATCAAGCGAGGGTTCCACCCTCCCTTGCCGGACGAAACTCCGCGCGACCCCACCGCAGTCTATAGCGTTACGCCAGCCGCAGGCGGTTCCGATCCGCGCAGCGAATTCCTGCGCATGTTGCGGCTCTCGATGCTGGAGGAGATCACCGACGACCAGCGCGACGCCTTCTGCAACATGGGCGAAACCCTCGGCCTCAGCGGAGGCGATGCAGAGGACATCATCGACGAATACCTGGAAGAGCAGATGCAAAAGAGCATCCCCGCCCGCCCTGCGCCGCCGCTTCCGTCGAAAAAGCCCCCCCTCGTCGTCCCGGCCCGCCCGGCTGAAAGCGCTCCCGCCCCTTCCCCACAACAGCGTGCCGAAGAGAAAAAAACATTCCCGAATTTCATCAGTTCCACAGAAATCTCCCTACTGCTGGTTCCCTCGGGGGTGTTTGTGATGGGCAGCGACGAGCCTGAAGCCGCCCCCAATGAACGCCCTCCCTCCAAAACCCGCATTTCCGCCTTTTACCTCTCCCGCTGGCCGGTGACCAATGCCCAATACGAACTCTTCGACCCGGCACACCGCGCCAAACGTGCCACGCGGGCGGGCGACAACCATCCCGTCATCCATGTCACCCACGCGGAAGCCACCCGGTTCTGCGCTTGGTTAAGCCAACGCGAAAAACGCCCTTACCGCCTTCCCACCGAGGCGGAGTGGGAATACGCCGCACGCGGCATGGACGGACGCAAGTTTCCGTGGGGCAACCGACTGGATGCCAATGACTTGGCCAACTTCGCCGATGCCAACAAAAGCCTTCCGTGGGCGGAACACACCATCAATTGCGGCTTCGCAGAGACATCGCCCGTGGGAAGTTTCCCGCGCGGCGTAAGCCCCTTCGGCATGGAAGACATGGCCGGGAACGTCTGGGAATGGTGCCTGGATTGCCTTGCCCCCTATCCCGGGCGGGAACGAACCAACCCGCGCGGCCCCTTGGACGGCCTCAAGCAAATCTACCGGGGCGGAAGCTGGAAATCCCGCGCTTCCAGCCTGCGAACCAGCGCCCGCAGCAGCAATTCCCCCGCCTATTCCGCCAACGACGTCGGCTTCCGCGTCCTGTGCGAGTGCGGGAAGTGAAAACACAAACAGCCATCGCCCGCAGGTTGCGGACGATGGCTGTGAAATAGGTTGGAAAAACCTAGGAGTTGAAGCGGAAAGACTTCATCTTCGCGCGCTTTGCGTTCGCACGAGCTTTACGCTTGGTCTTCTGGGTTGGGGTCTCAAAGGCACGCAAACGACGCACTTCCTCCATCACTCCCTCGGAATCGAGTTTGTTCTTGAGGCGCTTGAGCGCGCGGTCAATGGGTTCCCCTTTACGGACGACTACTTCTGGCATTATTATCACTCCTTCTACGGTCAGTTTTTCAGTCTAAATGGTTTAAAAAATGGGCTTTTCGCGCTGGGCACCGGTTCCTGCCGCCTCGGGGCAACCCCCAGAGCATGCAACCGATCTAATCCGACGCGAGGTTTGATGTTAGGGAGAGCCGCCTGTTTCGTCAATCTTAGGTTTTGCCTTTTTTCCCCTTTCTTAGGCAATCCGCTGCATTTTAGAGTGGGATTTCGGGGAAAGCGGGCTATTTTTCAAGGTCTTGACCCTTCAACGGTATGACTTTTCTCCTCTCCACTCTCTCTTTGGACGACACCCCTGTTTTGCAACCCCTTGTCCCCCTCCTGGAGGCGATTCCCTTCTTCGTCTATGCTCTCTTGATTCTCGTGCTCGGGAAGGTTTTTTATGAACGCACCAGTCATTTTTCCTTTCTGGACGAGCTGACCGAGCGCGACAACCCGGCCTTCGGCGCATGCCTGGCGGGGTATTTGCTCGGCATTGCGCTGGCGCTCACGGGGGCCTTCCCCACGGGGCCGGTGAGCAATCTGATCGCCCTGCGCGACATGACCACGGGGGGCGTTCTTGCCCTTCTCCTCATGCGCGCCAGCATTTGGATCAATGACCAACTGATCTTGAGCCACTTTAGCATCGACGTGGAAATGCTTCGGGACCGCAATCTCGGCACCGGGGCTGCCGTCGCCGGGAGTTGTGTGGGCACGGGGCTTGTCCTGGCGGGAGCGCTTACGGGCAACAGCGCGGACTGGCTCCATTCCGTGCGGGATGTTGCGGTTTATTGGGCTGTCGGGCAGGCGCTCTTTATCGGGGGGGCCTGGGCGTTCTACCATACCGCCGGGTATGATGTGCAGGAAACCATGGAGCACGATAACAACGCGGCGGCGGGCATCAGCCTGGGGGGCTTCCTGGCCAGTCTGGGCGTACTGCTTTGGGCGCTGCTCCAGAATGCGTCGAGCGATCTCCTTGTGGAACTGACCGCCATTCTCGTGACTGCGGTCATCGGCATCTCCCTGCTGCTGCTTTCCTCTATCGTCACGCGCAAGCTCCTGCTGCCGCACATCAACCTGCCCAAGGAGATCACCCTCGACAAAAACACGGCTGCGGGGATCATCTGTGCCACCGCCAGCCTTGCCACCGCCCTCCTTTTGGCCGCCTCCTTTCTCAGCCGTTACAACTCTTTGCCGTTATGACCTGCACTCGACCTTTCCTGCTCGCGCTGTTGCTCTCCCTCGCGCTCACCTGGCCCGCCAACGACACTCTGGCGCGTGGCTCCAGCGGGGGCGGGGGGCGCTCCTCTTTTAGTTCCTCCTCGCGGAGTTCTTCCTCCTTCAGTTCCTCGCGGAGTTCCACCGGGAGCAGTTGGGGAAGCAGCAACTCCAGCAGTTCGTGGGGAAGTTCTACCTCCAGCCGCCCGAGCGCGCCCGCAAGCGCCGCCGACAGTGCCCTGGCCACCAAGGTCAACCGGGCCGGAACCACCACCTCCCGCACCTACGCCACCGAGCCGGCCACCCGCCCCGCGGACATCCCCTGGGGACAGACGCTCCCCAACGGCGGCTACGCCCCCATTTACTATGATTCCGCCCACCAGGGATACGGTTTTTGGAATGCGGCAGGCCAGTGGATGATGTGGAGCGCCATTCTGAATAGTGGGGGCCATAATAATTACTACTATGGCTCAGGCTACGGACCCGGTTACGCCCCTTACCAGCACCACTCCATCTGGCCCACTCTGCTCGGACTCCTGATCCTTGGCGGCATTGTCGTCGCCGCGATTTATATCTACCGGCAGCATGCCGACGAAATCGGCAGCAGGCTGGATCGAAACCCCCAGCCGGACGCCTTTGCTTCCTACACCACTTCCGCCCGCCCCATGAACAGCATCCCGGCACCCACCCGCCCTGCCAGCCTCGCCCCGTGGCTCCACTTCCCTCCCGGCTCCTTTATCACCCTCAGTGACAGCCAGTCGATGGAAGACTCGCAGAAGCGGGGTGAAGGGTTCCAAGGCATCCGCTTCGCGGTGGAATCCACCCTTGTCGCCAATGACACCGAGGGCTTTGCTTCATGGGTGATGCTCCAACTCAACGACAACCACCAGCGCCTGATGCTGGTGGTCAAAGCCGTGGACAACGCCCTCGACCACCGCATCTACTACGCGAACGAAGATTTTCATCCCGCCCGCCGCGAGGAAGTTGTCCGGCGCGGAGACACCTGGCTTTTTGAAGCGCCCGAGGACGAGCACAACTTCGAGGCCTCAGACCTGCGCTATGCCGCAGAGATCGTCCAGACGCTTGGGGAACGCGTGATCACTTACGTTCGCAAAGATCAGGGCGAACGCCACGCCAACGCCACGGAGACGCCGAATCCGCTGGGGCTGACGCAGCAAATCGCCACCGTGGTCGAATACGCCACCAGCGACGCCACAGACAACCCGGAGTTGCTGGTGCTGGAAATCGGCGCGGCAAGCCGGCGCACCGGCGAAGTCACCCTCTACCTCGGCTGCCCGATCCGCGAATCCGAAATCGACGTCCTCAAAGCTGCGGGCGTTTAGAGTCTGGGGTCATAGCGGTTCTCAAAAAGAATTTCCGAATCCCCAACCACCGCGGGGTGGCGGATCGGCTGGGTGGATCGTCCGCTCCGCGGGCGATTTTCCAAAGCACATCGAGCGCAGCGAGCTGAATTTGTTGGCAATGCCCTCTCCCGGAATCGCGCGCGGAGCGCACGATCCACCTTCTGTATTTCGGAAATGCTTTGCGAAAAACACTCTAAAACAACTCCCCTTGCCGGGGCTGGGCAAGGCGGGCCGCTTCGGCGCGAATTTCTGCCGTGAGCGATTGAAATTCCCACGGCTCCAGTGCGGTCAGCAGTTCATCATACCGGGGGCAGATAGCGAGTTCTTCCAGCGGAGCGGGCAAGGCAAGATGCGTGTCGAGCCGAACCATCTCCTGGTTGCTCAAGATTTGCTCCCGCGCGCCCGCCACCTTTTCCCGGATGCCTTCGTTGCCGATGGAATCCACTCGGGCCAAGAGGGAGTCGATGCTCCCGAATTCCTGAATGAGCGCGGCGGCCCGCTTGGGCCCGAGTCCGCTTACGCCGGGAATGTTGTCCGAAGCGTCGCCCACAAGACAGAGGACATCGCCGATCTGGCCCGGCTCCACGCCCCATTTCTCCCGCACATAGTCCGCTCCCAAGAGTGCAAACCCGTCCTTGGGCGAAGCGAAATCGGCTTTGTTGGTGGAGTAAACGCGAACGCGCTCGTTGACGAGTTGGAAGAGATCCTTGTCATTGGTCGCCAGCACGACCTCCATGCCTTGCGGCTCGGCGGCGCAGGTATAGGCGGCGATGAGGTCATCGGCTTCGGTGTCCGGCAGCCGCAGGCTGGTGACCCCCATGAGCGGGACGATCTGCCGGATGTGGGCGATCTGCGGGCGCATCAGCTCGGGCATTTCCGAGCGCTGCTGTTTGTATTCGGGCTGGAGTTGCGTGCGGCGTTGGGGCAATCCGTCGTCCCAAAGCACAGCGGCGCGATCCGGCTGCACATCGCGCAGCATTTTGCGCAGCGCCTTGACGAAGCCGTAAATGGCGTTGGTCGGTTCGCCGCGCGAGTTGGAAAGCTCGCGGATGGCAAAGAACGAGCGGTAAACGTAATAGGAGCCGTCAACGAGGAGCAATTTCACCGGGACAACGTAAACGCCGGGCGGTGCGCCGACAACGTTTTTGCGTTGGGAACCCACCCGCACCTGCAAGCAATGCCACGATGTACGGGTATGGAGAGCAAGCAAACAGCGATGTGCCCCCAGTGTAGGGAGGCGATGGCAAAGGCGGAAACGTGCATTCGGGAACACCCCAGGCAAGCCGCGCTGACGTGTTTGGGAGCTGGGTTTCTCCTTTCCCAACTCCCTCTGCGACTGATGATCGGCTCCCTTGTGCGGCTGGCGCTCTGGCTGCTCAAGCCTGCCGTGATGCTGTATGGCGTTTATCGGCTGGCTGAGGATGTCCATGCACGCCAGCACCTGAAAGAAGACGGCGAGATTTGAGTTCCCTCCGCCTCGGGGCCAAGGCTCATGCATCTGAAAATCTATCAGGAACTCAGGAAATCAGGAAAAAGACAGAAGCAACATCTTCAAAGCACGTATTTTAGCTGGGATAGGATACCCCTTTTCAAAAGGGGTGCTTTGCTTTGCTCATTCTTTCCTGCTTTCCTGAGTTCCTGATCCTCTTTTGCCTTTAAATTTAGACGCGCGAGCCCTGCCTCGGGGCTTGCGCTTGCGGCTTCCTTCAACCACTCTTTGCAGCGTGGTCGAACTCCATGATGTTTCCCTTTTGTTGGCGGCAAAACCGCAGGAACTCGTTTTGCTTGGCGACGTCAACGCCGTCTTTGCGCCGCGCGAGCTTGTGGCTGTAGTGGGCCCGCCCCACTCCGGCAAGAGCATGCTTTTGAAAGTGCTCGCGGGACTCCGCAAGCCGACCTTTGGCGAGGTGGTGCGGACTGAAGCAAACGGGGATCAGGCGGATGCGATTCCCCCGATTGCTTACCTGCCGCAGAGTTCTCATGCCGCCTGCCATGAGCGCCCTCTTGTGACGGCGGCGGAGCAGGTTCAAACGGCGCTGCGGCTGCGCGTGGCGGGCCTGGATGCCGCCCAATGCCGGGAACAGGCTGCGGCGTTGCTTGAAAAAACCGGGCTTGGCCCGCTGGCGGAGCGTTGCCTGGGAATGTTGGCTCCCACTCAACTGCGGAGGCTGGATTTGGCGACGGAACTCGCCGGTTCACCCGCTCTGGTTCTCTGTGACGAATCCGCTGCGGCGTTCGACCCCAAAGCGGAACACGAGTTCATTCAACTCCTGCGCACGCTGGCGAGGGAGAAATCCATCGCCGTCGTCCACGTCACGCACGCACTGGAGAGCCTGCATCATTACGATTCCGTCCTGGTGATGGATGGCGGTCAACTCGCCTACCAAGGGCCGCCGGAACTTTTGTCGCATTATTTCCATCTCGAAGGGGCGGCGGATTTGTATGAGCAACTCGCCACCCGGCGACCGGATGACTGGCATCGTTCGTGGGCCAAGCATGGCAACGCCTACCGATCCCCGGAAGGCCGCAAGCAAATCGCCTCGGAACTCAGCAAGGAACAACAGCAAGGGTTTTTGGAAAAACATTCCGGCGAGGCCCTTCCTGATATCCAACCCGAGTCGCGCTTGCGCCTGCCCGGGTTCTTTTCGCAATTCCTGACCCTGCTCCAACGCCGCTGGCGACTGGCTGGGCGCGATTTTCCCGCGCTCGGGTTGCATCTTGCTCTTTTGTTTGGACTCCCCTGCGCCGTGGCGTTTTTTGCCACCGGAGACCTGCCCCATCTGCAGGAGCTCTCCGAGCAACTCAGGGGCAATGTGGTGGAGCGCCTCAAGGAAAACGCTCTCTTCGCCGTGAACGCTTCACGCGGAGTGGGGTTGGTTGCGGGATTGGCAATGGCCCAGGCGCTTTTGCTCGCGTTCATGGCGGTGCACAATGCAGCGCGCGAAGTCGCGGGTGAACGGATGGCTCTTGAGCGGGAGAAATACCGCGGGCTGAACCCCGTGGCTTATGTTGCCAGCAAGGCGGCTTTCCTGCTCCCGTGGGTGTTGCTGCAATCGGCCTGGATGGGCTGGTATGTGCAGAGCGTCTGCCGGTTGCCGGGCACGCTTTGGATGCAAATCGCCGTGCTTGCCCTCATGAATGCGGCGCTGACATCGCTTTGTCTGGCGGTTTCAAGCCTGACGCGCACGGCATGGCGGAGTGTGCCGATCTGCCTTTGCCTTGCCGCCCTCCAGTTGCCGCTCTCCGGCATGGCGCTCTCCCCTCCAGAGACACTCAGTTGGCTGATTCGTCCGCTGGGAACGCTCTACTGGGGAGCAAGCGCCTATCTGCAATCCATGCAAGGAACACGGTTCTACGAAGCGCTCCAAGTCGTAACCCCCTTTCCCCTCAGCCCGACGCTTTTGTGCCTTGCGATCCTCGCCTCGCAAGTTGCCTTGGGACTTGTTTGCACGGTTTCCGGTTGCAAGATCGCCCGATTGGGGGTTGCCCGTAAGCCTTTCGGCATATAAACTGCTTCTGAATGCTTCCCAGATTTCCCATACCAAGACCCCTGTAGTTTTCACATGGCCACGCTGCACGTTTATTCACCTGGCTCCGGCGTTGTCACCCACGAACTTTCCGGCACTGCTCCTGTAAGTATCGGTTGGGCTCCAGATAACGTGATTTCCATCACCGATCCCTCGGTTTCGCGGCGCCATGCGGAAATTGTTTGCGAAGGGGATACCTATCGGCTGCGTGATCTCGGCTCCGCCAACAAATGCTGGCTCAATGGCGTTGCCGTGGCTGCGGCTCCGATCCATGACGGAGACTCGATCCGCTTTGGCACCGTGGAAACCATCTTCCGGTTGCAGTCCTCGACCTCCTCCAAGATGGCAGCGGAAGCGACCCCGCGCGCGCGCCTCATCCTGGACGTTCCTGGAGAAAAAGGAGAAACCGTTTTTCGATGCGAAGAACCGCTGGCGAGCATCGGTTGGAAATCGGACAATGCGGTGCGCATTCAGGACCCCTCGATCTCCGGGCATCACGCCCAAATCCTGCTGGTTCGCGGCACCTATCGCCTCAAGGACCTCAACTCTACCAACAAAACCCTCATCAATGGGCACGCCATCATTGAGGCCGAAATCAAGGACGGAGACCGCGTCCAATTCGGCGCAGTGAGCGGCGTGTTCAAAGTCGAATACCGCATCGCGACCTTGCCCACTCCTGCGGAAGCGGATCCTGCGGCCAAAGCGCTCGCCTCTCAAGTGGCAGAGCAGCAGGCAAAAATCGACGCGCTTCTCAAAGAGAAGGAGAGTCTCGCTTTTCACAACAAGCAACTTTCCGCGCAGTTGGAGGAAACAACGGCGCAAGCCGAAAAAAATGCGGCTTCTGAACGCGAAAAAGCCGAGGCGCTCCAGCGCGAACTCCAGGCGAAGAGCGACGCAGAAACCGCACGCGCCTGCGCATCGGAGCAGGCGTTGAAAACCGCGCGGGACACTGGCGAACAGACCGCCCGGCAACTTCGTGAAGCGCAGGCGCTTATTGAGACTCTTTCTGGAGATCAAAACGGCCACCAGCAAAAGATCACCGAGCTTTCCCATGCGCGCGACGCGGCCCGGCAGGAAAGCGAACGCCTTGCGGGCGAACTCCATCAAACCCTCACCAGCTTGGAAACCCGCACCAAGGAACGGGATACAGAACACGAAAAAGGCGTTGAGCTTTCCCGGAAATTGGCGGAAGCCGAAGGGCATATTCTCGCGCTCAAGGGGGCGATCCGCGAAGCCGATGAGAAATCAGCCGGTGCGGTTGCCGAGGGGAAAACCGCTGCTGCCTCGGCCTTGGAATGGGAAACGAAGTGCGAGCACGAACGCCAGCGGGCCGCGACTTTGGAAGCAGCGCAAGCGGAGGCTCAAAGCCAGATTGCAGCGCTCACCGCCGAGCGCGATGCGCTCAAAACCGCCTCTGCCGAAGCCGCTGAAGCGCAAAGCAAACTCACCGCTCTCATTCAAGAGCGCGACGTCTTGCAGTCTTCCTCTGCTGAAGCGCAGGGCCGCATCGACACGCTCACAAAAGAACGCGACGCCTTGCAGACCTCCTTCACCGAAGCGCAGGATCGCATCAATGCGCTCGCTCAAGAGCGCGACGCCTTGCAGACCTCTTCCTCCGAAACACAGGGCCGCATTGACGCGCTCGCCCAAGAGCGCGATGCCTTGCAAACATCGGTCAGCGAGGGTCAAAAACAGATCGCCGCGTTGACCTTGGAACGCGACATGCTTCTGGCCGCTTCCAAAAAACTGACTCCGGAGCCTCCGCGGCCCAGTGAAGCGCTTGCTGCGAACCTACCCACGCCCATTACGCCCTCTACCGCCCTTCCCAAACCGCCCACACTTTCTCTCCTGCGTGAAGATGCGCCCCCCGCTCCCGCCTCCACGCCTGCGCCCACGGTTCCCAGTGAGGTTGACCCGAAGTCCTCGCTGATGCGCATTGCGAAACCCATCCTTCCCTCAGTTCCGCCCCCTGCTCCCCAACCGCGCTCGAAAAATTCCACCACTCTCAAATTCGATGTGGACGGCTCTTTGCTCAAAGTCATCCTTGAAAAGGCTCCCGAGGCCCTCAACGAGATGCGCCGTTGTCTGCATGCCTTTATCAAGAACCAGAGCGAGACGCGGTTGCTTGAGGAACTCTTGACGGATCTGCACGAGCTGACCCAGCAAACCTCCCGGGCCAACCTGACGGCTGTTTGCACGCTCTCGCTCGCTTTGGAGACGTTGATCGACGATCTGCTCAAGATTCCGGGGCAGATCAACCCCTCCTCCCTGCGCACCGTCAGCCAGTCAATCGATTTTCTGGTGACTCTGCTGGATGAAAAAAATCTTTTCCGCACCCGGGAGCCGTATTCGGCGAACATCATCGCGGTGGATGACGATGCGGACGCGCGCAAGACGATTCGCGGGGCCATTGAAGCGGTGAACCTGCGGGCGATCTGCGCGGAGGATTCCAAAACCACGCTCGCCGTGCTCATTGAGAAGAAGTTCGATCTCATCTTTATCGACGTGGGCCTGCCGGACATGAACGGCTTTGAACTTTGCACCCGGCTGCGCAAGCTGCCCGACTACAAGAAGACGCCCGTGGTGTTCATCACCGGGGCCGTGACCGTGCAAAACCGCGTGCAATCGAGCTTGAGCGGCGGCAACGACTTCATCGCCAAACCGTTCAATTTGCTGGAACTCGGCGTCAAAGCGCTCATCTGGATTTTCAAAAGCCAGCTTGGGCTGCTTTAGAGCAGTTTACAAAAAAATGTGGCCAGTGGCTTGGGAGCGCCGAAGGCTGGTG
>JBAXQF010000006.1:0-46545 GCA_037131875.1 Verrucomicrobiota bacterium
ACCCACGGCGCTCCCATCGAATAACGGAAATTCTTTTTGAGAGATGCTCTAATCCAGCGGCACGCCGCGCACAGCCCCTCGGGGAACTTGAGGTTCATACGGAGGCCTCACCTCATGGCGCTGGAGCTTGCCGACCGGCAGGAGATGCAACTCCGCCAGGGTGTCGATGTCGAGCCGCCCTGTTCTTGGCAGTTCCCGCAAGGCTTGAAAACGCAGCAGCGCTTCCTCGGTCTCAGGGCCGGGCCGGCCATCCGTTACGCCCCGGAATAGACCCCGTTCAGCCAAAAGGATTTGCGCCTTGCGCAGTGTCTGGGCCTGGTTTTCCACCGCCGCTTTTTCAGAGGGTGTGCGCGCGAATATTTTGTCATACGCGGCGCTCTCTGAAATGGGAACTCCCTGGACAGCATGGGGAGGGGCTGGCGCGGGAGGCGGAAGCGTCGGTGCAACGGCGGTTGGCTGCGGTGCGGGCGTTGCTGCGGCGACGCTTTGCCCTTCTTTATTCAAGGCGGCGACGGTTTCCGCCGTCAGTTCGCCCGACGGCACCAGTTGATTGCGGATCTGGTATCGGCGCAGGGCGGCTTTGGTTTCGGCATTGAGTTCGCCGTCCACGGAGCCGGTGTAATAACCCGCGCTTTGGAGAATGGTTTGAGCCGAGCGCACCGAATCATCGGCGTGGAGGCTGGGGATCGCCAGTGCGACGGCAAAAGCGGAGCAGAGGAAAAGTTTTTTCATAAGCAGGATGTTAGACACATGGCACGAAGGATCGTTTGGGACAAGGCGAAGATTTTTTCACCGGTTTTCAAGCGTGAACCGGACGGGGACATCGACGCGGCTGGCGGAGGGCAGACCGCCCGCGCGGGCAGGGGCAAATGTCCAGTGGCGCACGGCCTCCAGGGCTGAGGCATCCAGCAGGGGGAATCCGCTGCTTTGTTTGAGCGCCACACGGCTTGGGCGTCCGTCGGCTTCCACTTGCGCGCTGATCACGACAATGCCTTGTTCTCCGTTGCGGCGCGATTCCACGGGATACCTTGGCGGTGGATTGCTCCGGTAGCGCGGGCGAGCGTTTTGCGTGGCGGTGTTCGAGCCGGAATCCCAGCAATGAAACCATTGGGAGACGAGGGAACGCTGGGGAACAGGAGATGCAGTGACTTCGGGGCGCGGTGAAGGTTGGCGGGATGCGCTCGCTTTTGCAGGCTGTGCCGGGCGGGGCGTGGTGAGCGCTGGCACCGCCGAGGGTTCCGGTTTGGGCTGTGGAGAAGGCGTCTCAGTGGGTTCCAGCGGCTCGGGAGTAGGCTCGGGAGTAGGCTCGGGAGCTGGTGGGATATTTGCAGTCGCCTCGGGTGCGGGTGGAGGTGTTTCGGGGGAAGAGGGTTCGGGCTGCGCTTCCGCCAGCGTTACATCCACGGCCTGCGGAGTGTCGCTCAAGGCCAACGGGCGGGCAACATCGCCCGCGCGGAAGCCAAAGAGCAGCAGGACATGGACGAGGAGAGCGGCGGCAAATGCGATGGCAACGGTGCGTTTCACGGTTTGCCCGGCGCGGTGTGGGCGGGTTGGGTTTGGACCGCCACTTTGGTGATGCCGAGTTTGCGGACTTGATCCAGCACTGCGATGGCTTTGCCAAAGGGCGCGTGCTCATCTCCGTTGATGAAAATGTGCGGATCGCGCTCCCGTGCTTGCAACTGCCGGAGCGCCGCTTCGAGTTGCGCGTCATCCACCGCCTCCTGATTCCAATAGACCGTGCCCTCGGCGTTGACGGAAAGGGTGGTTGCCTCCGTGTGTTCCTGTGGCGCGCCGCTTGCGGCGGTTGGCAGGTTCACGGGGATGCCCTGGTTTTTCACCATGGAGAGCGAGACCATGACAAACGTGGCCAGCAGAAAAAAGACGATGTCAATGAGCGGAATGATTTCAATCCGCGCGCGTCTTTTACTGCGAGGGGAGGGGATGGAAATCACAGGGGGGCAACGGTCTGTTTTTCTGCCCGCAGGCAGAGCAGTTCGAGGTGGGCGGCGGCGGTTTCAATCTCCTGCCGCGCTTCCTCCAGTTGCGTGGCCAGGTAGTTGAAGGGCAGCAGGGAGATCATGGCGATGGCAAGCCCGAAGCCGGTGGCGACAAGGGCTTCGGCAATGCCGCCGGTGATCGCCGTGGGCGCGCCGAGTTCGCTCGCGCCCAGCAATCCAAAGGCGTGAATCATCCCCGTGACCGTGCCGAACAGCCCCTCCAGCGGGGCGAGGGTCACGATGGTATCGAGCACCGAGATGCCACGATTAAAGCGCCGTAATTCGCGGTTTGCGGCCTGTAAAATCGCGTTGGAGTAGGAGGTCTCCCGGTGCTCCAGTGCGTAGGTGAGAACGCGCGCCACGTAGTCCTTGGAATGCGCGCCGATTTGTTGGGCCTTGAGAAAATCTCCGCGTTCGGCTTCAGCAAAAATCCGGTCAACCGTTGCGGGATCGCGGTGGGCGCGTTCACGCAGCGTGAAAAACACCCGCTCAAAAACGACGGTTAACGCGACGAGTGAGGTTGCGAGCAGCGGCCACATCATCGGCCCGCCTTTGAGGAAAATCTCGATCATAATTTATCGGTGCCGGGGAGTTTAGCATACCCTGGCGTCTGCATGCCGCCTAAAAATTCACCCCGGCGCGGATGCCGACGGTCATCGGCGCGCCGCTTTCGCCAATGTAGCCGGAGGGCGCGTAGGTTTTGGAGTATTCGAAGGCGATGGGCACGTAGTGGGTGTTGAAGGCGTTGGCGACCCAGCATTCCGTGAACCAGTTGCGGTTGCGCACGCCGATGCGCACATCGGCCAGGCTGTAGCGTCCCTGCGAGGCGAGGTTCGAGGCGTCGTATGGGAAGTCCCCATAAAAGGTCACCTGCGCGCGCGCGTAGAGGGTCCACCGTGCATCCAACGCACACGCGGCCTGGGTGCCGAGGTTGGCCGTGTAGCGCGGGGCATAGGGGAGGCGGTTGCCGCTCACATCGAGTCCTTCGGAAAACGAGTTGCTGCCGAACCGTGCGTCCGTGTAGCCGAGGCTTCCGAAGAGATCCCAGCCCTTGAGGGGGCGGTAGTTGAGTTCCAGTTCCGCGCCCTTGCTGTTGGCCGAGCCGACGTTGCCGATATAATAGCGTCCGGGAGAAGTGAGCAGCGGCTCGTTGAGTTGCAGGTCGCTCCAGTCGATGTAATACAGGGCGGCGTTCGCGCGCAGCTTGCCGTCGAGCCACTCTGTTTTTGTGCCGAGTTCATAGCACCAGCTTGTTTCCTCGCCGTAGCTCTCTGCGCCCACGGGAGCGATGGCATTGAATCCGCCCGCCTTGAATCCGCGCGTCATTTTTCCATACACCATGTCGCTGGTGGTGAGATGGTAGGCCAGCGCAAATTGTGGGGAGACGGAGGAGGAATTGCTGCTGAGATGGGAAGAACTCCCGGAGAGCCACAAGAGCGTGGGGTCCGCCGGGGAGGTCGTGGTGGTGAGCGGATGCAAGTCGGCCTTGGCCTTCTCATAGTCGTAGCGCACGCCCAGGATGAAATCGAGCTTCTCCCACGCCGTCAGCGTTGTCTGCCCGTAAACGCCGGTTCCCCAGTTCTTGAGGGTGGCGTCCGTCTGGTCATGCACTTGGATGGGAATGAGGAACGAGTAATAGGGGTAGGTGCTGTTGATGTCACTGGCCGCGCTTTGATCGTATTTTTGAGAGAACGCGAAGAGGCCTCCCTGCCAGGCGAGCTTGAAATCGTCGCTGAGTTTCAACGGCGCGTCCTTGAGCGAGGCGAACCGGAGCTCCTGCGTGAGTTGGTATTCCTTCTCACTATTCAAGCGCGTGGCAAGCGGGGCAGCGGTGTAGTCGAGGTCGGTTGAGTCCGTGGTGCGCCACCAGACGCCGCCTGTGATGGAAGTGATCTCCATCGCGTCCGTCGTGAGGGTCTGCAACAGCGTGGGCGCGCAGATGTCGCGGTGTGTGTAGCCTTCGATGTCGCGGCTGACCCGGCGCGGCGTGGCGCGCACGGCGTTCAAGTCCCCCAAAGCGTAGTCGCCATCATGGTCGTGCTCGGCGAAGAAAATCAGGCGCGCGTTGTAGTTGTCGGTTGCTTTGAGTTGCAACTGGAATTTACCGAAGGAGGCTTCGCGGTTGTCCAGGGGATGGCCGGTGACGAAGTTTTTGGTGTAGCCATCGCGGGCGGAATAGCCGCCTGCCAGGCTGAAGCCCGCTTGCTCGGGAAGCACCGGGCCGGACAAGTTCATGCGCACCTCGCGGAAATCGTAGCTGCCGTAGCTGCTCTCCACGCCGCCTGTCCAAGCCGACAAGGAAGGGGTGCGGCTGGTGATGTTGATGAGACCGCCGAGGGTGTTGCGCCCATAGAGCGCGCCTTGCGGGCCGCGCACGAACTCGATCTGGTCCACATCGATCAACTCGATATTGGAGGAGGTTGCGTTGAGTTGCGGCACGCCGTCGATATAGGTGGTAACGCCCGGGTTGGTGGGGCTGGAGCCGATGCCGCGGAAATAAGGATTGCTCAGTTTGCGCGCGGTGAATTCGTTGATGAAGACATTCGGGGCGTAAACGGCGGCTTCCTTGACGACCTGGATGTTGGCCTCCTTGATGGTTTCCGCCGTAATGGCGGTGACGCTCACCGGCACGGACTGGGCCGAGGCGGGCTCTTTCTGCGCGGTGACGATGACTTCCGGCAGCCGCGTGGCATCCGTGTCGTTGGCGGTGTCAGCGGCAACGGCCTGCGAGGCAAGGGCCAGCAAGGCGACCAGAGAGAAGGAAAGAGAAGGGAGGGGTGGGAAGAGTCGAGGGGAGGTCATGGGTTTGAATGTGTTGAAGGACATTAAAAAGCCGCCAAAGCAGGGTTTGGCGGCTTTCGGGAAAAAGGGCTACGACACTTCGTCCAGTTTGGCTTTCACCGCGGCCTCGATCTCCTCGTAGAGCGCGGCGTCCGCCTTGAGGACTTCTTTCGCGGCATCGCGTCCCTGGGCGAGTTGGTTGCCTTTGTAGCTGAGCCAGGAACCACGTTTTTCAACGATGCCTTGCTCCAGAGCGAGATCCAGCAGGGAACCCGTGTGGGAAATCCCTTCGTTATACATGATGTCGAACTCGCACTCGGTGAAGGGGGGCGCGACCTTGTTCTTCACGATCTTGAGCTTGGTGCGGTTGCCGGTGACGGTGCCGTCGCCGACTTTGATCGCCCCGATGCGCCGGATGTCGCACCGGACGCTGGCGTAGAATTTGAGCGCCTTGCCGCCGGGAGTTGTTTCCGGGTTGCCGAACATGACGCCGATCTTTTCGCGGATCTGGTTGGTGAAAATGCAGGTGGTGCTGGCCTTGGAGATGAGGGAGGTCAACTTGCGCAGCGCGGCGCTCATCAGGCGGGCTTGCGCGCCGACGGTGGAATCGCCAATTTCGCCTTCGAGTTCCTGTTTGGTGACCAGTGCGGCCACGGAGTCGATCACGATCACGTCGAGGGCGTTGGAGCGCACGAGTGTTTCGCAGATGCGCAGGGCTTCTTCGCCGGAACTGGGCTGGGAGACGAGCAGGTCGTCGATATTGACGCCGAGCTTGCGGGCGTATTGCGGGTCGAGCGCATGCTCCACGTCGATGAATGCCGCCAAGCCGCCGCGTTTCTGGGCCTGGGCGACGACGGTGAGGGTGAGGGTGGTTTTGCCCGAGGATTCCGGCCCGAAAATCTCCACGACGCGGCCCCGGGGGAATCCGCCGACGCCCAGCGCGCGGTCGATCAGGATGTTGCCCGAGGGGATGACTTCCACCTCCATGGAGGTTTTGTCGCCCAGGCGCATGATGGCTCCTGTGCCGTAATCCTTCTCGATCTGCTGGATGGCGAGGTCGAGGTTCTTGTTGCGTGCTGCGGTTTGTTTGTCTTCCACGGGAGCGTCAGTCTTGGCCATAAATTTCTGGGTCGGTTGGGTGTCCGCAAAACATAAGCGCAGGAAGAGCGATTGAGAAGTCCTTAATCAGCTCGAATTTCGATAGAAGAAGGTTTATCCGCGGTTTTTTACAGAAAGGATGCAGAGATGGGGGGATTCTGCCTGTTTTAGCCTAAAAACGGTGAAAGGACTCGCGCAAAGGGACGCAAAGGACGCAAAGGGAAAAACTTAGGGGTTTTGTGCTCCTCCCCTCCAAGGTGACTTCCTTTTTATGTTCTGTTCTTTCAAGATTCTGTCTTTGCGGCCTTTGCGTCCCTTTGCGCGAGATTTCATTGCCGGATTTATTTATCACCCTCGGGGGTGAAATTTCCGGTGGACGGCCTTGAGCCGGGTTTGATCCACGTGGGTGTAGATTTGCGTGGTGGAGATGTCCGCGTGGCCCAGCATTTCCTGGATCATGCGCAAGTCCGCGCCGCCGCCCAGCAGGTGGGTGGCGAAGGAGTGGCGCAGCAGGTGGGGATAGACGGTTTCCTCCAGTCCGGCGAACCGGGCGCGCGCCTTGAGGATTTGCCAGCAGCGCATGCGCGTGAGTTTGCCGCCGCGCACGGAGAGGAAAAGCTCGCTGCCGGTGCGGCGCTTGACGTAGCGGGGCCGCTCGCGTTCCAGATAGGCCAGGATGGCTTCGCAGGCTTTGGCGCCCACGGGAACCAGCCGCGTTTTGTTCCCCTTGCCGGTGACGCGGATGACGTGTTCCTCCAAATGCAGGTGCTCCAACCGCGCGTTGACGAGTTCCGAGACGCGCAGCCCGCTGGCGTAGAGGAGTTCGATCAGGGCCCGGTCGCGCAGCCCGAGCGGTTGGTCGGTGGGAATGCTCTCCAGCAATTGTTCCACTTGGGATGCGTTGAGCGTTTCCGGCAAATACTGTTCCCCGCGCGGCAAAGGAAGCGTCTCGGCCACATCTTTGCGCACCAGTTTGCGCAGGTGCAGGAAGCGGAAGAAAATCTTGATCGCCACCACGATCAGCTTGATGGAAGCCGATGCCCGCCCGCTTTTTTTGCAAATGCCAAGATACTCCGTAATGTGATCGTGCGTGACCGCTTCGGGTGCGTCGATCTGCTTTGCCTCCGCAAGCCACTGGGCGAACGCGTGGAGCGATTGCCGGGTGGAAAGCTGGTAATTGACCGAGAGTCCGCGCTCGGTGGCCAGGTAGAGGATGAAGCTGTCGATGGCTTCTTGCATGGAAGAGAAGATTAATTAGGAAGCCAAGAAGCCAGGAATAAAAGAGGAGGAATGGGCACGTCTGTCTGAACCATTCCTTTTTTATATCCTTTCCTGGTTTCCTGGCTTCCTAATTCAAAATTTTCTTCACAAAGCCCCGATCCGCCGGGCGACTTCCTCCGCGTTGGCGCGGCTGTTGAAGGCCGAGATGCGGAAGTAGCCTTCGCCGTTGGAGCCGAAACCGCTGCCGGGGGTGATGACGACGTTCGCCTTCGTGAGCATCCGGTCGAACATCTCCCAACTCGTGAGCCCGTCCGGCGTGCCGACCCAGATGTATGGGGCGTTGACGCCGCCAAACACCGGCAGCCCAGCCGCTTTTGCCGCCGTGCGCAGGATCGCCGCGTTGCCCATGTAGTGGTCGATGAGCGCGCGCACTTGTTGTTTGCCTTCCGGCGTGTAGAGGGCTTCCGCGCCGCGCTGGACGATGTAGCTCACGCCGTTGAACTTGGTGCTCATGCGGCGGTTCCAGAGCGGGTGGAGCGGTTCCAGCTCGCCCGTGGCCGTGGCGGCGAGCAGCGTCTTGGGGACAACCGTGAACGCGCACCGCGTCCCGGTGAACCCGCCGTTTTTCGAGAAGCTGCGGAACTCGATGGCGCACTCGCGCGCGCCGGGGATTTCGTAAATGGAATGCGGCACGGACGGATCGGAGATATACGCCTCGTAAGCGGCGTCGAAGAGGATCAGCGTCCGGTTGGCCAGCGCGTATTTCACCCAGGCCTCAAGCTGCGCGCGCGTGGCCGTCGCGCCGGTCGGGTTGTTGGGAAAGCAGAGATAAACGACGTCAAGCGGGGTGGTGGGAACTTCCGGCACGAAGCCGTTGGAGGCGTCGCACGGCAGGTAGTGGATGCCCGCGTAAGCTCCCGCCTCGTTGGCGTCGCCGGTGTGGCCCGCCATGACGTTGGTATCCACATAGACGGGATAAACCGGGTCGGTGATGCCGAGCCGGTTGCCGTGGCCAAGGATGTCGAGGATGCCGCCGCAGTCGCACTTGGAACCGTCGGAGACGAAAATCTCGTCGTCGGCCACCTCCATGCCGAGGTCGCGGTAGTCGTTCTGCGCGATGGCGTGGCGCAGGAACTCGTGCCCCTGCTCCGGGCCGTAGCCGCGGAAAGTCTCGCGCGCGGCCATGTCATCCACGGCCTTGTGCATGGCGGCAATGACGGCGGGCGGCAGCGGCTCGGTCACGTCGCCGATGCCGCAGCGGATGACGCGCTGGGCGGCTTCCGGGTTGGCGTCACAAAAAGCTTTCACGCGCCGGGCAATCTCCGGGAAGAGGTAGCCGGCCTTTAACTTGAGGTAGTTGTCGTTGAGTTGAACCATCGCGCCTTAATCGAGTAGCGGTTTCGGGGCGTCAGGGCAAGCGAGGAGCGGGCACTAGCACGGTTTTCATCCCCGCTGCCGTGGCGCTTTGGATGCCGAGCGCGGTGTCCTCGAAGGCCAGGCAGCGTTCGGGCGGCACGCCGATCTGCCGCGCGGCTTCCAGGAACGGATCCGGCGCGGGCTTGCCGTGGACGTAATCCTCCGCGCCCACGATGGCGTCGAATTTGTCCACGATGCCCAGCGCGGTGAGCGTTTTGCGGACAATGATCCCGTGGCCTCCCGAGGCCACCGCCAGCGGTTTTTTGCCGTGGAATTCGAGCGCGAAATCGACCACTGCCTCGATGGGGAGGCATTTCGGGATCATCTCCACGTAGAGGCTCTCTTTGTAGGCGGCGGTTTCGACGACGGGCATGTTGTAGCCGTGGCGTTCATTGAGGATTTCCACGATCCGCTCGGTGGGCACGCCGCCGAGTTCGTAAAAGAAGGCTTCGGGAAAATCGCAGGCGTGATCGGCCAGCGCCGCGCACCACGCCTCATAATGCAGGGGCATGGTGTCGGCCAGCGTGCCGTCGCAGTCAAAGATGTAGCCGTCGAAGTCGCCGTCAGGAATTTGCAAGGTCATAGGATCAGAAATTATCTGGAACTCAGGAACTCATGAGAAGAATTGCCATCGCTGCTCTTTTCCTGATTTCCTGAGTTCCAGATTCTCATTTGTTTAGTTTTCTTTGGTTTCAATAGGGATGGCCTTGCAGGTTTCCTGCCAGCCGGGGTAGTTCCAGGTGTTGGGGAAGCCGATGCACTGGGCCGGCTTGACGGCTTGCAAGGCGCATCCGCCGTTTTCCAGATACAGACATTCGCCGTTGGGTTTGTCCAAAAGCGCGAGCCCGCTGCGTGTGGGCGTGAGCCGGGTGAAGCGCTGGATAAAGTCCTCCTCACTCAGCCCAAGATGCGCGGCGATGCGCGGAATCTCCGCGTCCGTGATCCGCACAAAGCCGGGCCAGCGGCAGCAAGCCGTGCAGCGCTGGCATTGGTAGTAGGTGCTCATGGAAGGCGAGAGGTTCAGGCCAAAGGCCCCCTGCTGGCAAAGAAAAAAGCGGGGTTCCGAGCCTCCCCGGCATTTTCTGCCAGAACCGCGTTTCGCGCGCTTGCCGATATTCAGGTGCGGGGCCTGGCCGGAAGGGGGAGCAGGGAGACCGGCTGGGCTCCGCTCATTTAGAGCAATTTACCAAAAACTATAGCCGCGTCTTGGGGCGGCGAAGGCCGTTGCAAACCGTTTGTCCCTTGGGCTGTGTTTACAAACACAGCCGCTGCGGGCCAAGCCGCCTTGCACCAGCCTTCGGCGCTCCCAAGCCACTGGCCACATTTTTTTGTAAAATGCTCTAGAACTTGTTTCCAAGTTGTAAATGGGGCTGCCCTGCTTCGCAAATGGCGAAGCGCAATTTGCAGAGCCCCCATAGAAAGAATGCCCTTCCCAAGTGCTTGGGAACGAGGCAGGCCGATGGAAAGGGATCGTTTTTCACATTATTTGCAGGTAGGGGATTGACCGATGCAAAAATCAGTACAAGTGTTAGCGAATTGATTTCAAAAATGAAACAAACGCTAACACTTGTCGCTCTCCTCTTCCTTGCAACCCTTGCTGCCTCCGCCCGGCCGGATCTTTCCAACGGACGGCCTGGCCCAACCCCGTATGACCCGTATCGCAGTCCGGTGGATGCCGTCATGCAGCGGCTCGACGGGCCGTCTCCCGCGTTCAGCACCGTGGCGGCGCTGGTGAAACAGGGGTTCAGCTTCAAATACGTCTTCGACGCCCCCTACCTTGCGCAGTCGCCTCAGGTGACGGCGGCCAAGCACTCGGGGGATTGCAAGGCGAAGTCCCTCTGGCTGGCCAGCCGCATGAACGACGCCAACAACCTGCGCTACGTGATTGGCAAAGCCCGGCGCACCTCCAAGATCAGCCACGCCTGGTTGATGTGGAAAAATGAGGGACGGTGGTGGATTTTGGATCCGACCAACGCCGATGAACCGATTCCGGCGGATGCCGTCGGCCCGGATGATTACATTGTCAATTATTCCTACGACCGAACCGGCTCCTACTGCCATGATACGCCGCGCTCACGCCGCAGCGTTGCGGGTCAGGGTTAGGCTGTCCATTTCCCTCCGTGGCATCAGAACGGGCTCAAGCGATCACGCTTGAGCCCGTTCTGTTGTAGTGGGAACATTTGGCTTTCGCAAAGGGTTGACGTCCCGCGAGGATCAGCGAGATTACCCTTAACATGGGGCGTTCTTCAGAGAAAAAACACCCTCCAATGGAGGGCGTGCAACAGGCTGCGGAGGAGGCGTTGGCGGCAGCCAAGCTGGCCGCTATTGTGGAGTCCTCGGAGGACGCGATCATCGGCAAGACGTTGGACGGGGTGATCGAGACTTGGAATCGCGGGGCGGAAACCATTTTTGGATATACCGCCGAGGAGGTGGTCGGACGTTCGATTTTGATTTTGCTTCCCGAAGAACGGCAGGCGGAGGAGTGGGACATTCTGGAACGTCTGCGCCGTGGGGAGTGCATCTCGCATTTTGAAACCGTGCGCATCGCCAAGGACGGGCGGCACATTGATGTCTCCCTGACGGTTTCGCCCATCAGAGATGCTTCGGGAAAAATCATTGGCGCATCCAAAGTCATCCGCGACATCACCGAGAGCAAACGGGCCGAGAAAGCTTTGCGCAGCAGCGAAGCCCGCTACAAAGCGCTTTTTGATGTGTCACAAGATGCGATTTTTTTGCTGGATGGCGGCTGCTTTGTGGAATGCAACGTGAAAACGCTGGAGATGTTTGGTTGCCGCAAGGAGGAGATCGTCGGTCATACTCCCTGGCGCTTTTCCCCGCCAGTGCAGGAGGACGGGCGGGATTCGCGGCAAAAGGCTTGGGAAAAAATCCGGGCGGCTGAGGCGGGGAGCCCGCAGTTTTTTGAGTGGCAGCACTGTCGCGGCAACGGCGTGCCGTTTGAGGCCGAGGTATCGCTCAATCGCATCGATATCGATCAACAGACGTTGCTGTTTGCCACCGTGCGCGACATCAACGAGCGCAAACGGGTGGAAAAAGCGCAACAGCGGCAGATGGAATTTGATGCGCTGATCACCAGGATTCTTGCCCGGTTTGCCGCGTTCACGGGCCTTGCGATTGACGAGCAGATTCAGAAAAGCTTAAACGAGGTGGCCGGTTTTATTGGAGCGGAAACCGCTTTTGTAGGCCTGTTTTCAACGGATATGACAAGTTGGAGTGTAGCTTATGAAGCAGTCACCCCGAATGCAATGCCACTCTGGGAGCGTTATCAGAATGTGCCGATGGGGCAGAACCCGTGGATAGAGCAACGCGTGTTGGCTGGGGAGGTGGTTCGATTCACCAGCTTGGAGGATTTACCCGAGGATGCTGCTCGTGAGCGGGAGCGTTATGAAAAAGAGGGGGTAAAGTCCGTTTTGTTATTACCCCTTCGCGGCTTGGGCGAACAGGTTACCGGGTGTATTGGGATGCGAACTTACACCGCCCGGATGGATTGGTTGCAAGATGATGTCCGGCGGATTCGGATCTTTGCCGACGCCATTGCCAATGTGCTTGAGCGCAAACGGGTGGAGAGTGATTTATACGCCTCGCGGCAGATGCTCCAAACGATAATCGACACCATTCCGCAGCGCGTTTTTTGGAAGGATCTGCATTCCAATTACCTGGGGTGCAACAGACCGCTTGCGTTGGATGCGGATCTTCCCGATGCGCATGCGATCCGTGGGAAAACCGATCACGATCTTCCCTGGCGTGGGGACCATGCCGAAAACTTTCGCGCTGACGACCGGAGTGTCATGGAAAGCGGTGTGGAAAAGATTGGCTTTGAAGAGCCGCAACGCCGGGCGGATGGAAGAGTGGCGTGGTTGCGCACGAGCAAGATTCCGTTGCGCGACTATGAGGGGCGGATTTTCGGTATTCTGGGCACCTATGAAGACATCACCGACTTACGGCAGGCACGGGAGGCGTTGGAGCAAGCCAAGGCAAACGCCGAAGCGGCCAACCGCGCCAAGGATCAATTTATCGCTGTTCTCAGCCATGAATTGCGCACGCCGCTCACGCCGGTGCTGGCAACTGTGACGGCTTTGCAGGAGATGGAGCGCCTGCCCGCAACTCTGCGGGATGATCTGGATGTGATTCATCGCAACGTGGAGTTGGAAGCCCGTTTGATTGACGATCTGCTGGATGTGACGCGGATTGCCCAAGGCAAGATCATCCTGCGGCAGGAAACTGTGGATGTGCATGTCTGCCTGCGCAGCGTGTTGACCATTTTTCAAAGCGCGATCGAGTCCAAACACCTCAAAGTCGTTCTCAACTTGGAAGCCCGCAAACACTTTGTGTGGGCGGATCCGGCCCGGTTGCGCCAGGTATTTTGGAATTTGTTTAGCAACGCGATCAAATTCACTCCCGAGCAGGGGCGCATCAAGGCGCTCACACTGGATGACGGCGACCGGTTGCGCATCGAAGTGGCTGATAGCGGCATCGGGATTGAGGCGGACGCGCTGGAGCGGATTTTCCTGGCGTTCGAGCAGGGCGAACTAACCCGGACACGGCGTTTTGGCGGACTGGGTTTGGGCCTGAGCATCGCCAAGACGCTGGTGGAAATGCACCAGGGAACACTCAGCGTCTCCAGCGAAGGGAAAAACAAAGGGGCGGTCTTTAGCGTGAAACTGCCTGTTGTGGAACCGGTGGTTGAGCCGTCCGCGCCCGTGGAGGTTCCAAGATCGCAGCCGATGGAACCACGGAGAATCCTGCTGGTGGATGATCATGAGGACACCCTGCAGATTCTCGCCCGGCTGTTGCGGCGGTGGGGTTACGGGGTGACGACGGCCGACAGCGTGCAAAGCGCGCTGGAGCGGGCCTCGGAACAGCATTTTGACCTCCTGTTGAGCGATCTCGGGTTGCCGGATGGGAGCGGGGTCGATGTGATGCAGGTCTTGAAGGAGCGCTACAACCTGTCGGCCATTGCCCTGAGCGGCTACGGGACAGACGAAGATGTGCGCGCCAGCCTCGACGCGGGGTTTGCCGAGCACCTGACCAAACCGGTCAGTTTCCAAGCCCTGCGAATGGCCCTGGAGCGGCTTTTGCTTCCGCCGTGAGTCCTGCGCTTCTTCGGCTCGACTCTTCCCGAAACCTCTGGGAGAATGGCTGCTTCTAAAAAACATGGAAATTTCTGTCCACAACCGCCAGCGAAAGGTTCCTGTGGCGCTTGCCTGGCTGCGGCGGTTTGCGCCGGTGGCGCTTGCGCACTGCCTGCCGCACCCCGCCCATGAGGAGACGACGCCTTTGCCGCATTTGGAGGAGGTGGAGGTGACGCTGGTTTCTGACGCAACCATCGCCCGGGTGCATCGCGATTTCATGGACATCCCGGGAGCCACCGATGTGATCACCTTTGACCACGGGGAGATTGTGATCAGCACGGAAACGGCGCGGGACTACGCGGCGCAATACGGCCGCACTTTGGATGAGGAGATCGCGCTGTACATCGTCCACGGGCTGCTCCATCTCAACGGCTACGAGGACAAGGAACCCGCCGCCGCCGCCCGGATGCACCGGTTGCAGGAGCGGCTTTTGGCGGAGTGCCTGACGAAGGTGAAATGAGCAAGACCCAAACCCAAACGAAGACGGAAGCGGCCCTCGACCTGCCATGGAACGTCGTGGTGCACAACGATCCTGTGAATTTGATGAGCTACGTGACCATGGTTTTCCGGCGCGTGTTCGGGTTTTCCAGGGAGAAAGCCGAGCAGCACATGATGGAGGTGCACCAAAAAGGCCGTTCGGTGGTCTGGTCGGGAGGGCGCGAACGCGCGGAACTTTACGTGCAGCAGCTTCACGGCTACCTGCTGCTGGCAACCATGGAGCGGTCTGCATAGAGGGAGCTATTCCAGTGAATATTGAACGCGACGAAACAGGGGGATTTGTTTTCAGCGAGGTGGAGCCGCCGCTCGCGGCGATGTTCCGCGCCATTCCCTCGGCTGCCGATCCTGAATTGAGCAAAGCCGCGTTTGACCGGCTCTTTCCCGATCCCTTTGCGGGAAAAAACGCGGAGCTGAGCGAGGAATGGGCGGACTATGTGCAGCCGGAGTTGCGCGAAGGCTTTGAGAACGCCTCCACCACGGTTGAGGCGGATCTGGAACCGTTAAACACCGGCGGGGAGGGGTGGAGCATCCCGGCGGAGCACATGGATGCCTGGATCAACACGCTCAACCAGGCGCGCATGGTGCTTGCGGCCCGCTACGAGGTGACAGAGGAGGATATGGAGCGCACCGCGCCCTATCCGCCGGAGGACGAGCGCCACCTTGCGGTTTCACAGATCCATGTCTACGGGCTCTTGCAGGAGTGCTTGTTGCAGGCGTTGGAGGAGGAGTAGAGCGGTTCTCGGAAAGAGTTTCCGAATCCACCGTCACCGCTGTGTGGTGGATCGGCCGCTCCGCGGGCGATTTTCCAAAGCACATCGAACGCAGTGAGCTTATTCTGTTTGCGACGGTTCACTCCCGGAATCGCGCGCGGAGCGCACGATCCACCGTCTGCATTTCGAAAATTCTTTGTGAGAAACACTATATAAACGAAGAGAGAGGAATCTCTTACCGGATCTTCTCCCCGGCCTGCAATAGCCACTCCGCATCCGGCGTGGCGTAGGGGCGGAAGGTTTCCAGCGTGCCTTCGTGCTCACTGTAGAAGAGGGCGCGGTGCAGGCCGAGCGTGTTGGCCTTGGGGGAATCGACCAAGCTGGCGGAATCGTTGGCGCTCATCTGGAAGACCACGCGCATGCCAAATTCGCTCAGGGCCTTGCGGCTCAGGAAGCGGTTGACGTTGTTGAAGGTGTCCAGTGTGACGATCAGGTGGATGCCGTGGCTGGCGCCCTCGGTGATGACGTCGGTGAATTGCGCGCCGGGGTTGGGTTCGGAGTCGCTCATGGAGAAGGCAAAGTCGTCTTCGTGCCGGAGTTTCTTGAATTTCTGGAGGTCGTGAATGAAGCAGAAGATGGGGGGCTCGGCTTCCTCGCCGCCGCTGCGCGATTTCAGGTCGGTGGCGATTTGGCTCATCACCTCCGCGACGTCCGGGGTGCGCGCGACGGTGACGGGGTGGGGGATCGCTTGGAGGATGTTTTCGATGAAATCGCCGTCGGGCGTGCCCGGTGTTGCGGTGTGGAAAAGAACGAACTTTGCCGTGCCTGCCGGGTATTGCGTTGCAAGAGCGAGCATGGAAACGCCCAGGAGGGTGAGGGCGACTTCCCCGCGCTGGCCGACGATGAGCAGGTTGCTGCCGCTCTGGCGCTGGAACGCGGCTTCGGTGGGGCCCTTGATGGAGTTGGGAGCGCCGAGCCATGCGCGGGCGAGGGGAGGGGGCGTCACGGGTTTCGTGGCGAGACGGGCGGCAAGCAGTGCGTTGTCGCGAATGTCCGCCGGGGCGTTGCCTTCAAAGACGATGGGGCTTCCGTACTGGCCGGGGTGTTGTTCGGCGAGATCGTGAACCTTGTCGAGCCATTGGTCGCGCTCGTCGTCGGGAAGCCAGACGACCTGGAAGGGGCTGTTGCCTTCAAGCGCTCCGGCGGCGTCATTGTAGATGCCTTCGCCGGGGCGCGAGAGCAGGCGCGGGGCCGGGTTGCTGTCGTCCATGATGAGGTAGGCGTCCGCCTCGTTGCACTGGAGGGCGACGCGAATGACCATCTGGCCCAGCGTGGCGCGCGCCAGCGAGTACGCGCCGCCGAGGGTTTGGGAACCGAGCAGGACGTGGATGCCGAAGGCGCGGCCCTGGCGCACGATGCGGTCGAAGAGCAGCGAGGCGGTCTGTGCGATGGCGTCGTCGTCCACAAAGAACTCCTGGAATTCGTCGATGATGAGCAGCGTGCGGGGGATCGCCTCGGTGCCGCCCGCGCGCTTGTACCCGGCGATGTCTTGCACGCCGAGTTTGCGGAAGAGGTCGCCGCGCCGCTTCAACTCTTCATCCACGCGCTCCAATACACTCAACGCAAACTCGCGGTCGCTCTCGATGGCGACGACTTTCGCGTGGGGCAGGCGCTTCTCTGCGTAGCACTTGAACTCGACGCCTTTCTTGAAGTCGATGAGGTAGAACTCCACCTGCTCCGGGCTGCACGCGAGGGCGAGGTTGGTGATGATGACGTGAAAGAGCGTCGATTTTCCGGAACCCGTTTTGCCGGCAAAGAGGGCGTGCTGCCGCGTGCCTTTGCCGATGGCGAGGAACTGGTGCTTTGTCGCGCCGGTGCGGCCGATGGCGATGCGCAGTTCGTTGGTGGTGTCGTTGTGCCACATCTCCTCCGGCGCGGGCGCGATCTGCGCGAACGGGACTTCGACGCGGTTGGAGTCGATGCTGCTTTTGCCGATCTTGTGCGCCAACTCGACGGCGAGCTCCGGGTTGGGCGGGGCGTCAAGGAGGAGTTGGGCGCTGGGTTCGGGCTTCTCGCTGTGGATGAGGAGTTGGCCGTTTTCCTGGCGGATGCGGACGCTGTTGGCGCGGAGTTCGTCGGGTGCGAAGCCGTCGGGCAGCGACTGCCGTTTGTCCCAGTGCAACAGGGTGAACACGCCGCAGCGCGCGCCGCTGTTGGCGATGCTCTGGAGCCGTGCGGCGGCGGTCTCGCTGAAGGCGGCGGGGAAATCTGCGACGACCAGGAAATGGTATTTCTCCGCAACGCTTCCGGCCTGCTCGTTGTATTCGGTGATGGTCGCGTATTGGTTGCGCAGGTACATCTGGATCACTTTTTCAATGTGCTCGCAGAGTTCAGCCAGGCGCTCTTCAATCTGGTCGCGTTGGGTCCAGATGCGCCGGTTGATGAGGCTTTCCTCGTAGTCGGAGAGCTGCATCAGGCCCGCGAAGTTTTCACCAAGCCCCACGGGATCGATGATCGTGAAGCTGATCTTTCCGGGAGGGGTTGTCGAAAGGAGTCGCAGAATGATATTATTGAGTGTGCCGACAATGGATTCGTCACCGGAGCCCCCGGTCTCAAAGAGGAGCGAGCCTTCCGTTGGAAAGCAGAGAGCGAGGGGGGCGCTGATTTGCGGGCTGCCCGGCAGGGCGAGACGCGGATCTTTCGGAATGCCCTCCGGTTGCGCCGTGAGATCCAGGGTGAACCGTGCGAACTGGGCGGCGGGGAGGAAGGTGGTGGGCGGTGTCCAGGCTCCAACAAGTTCCGGTGTCCAATCCGGGAACCATGTGGTTGCCGTGGCGTTGAGTTTTTCCAGTGTCTGGCGGAGGGGGGTGATTTCGCGTTGCCAGCAGGCTTGCAGTTCCGCCCAGTCGTTCCGTTCGTCCACGATCCACTGGGCCATCGCGGCGTCGTGTGTTGCGGCGAGTTGTTGTTGTTGGGTTAGGAATGCATGTTGGACCGCCTCCAGTCGCGCGGCACGCTCGGCTTCGATCTGATCGAATTTACGATGATAAATCGCTTCGTTTTTAGCTTCGGCCCGGGGCGCTTGGGTATTGAGCTTTGCGAGTTTCGCGGCTTCAAATTCCTTTTCGATGGTATCGGCCCGGCTCCATTGCCGGGAGAGTTCGGCGTGAATTTTTTCGTATTCCTGCTGAATGTCGTTTCTCGCCTGTTGGTAATCCGCCTGTGCGATTTTTTCGCAGGCGGCATGAAGCATTTGGGCTTTGGAGAAAGTCTCAGACAGCGCTTTGGCTGTCTGCTGCGATTGGTTCCAGCCCTTGTGATGGAAAAGGAGAGCCATCCCCGTCAATGCGAGGCCCAATAGAAGGGATCCCCAACCGAAGGATGGGTAAAGAATGGCGGCAGCCAAAAGAGCGAGCAACAGCACCACCGGAAGCGGCGCATAACTGAAGAGAAGCGGCGGATAAAATTGACGGAACGCGCCGAGTTGTTTTTCGACGTCGAGAAGCGCGGACTGAAGGTCGAGTCGCAAGGACGATCCATCGGTGGCGTTGGCGAACGATTCCGCAGCATCGGCGGCGCGCAGCATCTTTTGGAAACTCCAGTACCCAAAGAAGGCCCGCCGCACCCGGTGTTCCAGCGCGGCCAGAGCCGCTTGTTGGAGGCCAAGTTGCCTGGCGGACTCGCCGTAAGCGGCATCGGCGGCAGCCAGGTTGGCTGTTCGCTCTCCCTGGGCCTGAAAGTCACGCATTTGCAGATCCCCCATCCAGACTTCCTTGGCCTGTCTGGCGAGGGAGGGGAGATCGCGGATGCTCGCATTGCAAATTTTTACCAGACGCTCGCGGCGGCTTTCATAGACCGCCGTCACGTGTTGCTTGCGCGCATCAAACAGCGTCTGAGCCTCTTGGGTCTGCGTTGCACACTCTGCGTCCAGCGTTGCAAGCGCTTCGTGATGGGCGCGATTGATGGCGAAGCGGCGCACACCGAGATCGCGGGAAAGCCGTTCCTCTTTTTTTGCGAACGCTGCGGTGGTTTGCTTGAGGCGGTTCAGAAGCTCCAGCGTACGGCTTACGCGCATGTCAGGAGTGCTATTCACAGTCATTTCTTACCTTTCTGAGAAGCGTGTCGATTTCCTCCATCACCCCGAGCGCCCGTTGCACGTGGTTGGGGAGTTCTTCGATGTATTGTTGCTCAAATTCGCTGCTCTTGATGTCGTGCCAGTAGGCACGGGTTTCCTGCCAGGCCAAAAGGAGTTCCTTGGTTGCCTGGTTGAGGCTGGCTGCACTGGCTTTGGCGCTCATGGCTGAGGCGGGGCGGTTTCGGCGGGGGGTGTGTTCGTGGGCGCGGGCGCGTCGGTATAGGATTCCAAGGTTTTCTGAACGCTTGCAAGGTAGGCGGTCGCCTTTGGGATGTCGTGTTCCAGATAATGACGGAGATCGTCCAACCGCTTGACAACCGGATCTGCGATGCTGTCGTAAGACTGCCCCCATTGCTTGACCGCGCGCAGTTTTCCCTGCGCCTCGGAGAGAGCTTCCCGGTAGCGGCGCACCACGGCCTGCCTGGTGATGAGCGCCTCGCGATGGCCTGTCAGTTTGGCGCTCAGAAGTTCCTGCTCGGCCTGCTCACACTTTTTGCTCAGCGCGCGGATCTCGGTTTCCCAGCGCACCCGCTGTTCGTGCTGGAGCCATTGCCGCGTGCCGCGCACTTCGTCTCCGGCATTGTCCAGAGCGCGCCGCGCTTTTGCCATGAAGACGATGAGGTGAGAGCGGAGCGATTCGAGCGCGTCGAGCGAGGTGATTTTGGCTTGCGTGGCCATGGCTTAGCGTTGGTCGAGGTATTCTTCGATGCGCTGCGCTTTTCGCAGGAGGAAAGGGGAGTGTTTTTCCGAGATTTCCACAAATTTTTTGAGGGCCTTCATGGTGGCGACGAATTCCTCGGCGAATTTCTGCTGTTCCTGATCCTGCCAGGTGGAGCCGAGCGCGGCGAACCGGGCCTGGAGCGAGGTTGCCTTGTTGAGGAGGTCTTCGTTGAAGCGCTTGAGCTCGGTCGCAAAGCGCCGCACTTCCTCGGGGTTCATGATCGCTTGTGCCATAGGGATTTTCCGGGGTGATGGGTGCAGGCGTGCGCTTTGGGAAAAGCACCCCAACTTGCAGCCGACGGGTAGTATTATCCCAATTTCCCCAATATTCAACTGGGGATTAGCCAGGGCAAACGCATCCAAAATCTATCAGGAACTCAGGAAAAAGACAGGAGCAACCTCTTCAGAGCGGGTATTTGAGCTGGGTAGTATCCATTTTCAAAATGGGTGTTTTGCTTTCCCTCATTCTTTCCTGCTGAGTTCCAGATAGATTGAATGTTCTGAGCCTTGGGGCTACTTCAGGGAAAGCAGTTTAAACTCGATGGCATCCACCAGCGCGAGCCAACTGGCCTCAATGACGTTGTCGGAGACGCCCACCGTGCCCCAGTCGGTTTTGCCGTCGGTGGAGACGATCAGCACGCGGGTGCGCGCCGCCGTCCCCTGCTTGCTGTCGAGAATGCGCACTTTGTAGTCCGCCAGCTTGATCTCGTCGATCTGCGGATACGCCGGGCGTAGCGCCTTGCGCAACGCGGCGTCCAGGGCGTTCACCGGGCCGTCGCCTTCGTCCACCGTGTAAACGCGCTCGCCGTTGATGAGGAGCTTGACGGTGGCCTCGCAGGTGTCGCAGGCGTCGGTGCCGGAGCGGCGGAAGGTGCAATGGTATTCGAGCAGTTCAAAAAGCGGCTGGTGGTGCTGGAGCACTTTGCGGATCAGGAGGTCAATCGAACCGTCTGCGGCTTCGAACTCGTAGCCGAGCGCCTCGCGACGCTTGATTTCCTCCAGCACTTCGCGGACTTGCGGCGACCCCTTTTCGAGCTTGAGCCCGAGGGATTCGGCCTTGAGCAGGATGTTGCTCTGGCCGGAAAGCTCCGAGACCAGGATGTTCTGGCGGTTGCCGACCTGTTCGGGCCGGATGTGCTCGTAGCTGCGGGCGAGCTTCTGGACGGCGTTGACGTGGATGCCGCCTTTGTGGGCGAACGCCGTCGCGCCGACATAAGGGGCGCGGATGTTGTGCTGGCAGTTGGCCAGTTCATCGACAAAGAGGGAGAGTTCGCGCAGCCGCGTGAGGTCGGGCACCACGGGGATGCCCATTTTGAGCTGCAAGTTGGGCATGAGGCTGGTGAGGTTGCAGTTGCCCACGCGTTCGCCATAGCCGTTGATGGTGCCCTGCACCTGCACCGCTCCGGCGCGCACCGCGGCCAGCGCGTTGGCCACGGCCACCCCGGAGTCGTTGTGCGTGTGGATGCCCACGGGTTTGCCGAGGCGGGCAAGGACGTCGCGCGTGATGGCTTCCACCTCGTCGGGCATGGTGCCGCCGTTGGTGTCGCAAAGCACCAGCACATCCGCGCCGCCCTCGGCTGCCGCTTGCAGGGTGCTCACGGCGTAGTCCGCGTCTTCCTTGTAGCCGTCAAAAAAATGTTCCGCATCGTAGCAGACCTCGCGCCCGGCGTCTTTGAAATAGGCCACGGTTTCGCGGATCATCGCCCGGTTTTCCTCCGGGGTGACGCACAAAACCTCGCGCACGTGCAAAATCCAGCTCTTGCCCACCAGCGTGACCACCGGGGTTTGGGCATCCAGAAGGGCTTGCACCTGGGGATCTTCCTCCACTTTGAGATTGCCCCTGCGGGTGCTCCCAAAGGCGGCGATCTTGGCGTGCTTCCACGTCCGTTTTACGGCTTCTTGGAAAAACTCGGCATCCTTCGGGTTCGACCCCGGCCAGCCGCCTTCAATGTAGTGGACGCCAAACGCATCCAGCTTTTCGGCCACGCGAATTTTATCCAGGACACTAAACGAAATTCCGGTGCCCTGCGTGCCGTCGCGCAGTGTGGTGTCGTAGAGGGTGACCTGAGGCTTGTTCATGATGTGGAACCCGATCTTTTAGCCCCGCGCGCGGGGATTTGCAAGACCGCCGACCTCAATCTATCAGGAATCAGGAGAAGACGATCAGGAACTCAGGAACTCAGGAATAGGGAGAGGAATGATCTGGGGATTCTATTGGAAGGGGGCAGGTATTAAAAAAGAACGGCCTTGGGCCTCTTCTTTCTTTTCCTGATTTCCTGAGTTCCTGATCCTCTTATTGTCTTGTCTTGCGGCTACCCGTGCTTGCACAAGAAAAACGTGGCAGTTCCCAGGTAGAAGAGCAGCGTGCCGATGTCCGAGAGCGCCAGGGTGATGGGCCCCGCGGCGATCTTGGGGTCGAGCTTGTAGGCGTGGAGGAGCGAGGGGATGCTCAAGCCGAGCAGGCAGGCGTTGAGCAGGGAGAAGAGAATGCTGCCGCCAATGGCGAACGCCTGGCAGGGCTCCTTGTGCCAGGCCCAGACGATGAGGGTGACCAGCAGCGAACAGATTGCCCCGAGCAGCAGGGCGGTGCCTGTTTCCCGCCGCATTTCCCGGAAATACCAGTGCAGGGTGGGGCGACTGACCCGCAGCGCCTGGAATGCGAGCGCCATGGACTGCATGCTGACGCTTTCGCCCAGCCCAAGCACCAGGGGCATGAAGAAGGCGAGCACAATCATCTCCTTCAACGTGTTCTCGAAAATCCCCGAGACCACCGCGCAGGTGGTGCCGCTCAGGATCGTGACAATCAGCCACGGGAAGCGGAAGCGCGCGGCCTTGAGCGGCGCGGCGTTGCGGGCTTGCGAGAGGTGGAAGCCGAGCACCTCAAAGACGTCCTCTTCCTGCGGCTCGGAGCCTTCGAGCACTTCCTCGGTGACGAGGCTGATGTCCACCACCCCCAGCACCCGGCGCTCCGCATCCACCACCGGCAGCGCAAAAAACTTGTGCAGCACGAAGAACTCGCAGGCGTCGAACACCGTCGCCGTCATCGGCATGGCGACCACGCGGCGGCTCATCACTTCGGAGAGCTTCTGATCCGCCGCCGACATCAGCAGCTTGCGCGTGGGCACGACCCCCACGAGCCGGTCATTCTCGCCCACCACATAGAAATAGATGATTTTTTCCCCGACGTTGAGGGTGCGCAGGTGTTCGATGGTCTGGTGCACCGTCCATTCCTGCCGGAGCAACCCGAAGTCGCTCTGGATATGATTGAGGATCGGCTCTTCAAACCGTTTTTGCTGCGCGCTGGTCACGTCGGGAGCCTAGTCTTGCGGGGCCTCGGAAAAAAGGGATTTCGGCGAAAAAGCGCTTACTCCCGCTCACTGATCGGCACGTAATGCTGGAGCGGTTCGCCTTGGTAAACCTGCCGGGGCCGGTAAATGCGGCCGCTGCGGTCTTCGATGGTCTCCCGGTAGTTGGCGATCCAGCCCGGCATGCGCCCGATGGCGAAGATGACCGTGAACATCTCGATGGGGATGCCGATGGCGCGCATGATGATGCCGCTGTAGAAATCGACGTTCGGGTAGAGTTTGCGCTCGATGAAGTAGGGGTCGGTCAAGGCCGCCTGCTCCAGGTTGCGCGCGATGTCCAGCAGCGGGTCTTCAATCTTGAGCGCCGCCAGCAGTTCGTCGCAACGTTGTTTGATGATGCGCGCCCGGGGGTCGTAGTTCTTGTAAACGCGGTGGCCAAAGCCCATCAGGCGCGCTTTGCTCTTCTTGTCTTTTGCGGCAAGGATGAAGCGCGAGCCGTCGTCGCCGTCTTCGTGGATCTTCTCCAACATCTCCAGCACGGCCTGGTTGGCGCCGCCGTGCAGCGGGCCCCAGAGCGCGCAGACGCCCGCCGCCGCGCTGGCGAACAGGCTGGCCCGGCTGGAGGCAACCATGCGCACGGTGGAGGTGGAGCAGTTCTGCTCGTGGTCGGCGTGGAGCAGGAAGATCAAGTCGAGCGCGCGCACCACCTCGGGCTTGAGCTCGAAGTCACAGTAGGGCTCCGAGAACATCATGTGCAGGAAGTTCGCGGAATACTTGTAAATGGGCTTGGGATAGATGATCGGCAGCCCGCGGGATTTGCGGTAGGCAAAGGCGGCGATGGTGCGCACCTGCGAGACGAGCCGGGCGGCGTGCATGTCAAACGTCTTGCGGTTGTAAGCGGCAAGCACGCCCGGCTGGAAGCAGCCCGAGGCGTTGATCATGGAGGAGAGGATCGCCATCGGGTGGGCGTTCGAGGGGAACCCCTCAAAGTGGTACTTCATGTCCTCATGAATCAACTCGTTCTGGGTGAGTTGCTCGGAAAATTGCTTCAGCTCTGCCAGGGTGGGCAGGTGCCCGTGCATGAGGAGAAAAGCGGTCTCCACGAACGAGGATTTTTCCGCAAGCTCCTCAATGGGAATGCCCCGGTAGCGCAGGATGCCCTTTTCTCCGTCGATAAAAGTGATGTCGCTTTCGCACGAACCGGTGTTCCCGTATCCCGAGTCGAGCGTGATGTAGCCGGTTTGGTCGCGGAGCGTCGAAATATCAATCGCCCGTTCCCCGGCTGTTCCCTCGACAATCGGGAGACGCACGCATTTACCGTCCAACTCAAATTCAACAAATTCTGGCATGGCGGTGTTCATAGCAGGTGCACGCACAGGAAGAAGTAAAAAGTGCCGGGAGGGTAGGGGAAATGCGAGCAAAGAGGGCGGTTGGTAAGAAAAAAACCATCAGAATGCTGGATTTCATTTGCAAACCCGCGAACAGATGGGATTGCTTTCGTTAAATGAAAAGCATCGCTTATGCAGTATACTGTTAAACAACAACCCTTGGCAAAGTCTTCCCGACGGGAAAATGCTGACCCTCATCCTGAGTTTACCTTGACGCTGGCAGCCCTCTTTCCCTAGAAACAAGATGCTACAAAGTAGGCGGGGGCGTATTCTTTTGCGATGCCGCTGTTTGGAAAGCGCGCCCTTCAACTTTAAACCCCAATTTTCAACCACTTACACAGAGGATTTTTTTAAATGTTTAGCTCGTTTTTAGGGTTATTTTCGAACGATATCGGGATCGATCTCGGTACGGCAAATACGCTCGTTTACGTCAGAGACCACGGCATTGTGCTCCGGGAACCGTCCGTTGTGGCGGTTCAGGCCGGGACAAACAAAGTGCTTTCCGTTGGCGAAGAGGCCAAGCGCATGCTGGGCCGCACGCCGGCGAATATCGTGGCGGTGCGTCCGCTCAAGGACGGCGTGATCGCGGACTTTGAAGTGACTGAGGCGATGCTCCGGCACTTCATTCGCAAGGCGCACGGCCGCAGAAGCATGTTCCGCCCCCGGCCCCGCGTTGTCATCGCGGTGCCTTCGGGGATTACGGAAGTGGAAAAGCGGGCCGTGAGAGAATCAGCCACGCGCGCTGGAGCTCGTGAAGTGCATCTCATTGAAGAGCCCATGGCAGCGGCCATTGGCTGCGGCCTTCCCGTGCAGGAAGCCGCCGGGAACATGATTGTGGACATTGGCGGCGGCACCACCGAGGTGGCGCTCATTTCACTGGCGGGCATTGTTTTCAGCCGCAGCGTGCGGGTCGCGGGGGATGAACTCGACGAGGCGATCATGCAATACCTGAAACGGGCGTACAACCTCATGATTGGGGAGCGCACCGCTGAGGAGATCAAAATCAAGATCGGCTCGGCCTACCCGATGGAGACCGAGACCACGATGGAGATCAAGGGCCGGGACCTGGTGGCCGGCCTGCCCAAAACCCTCACCATTACGTCTCAGGAAGTGCGCGAGGCCTTGATGGAGCCGATCTCCACCATCGTCGAAAGCGTGCGGGTGACCCTGGAGCGCTGCCCTCCGGAACTCTCTGCGGATCTGGTGGACCGCGGCCTGGTTCTTGCAGGCGGTGGAGCGCTCCTGCGCGGGCTCGACAAGCTGTTATCCGAGGAAACAGGGCTGCCGGTGCATGTGGCGGAAGACCCCTTGAGCGCGGTGGCCGAAGGGACGGGTCGCGCTTTGATGGAAATCAAATTCCTGCGGCAGGTGGCGAAGCGGGATCAAACCTATCGCATGTAAGTCGCCCGCCGGAGCAGCGCGTGCGCTGCGGGATGCGATTTACAAACTGTCGGGTGTTGAGGCGAGCCGGGGAAAACCGGTTCAAAATCAGTTCAAAACAGAGCTCAAATGAGCAGTTTATTCAGGCCATAAGTTACCATGAGGGGGTTTAGCACTTTTGCGTTGGTTGTGTTCGTCTTGGCGGCGGGGGGGCTTTTTGTCCTCGGACCGTCCGGCGCACAACGGACACAAACCTCCTTTTTGGGCGTGATCGCCCCGTTCCTCAGGACAGGCTCGGATCTTGAGCGCAAGATCACCGCCGTGCGCCAGGGGCTCAAATCGCTCCAGGAACTGGAGGTCGAGAACAAACAACTCGCCGTCAGCAACAAAGAACTCCAAGCCATCAACCAGACGCTGCGCGACCTGGAGACGGAAAACAACCGGCTGCGCCGCGCCATGCAATACCGCGAACGGGCGGCCTTCCAGTTGGTGCCCGCGCGGGTGATCGCCCGGGACGCCTCCAGTTGGTGGAACACGGTAAAAATCGACCGTGGCACCGCCGACGGGCTGGAAAGCGACATGCCGGTTTTGACCGAGAGCGGATTAGTGGGCAAGACCACCACGGTGGCCGAGCACGCGGCGACGGTGCTCTTGATCAGTGACGAGAATTGCAAGGTCGCCTCCAGCATCGAGGGGACGCGAGAGCAGGGAATTATCAGTGGGGAACGCGCTTCAGGCTCGAGCCAACCGGCTCTCTGCATGCGTTTCCTTTCCAAGACAGCCAATTTGAAACCGGGTCAGAAGGTGTACAGCTCGGGAGTCGGCGGAGTTTACCCCGCCGGAGTTTTCATTGGCGCCATCAAAGAGTTCCGCGTGCGTGAACTCGACGGCTACGCAACCCTTCTGCCAGCCGTGGACCTGACAACACTGGAAGACGTGTTTGTTGTTCTGGGCAGAAAATGATCCGCTTTTTCCTGATCCTACTGCTGTCTGCGTTTGGGGCTCTGGTGCTCCAGTTCTTCATCCCGGCCCTGCCGTTTCTTTCCGGGGCGCGGGTTTTGCTGTTGCCGCTGGTGTTTTTCTTTGGGGCGCTGGCCCTGCCGTTTAGCGGCATGCTGGCCCTGGCGTTTGCGTGTGGTTTGATGTGGGACGCGCTTACCGTGCAGGTGCTGGAAATTGGCCTGGGGCGCGCCAGTGAGAGCGTGGTGGAAATCGGCCTTGGCTTTTCCGTCGTCCTTTACGCTGTGCTGGGGGCGCTGATGAGCGGTTTGCGTCCGCTTTTCCAACGGGGCCGGTGGGAAATTCATTGCCTCATGAGCGGTCTCTGCACTGCGCTCCTTGTCCTTGCGGAGTTTCTCATGCTCTCCGTGCGGCGCGCCGCGCTGTATGGCGCGCCTTTCGAGTTCAGCCATGACATCTGGTGGCGCATTGGAGGGCCGGGACTGGTAGCCTTGGTTCTGGCGCCTTTGGCCTTCTTTTTCCTGAAATCCATGGCGGCGCTGGTGGGCTACAATCCCTACGCCACCAAAACGGAGGAGGAGGAAATCTAATGGCCCGGCTTTCCCGTTCCGATTTGCGGTTGTTTTTCCTCGCCCTGCTCATGTTCTTGGGGCTGGGAGGCATTGTGGCCCGGCTTTGGGAGTTGCAAGTGATGCGGGGCGAAACCTACGCCTCAAAAATCGGAGGCAAAGCGCAAGTGACCGTCCGCATCCCCTCCGTGCGTGGCGAAATTCGGGATCGCAACGGCATCCCGCTGGTGCAAAACCGGGCGAGCTACAACGTCGATTTCTACCTTCAGGACATGGTGAGCGGCTACCGGCGCCGTAACGGTCAAGTGCCGACGCTTACGCAGATGCGCACCCAGCGCGACATGCCCAAAAACATTCTCATTCCCGACATCCTCCAAATCGTCAACACGGCGGTGATTCCCCGGCTTGAGGAGCTGGATCTCGCGCGGGACTTCAACGCCCGGCACCTCCAGAAACACTTTGACCACGAAACACTGGTGCCCTTTCCCTACATCGAGGATGTCGATTTTGCCACCATTGCCCGGTTCTCCGAGCATGACGTGGGGCTCCCCGGCGTGGACATCAGCCAGAAGCCGGTGCGGTTCTACCTTTATGGGGCGTTTGCGGCGCACCTCCTTGGCTATGTGGGGATGCCCAAAGACATCGACCAGCAACCCGACGTTCGCTCCTTCACCTACTACCAGCCGGACGTAGAGGGCAAAAACCAGATTGAGCAATCCATGGACGCCTACCTGCGCGGAAAGCCGGGAGCCCGTGTGATCCAAAAGGACGTCAAGGGGCGCATGGAGAGCGAAGTGCGCGTGGACCCGCCCAAGCCGGGGGGCAATGTTTACCTGACTCTGGATGCGCGCGTCCAATACATCGCCGAGCAAGCCCTGCGCCACCCGTCCCTTGGGCGTGCCGCAGCGGTGGTGCTTGACCCGAACAACGGCGATATTCTGGCGATGGTCTCGGTGCCCTCCTTTGACCCGAATATCTTCATCCCGAGCGTCTCCAGCAAGGACTGGAACGTCTTGCTCAAAGACCCGGCGGTGCCTTTGGTCAACCGGGCGGTGAGCGGCTTCCCGCCGGGCTCGACATTCAAGATCGTCACCGCCCTCTCCGGGCTCACCAAGGGGCTCGCCAATGCCCATTTCAACTGCTCCGGTTCCGTGGAATACGGCGGACGCTCCTTTAAGTGCTGGATCGCGGAAAAGGGAGGCTCTCATGGCACGCTGACGATCTCTGACGCCATCAAGGTCTCCTGCAACGCCTTCTTTTACCAATACGGCAATGCGGCGGGCGGCGACACGCTGGAGCGTATCGGCGGCGTGCTGGGGATGGGACGTCGGTATGAGCTGGGGCTGGCGGATGAAAAAGAGGGTTGCATGCCCGGGCCGGTGTGGATGAAATCGCGGCACTCCGGGGAAAACTGGACTTCGGCGCAGACCGCCAATACTTCCATTGGCCAGGGTTATGTGCTTGCCAGTCCGCTCCAAATGGCGGTGGCCTATTCCACAGTCGCCAACGGCGGCATCGCCTACGAACCGCGCCTGGTCAAGACGGTGCTTGAGGCGGATGGGCGTCCTATGCTGGATGAAAACGGGCAGGTCGCCGTGCCGGATCAACCCAAGATTCGCGAGGATTTGCGCACGGAATTCAGCCCCGAGCAGATCGAAATGGTGCGCAAGGGGCTTTGGAATGTCGTGAACGAAACCGGAGGCCCCGGCGGCGGGGGCACCGGCAAGGCGGGTCAGGTTGCGGGAACCGTGGTGGCAGGCAAGACCGGCACCGCCCAGGCGACTGATCGCGGCCAAAAAGAACATATCGCCTGGTTTTGCTGTTTCGCGCCGTATGACAAGCCCAAGTATTGCGTGGTTGTCATGGTGCAGGGGGGCGAACACGGCGGCAGCGTCGCGGCTCCGGTGGCGGCCCGCATCCTTTCGCAAGCGCTTGCCATGGATGCCGGAAAACTCGCCGTGGACCTCAAGCCCCTTGCCCCTGCGCACAACCCTCACCCGTTCGAGATGATCACTGCGCTGCCTCCCTATGGCGCAGAAAGCGGCATTGTCGCCATCACTTCGGACGATCCATCAGACAACACAACCACTGACGAGTCTGCACAAGCGGTTCAAATGGGCGGCGGTAATAACGCCAGCCCGGATATCAAAACCGAAGCGGACGACCAGGGCCGGGTGGCCCGCCGGTCGACCCGCACAACGGCGCCTGCAAACTCCAACCCCCAACCCACACCAACCCTCCGGCGCGCGCAGCCTGCAAAGCAGCCGGAACAACCCCGTAGAAATTTCTTTGAAAGAATCTTCAACTCAAATCGTTAACCCAACCAGGCGGCATCTCTCCAAGAGATCCGCCACTCAACCCCTGTGCCAGTAAAAACCTTCCTCCAAACAACCAGATCCATGATCGATAAAGTCAAACGGATGCTCGGCCTGCGCCGGGAAACCGGCAATAAGCTCATTATTAACTGCGAACGGCTCGAACGCCGCGTCGCCCTGCTGGAAAACGGCCAGCTTGAAGAATACTCCATTGAACGCACCACCGAGCGCAACATCGTCGGCAGCATTTTCAAGGGCCGCGTCAAAAACATCGAGCACGGCCTCAAGGCCATGTTCGTGGACATCGGCTTTGAAAAGAACGCCTTCCTGCACTTCTGGGACGCCATCCCGGCGGCGCTCGACAGCGGCATCGAACAAGTCGAACGCAAGGGCGGCAAAAAGCAGCCCAAGAAGATCACCTCGGCGGACATCCCGAAAATCTACCCCGTCGGCTCCGAAGTGCTGGTGCAAGTGACCAAAGGGCCCATCTCCAACAAAGGCCCCCGCATCACCACCAACATCTCCCTGGCCGGGCGTTACCTCGTCCTCATGCCCTTTAGCGACCAGTGCGGCATCTCGCGCAAGATCGAGGAGCCCAAGGAGCGCGAGCGCTTGCGCAAGATCCTCAAGAAACTTGAGATTCCCGAAGGCATGGGCGTCATCGTGCGCACCGTGGGCGAAGGCCAGCGCGAGCGTTACTTCATCCGCGACTTGAGCCTGCTCGTCGAGCAGTGGGGACGGATTGAGGAGGCGATGAAAGCCAAGCCCGCGCCGAACTGCGTCTTCCAGGAGCCGGACTTGATCGAACGCACCGTGCGCGACTTCCTCACCGACGAGATCGACGCCGTCGTTTGCGACAGCGAAGAGGCGGTAAAGCAAATGGGCGATCTGGTGGGCCAGATCTCCCGGCGCTCAAAAAACCGCGTGCAGCTCTACACGGAACCGACGCCGATCTTTGAAAAATACGGCATCCAGAAACAGATCGACGACGCCTTTCACCGCCAGGTGTGGCTGCCCTGCGGCGGCTACATCGTCATCGACGAAACCGAGGCGCTCATCGCCATCGACGTCAACACCGGACGCAACAAGGGAGCCAAGGATGTCGAGAAAACCATCCTCCAGACAAACCTGGAGGCCGTGGACGAAATCGCGCGCCAGTTGCGCTTGCGCAACATCGGCGGGTTGATCATCGGCGACTTCATCGACATGAAAGGCCGCAAGGATCAGCAAGCCGTCTTTAACCGGATGAAGGAGCACCTGCGGCGCGACAAGGCCAAGACGCACATCCTGCCCATCTCCAACCTCGGGCTCATGGAAATGACCCGGCAGCGCGCCCAGGAGAGCCTGAGCGGCTCCATCTACGAGAACTGCCCCTACTGCCACGGGCGCGGCACGGTGAAGAGCTCCATGACCATGAGCGTGGAACTCCAGCGCACGCTGCACCAGGTGTTACGGAAACATACCGACCTGCACGAGTTCAAAGTCTCCGTCAGCCCCCATCTGCTTGCGCGGTTGCGCAGCGACGACGAGGAGTTGCTGGTGGAGATTGAGCGCCGCTACGCCTGCCGCCTCTCCTTCCGCGCCGATCCCGCGCTGCATCACGAGCAGTTTGTGATCATCGACGTGGCGAGCGGTTCGGAAATGAAGCCGTAAGCAGCGCAGATCATTCCCAAGGGCTTTCCGCATCGAAAGGTGTGGAAAGCCCTTTTTTATTCTAGAGCAATTTACCAAAAACTATAGCCGCGTCTTGGGGCGGCGAAGGCCGTTGCAAACCGTTTGTCCCTTGGGCTGTGTTTACAAACACAGCCGCTGCGGGCCAAGCCGCCTTGCACCAGCCTTCGGCGCTCCCAAGCCACTGGCCACATTTTTTTGTAAAATGCTCTAAAAACGACGAAAGGACTCGCGCAAAGGGACGCAAAGGACGCAAAGACAAAATCTTGGAAGGACAGAACGCAAAAGTGGAGTCACCCCGAAGGAGAGGAACATAAGATTTCTAAGTTTTCTCTTTGCGTCCCTTTGCGTCCCTTTGCGCGAAATTCCATTCCCTTTTTAGGTCTATTGGTTCCGCGCGCCCTCCATGTGCATGTGGCGCGGGGCGATGCCGAAGACCCGCTTGAAGGCGCGCGAGAAATTGTAGGGATCGCTGAAGCCGAGTTCCTGAGCGGTCTGTTTGACCGAGCAAGCGCCGTCTTGCAGCAACTCGACAGCGCGGTTCATTTTCAGGTTTTGAAGATACTGGAAAGGGGTCTGCCGACGGAAGCGCTTGAAGAGGCGGCAGAGGTAGGCGCTGTCCACATGGCAGGCGGCGGCGACTTCCGCCAGCGTGTGCACGCGCAGGTAGTGCTCCTCAATGAACTGCCGGCAGCGTTGATAGGTGGCGACCGCCGCAGTGTTCGCCGGCCCGTAAGGCACGGCGTTGTCGGCAATTTTCATAATGAGATATTGCAGCGCAATCTGGCACATCCGCGCCCGGTTGGCGTGGTCGCTGCGCCCGTGGGCGGTCAGGTCGTCAAACACTGCATGGATCTGGGCCGGGTGCGTCGCCTGGAGGACGGCTCCGGGAAAAATCTGACATTCGCGCAGGAGTTCCGCGCCTCCCTCAAACGCCACAAAATATTTTTCCATCGCGTGATCCGGGCTGGTTCGGATTTGATGTGCGGTTCCCTCTCCATACACAAAGATGGTGCCGGGCCGCAGTTCGTAGAGTTTCCCCTCCAGCGTGAGTGTGCCGACGCCGCGCGCAACAAACTCAATAATAGGCGAGGAGAAGCCCGCCCGGTGCATATCGTAGTCGGAGCGGCAGCGTTCCCAGCCGCCGCTGATCACCGTGATCTGGCGGCGTGCGCCGGGGTTGAGTTCCAGATAAAACCGGTGTGCGTCGGAAACCTGGGCGCTGAAATAATTCGGCTCAAGAGGCATGGGGGAATGTTGGGGCCGGGAATGTGAATTTCCAAGTCAAGAAATGACATGCAATGGTCAAACGGGGCCATTGTCGGCAGTGGCGTGCGGGCGCAGGATTCCCGGCAATGAAAACACCGTTCCCTCTTACCCAAACTTTCCCAAAAGTCGGCATCCGCCCTGCCATTGACGGGCGTCTCGGTGGTGTGCGCGAGTCGCTCGAAGTCCAAACGATGGATCAGGCCAAACGGGCCGCCGCGTTGATCTCCTCCACCCTGCGTTACCCGAATGGCAAGCCGGTGGAATGTGTCATTGCCGACACCTGCATCGGCGGCGTGGCCGAGGCCAACGCTTGCGCGGAGAAATTTGCCAAAGAAAACATCGGCGTCTCCCTCACCGTCACCCCCTGCTGGTGCTACGGCAGCGAGACGATGGACATGAACGCGCAGATCCCGAAAGCCGTCTGGGGCTTCAACGGCACCGAACGTCCCGGCGCGGTTTACCTCGCTGCGGTTCTCGCCGGTCACTCGCAGAAAGGCATCCCGGCGTTCAGCATTTACGGACGCGACGTGCAGGACGGCGGTGACAAGGGCATCCCCGCGGATGTGGAGGCCAAGATTCTCCAATTCGTGCGCGCCGGGATCGCCGTCGCCACATTGAAAGGCAAATCCTACCTTTCCTTGGGCGGCGTCTCCATGGGCATCGCGGGCTCCATCGTCGATCAGCCCTTTTTCGAGGAATACCTCGGCATGCGCGTCGAGTGCAAAGACATGACGGAGTTCCTGCGCCGCATCGACAAGGGAATCTACGACAAGGAAGAATACGAGCGCGCACTGGCCTGGGTGAAAAAGAATTGCAAGGAAGGCAAGGACTACAACGATCCCGCCTCCATCCGCACCCGCGAACACCTCGATGGCGAATGGGAAACCTCCGTGAAGATGGCCCTCATCGCCCGCGACATGATGGTCGGCAATCCCAAGCTCGCTGAAATGGGCTTTGGCGAAGAAGCGCAAGGCCACAACGCCATCGCCTCCGGCTTTCAGGGCCAGCGGCAGTGGACGGACTACCAGCCCAACGGCGACTTCCTCGAAGCCATCCTCAACAGCTCCTTTGACTGGAACGGCATCCGCCCGCCCTTCATCGTTGCCACGGAAAACGACAGCCTCAACGGCGCCTCAATGCTCCTCGGCTACCTGCTCACCAACACCGCGCAAATCTTCGCCGACGTGCGCACGTACTGGAGCCCGGATTCCGTCAAGCGCGTCACCGGCTACCAACTCGAAGGCGCGGCGGCGGGCGGCATCCTGCACCTCATCAACTCCGGCGCGGCCACCCTCGACGGCACAGGCCAGCAATCGCGCGATGGCAAACCGGCCATGAAACCGTTCTGGGAAATCAGCGATGCGGAAGCCAAGGCCTGCCTGGAGGCCACCTCCTGGCATCCCTCCATGAGCGAGTATTTCCGAGGCGGCGGCTGGTCCAGTCGGTTCCTGAGCAAAGGCGGCATGCCCGTCACCATGTGCCGCATCAACTTGATCAAAGGCCTCGGGCCGGCGCTGCAAATCGCGGAAGGTTACTCGGTCGACCTCCCGGAGAACGTCCACAGCATCCTCGATGAGCGCACCAACCCGACGTGGCCCACCACCTGGTTTGCCCCGATCCTCACCGGAGAAGGCGCATTCCGCGACGTCTACAGCGTCATGAACAACTGGGGTGCCAACCACGGTTCCATCAGCTACGGGCACATCGGCGCGGATCTCATCACGCTGGCCTCCATGCTGCGCATCCCGGTTTACATGCACAACGTCGCTCCCGAGCGCGTGTTCCGTCCCAGCACCTGGGCGGCGTTCGGCACGGCCTGCCTGGAGAGCGCCGATTACCGCGCCTGCGAGACCTTCGGCCCGCTTTACAAGTAAGAGCCCGGAGCGCAAGCAGCCCGCATCGGACTGCGTTTCGGCATCGACAGGGAGTGTCGTTTCCAGCCATAGTTTGCTTTATATGTTTCACGATCCGGAAAGAACGATTGAATTCGAGTTTGTTCGAGCCACCGAAAACGCGGCCCTCAATGCGATGCATTGGATTGGGCGCGGGGACAAGGAGGCGGCCGATGCGGCGGCGTGCGACGCGATTTATGGCGTCTTCGATCTGGTGGATATTTGCGGCGAAGTGGTGATCGGGGAGGGCATCAAGGATGAAGCGCCGGGGATATTCCTTGGCGACCGCCTCGGCACATGGAAAAACGGCGCACCCCGTTTCGACATCGCCCTTGACCCCATCGACGGCACCACCAACATCTCCAAGGGGATGGCCAATTCGATCTCCGTGATCGCCGCCTCGCAGACGGACGAGGGGAAATCGCCGATGCGCAACATCCCGAGCTTCTACAGCCACAAAATCGCCTATGGCCCGCGTGTCAAAGCCATGGTGGATGCGGAAAAGATGGGCCATTCGCTTCTCGACGCGCCGCTCAGCGAAACACTGATGCTGCTGCGTTGTGCGCTCGGCAAACGCATGGCGGAGATCGTCGTGCAAGTCATGGATCGTCCGCGCAATCAAATCCTTGTGGACATGGTTCGCAAATCCGGAGCCAGCCTGCGGATGATTGCAGATGGCGACATCACGGCGGCGCTCGCACCCTCGTTGCCGGACTCCGGCATCGATCTGTACGTCGGCATTGGCGGCTCGCCCGAGGGCGTGCTCACGGCCAATGCGCTCCGTGCACTGGGTGGCGACATCCAGATGCGCATGTGGTTCCGCAACGACGCGGAAAAAGCGGAGCTTGGCGCGGGGCTCACGGAGCAGGAAATCCAGCAGGTTTTCAACGCCGAGGAAATCGTTCCCGGCGACAGCGCGATCTTTTGCGCCACCGGCGTCACCGACAGCTCGCTGCTGCCGGGGGTGAAGCTCATCGGCAAAACCGCCATCACGCATTCCATCCTTATGCGGGCTCGCAGCAAGACGGTGCGCCGCATCCAGGCCACCCACGATCTCGACCGCAAGACGGTTCACCTGCGCAGCTTGCAGAAGGACAAGCCGATTTAGAGCATCTCCACGCTGGCCACAGCCATGGCGGCAATGCCTTCCTTGCGGCCAATGGAGCCGAGGCGTTCATTGGTGGTGGCTTTGATGCCGACGCGCCTTGGGTCGATGCCCAAGGCTGCCGCCAGGTTCTCGCGCATGGCGGCGAGATGGGGGGCGATTTTAGGGGCTTCGGAGAGGAGGGTGGAGTCGATGTTGACGATGCGACCGCCTTGCTCCGCGACGAGCTGCGCACTGCGGCGCACAATCTCCAGGCTGCTGATGCCGCGAATGGACTCGTCGGTGTTGGGAAAATGGTGGCCGATGTCCGCTTCGCCGATGGCTCCCAGGACGGCGTCGGCGATGGCGTGGCAGAGCACGTCGGCGTCCGAGTGACCGTCGAGCCCCACGGGATGGGCGATTTCAACGCCCCCGAGGATGAGCTTGCGCTGCGCTTCAGGCCGGGCGAAAGCGTGGATGTCGTAACCGATGCCAACGAGGTTCATAGTCTGTTGATTATCTGAAATGCAGCAGATTAAAACGCGTTTAATCCACGTTCAAATCAATGACGCCGTTGGAGGCGAGAACCGCGATTTTGTCCGCGTGCTCCGGGTGCGGCTTGGTTTCGCACTTGCCTCCGGCGGCTTCCACCAGGAGTTGCCCTGCGGCGATGTCCCAGAGGCTTACGCTGGATTCGATGTAGGCGTCGAGCCGTCCGCTGGCGACGTAGGCGAGATCGAGCGCGGCGCTGCCCATCAGGCGGCATTTGCGGGCGCGGTAGACCATTTTTTCAAAGAGGGGGAGCCCGGCGTCGATGGTGGATTTGGCTTTGGCGAAGCCGACGGAAAGCACGGCGTCGGCAAGCTTGGTGCGGGGGCTGACGTGAATCGGTTTCCCATTCAGCAGGGCGGGGCCGCCTGCGGTGACTTCCCAGAGTTCGTCGCGCATCGGGTCAAGGATGACGCCGAGGATGATCTCGCCTTCCTTGCGCAGGGCGATGGAAATGCAGAAATGGGGGATGCCGTAGAAGTAGTTCACGGTGCCGTCGATGGGGTCGACGATCCACTGATAAGGGCTCTCCTGGTTGCCTGCGATACCTTCCTCCCCATAAATGGCGTGCTCAGGGTAGCGCTCCAGAAGGATGCCCGTGATGAGTTCCTGGGAACGGACATCCAGGTCGAGCTTGATGTCGTGGGCTTCGAAGACGTTGACATCCAGAGCCTGGCCAAAATTTTCTTTTAGGAGGACACCCGCAGCGCGTGCCGCTTCAATGGCGGTTTTGAGAAAGTTGATCATACCGGATGCTTTGTTATCAGAGCAGCTCTGGTATGGGCAACTGGAATTCCTTAAATCATCCGTTCCAAAAACTCGCGACCGTTGAAGGGCTCGAGCTGGTCGAGCTTTTCGCCGGTGCCGATGAAGCGGGTGGGCAGGCCGAGTTCGTTCTGGATGGCAATGACCGTGCCGCCTTTGCCGCTGCCGTCGAGCTTGGTGACAATGACGCCAGTGAGGCCGATGGCTTGGTGAAATTCGCGGGCTTGCTGGAGGGCGTTGCTGCCGGTGGTGGCATCCACGACGATCCAGATTTCATGCGGCGCCTCCGGGTCGTGCTTGGCGAGCGTCTTTTTGATCTTGGTCAGCTCGGCCATCAAGTTGGACTTGGTGTGCAGGCGGCCCGCCGTGTCGCAGATGAGGAACTCCGTGTTCTTGCGCTCTGCGGCGGTGTAGGCGTCGTAGCAGAGGGCGGCGGGATCGGCATTGTATTGCCCCTTGATCATTTCCACGCCAATGCGCTCCGCCCACACGCCGAGTTGCTCGATGGCTGCGGCGCGGAAGGTGTCCGCCGCCGTCAGCATGACGCTGTGGCGTTTGGATTTGAGGTAATGCGCGAGTTTTGCCGTGGTGGTAGTCTTGCCGGTGCCGTTGACGCCGACCATCAGGATCACCTTCGGCTTGGAGGGGAGGGGACGCAGCGGAGGATTCTCAAAGGGGAGGACTTTGGCGATCTCCGCGCGGGTGACTTCCACGATGTCCCGCGCAGTGATATTCTCGCGGGGCTGGAGCGCCTTGAGGATTTTCAGCGACATCGGCACTCCGAGATCCGCCCGGATGAGCGTTTCCTCCAGTTCATCCCAATCCACCGGTTTTCCGGTGAATTTTTCGACAATCGATTTGAAGAATCCGAAGGCCATGGAACTGGCTATTCCGTTTTCGCCGCCCGTGCAGGCCGGTTGAGTTCCCCTCGGATGCGATCCAGGACGCCGTTGACAAAGCGGCCGGATTCATCGGAACCGAAACGTTTGGCGATCTCGATGGCTTCGTTGATGGAAACAACGGGCGGCACATCGGGGCAAAACAGCATTTCGAAGATGGCGATGCGCAGGATGTTGCGATCCACGGCGGCAATGCGGTGGAGGTCGTAATTGGACGCCGCCTGGCGGATGCGCTCGTCGATGTCCGCCTGATGGGCGAGAACGCCTTGGGCGATATCCATGCCAAACGTGCGCACTTTGCTGTTTGCCGGACGCAGTTCCCAAAACGCTTCAAGGGTTTCGGTGCTGGCGCCCGCATTCAGGTCGCGTTGATAAAGAAATTGTACGGCGGCTTCCCGGCCTTCTCTGCGTGCTCCCATACGGTGGTCTAGTTGGAGGTCTTCTTTACTTCGTTCATTGCCTCGGCAACTTGCATCGCGGCGCGGGCGGCTTCCACCCCCCGGTTTTGCGTTGTTCCCAAGGTGCGTGTGCGCGCCTGCTCTTCGTTTTCAACCAGGAGAACCTCGTGAATCACCGGGATGCGAAAGCGCAGGGCGATGTTTTGGAGGGAGTCGGTGATGGCGCGGGCAATGAGGTCGGCATGCGCCGTTTCGCCCTTGATGATCACGCCCAGGGCGATGATGGCATCGAATCCGCCTTTGGCGGCCACTTCCTGGAGCACCACGGGGATTTCAAACGCTCCGGGCACTTCCACGAGGGTGACGGTGGATTTGGGAGAGAGGATTTCCAGTTCGTCCTGCACGGAGCTGACGAGGCCTTTGACATACTCCGGGTTATACTGGCTGGCGACAATGGCAAAGGTGCGTCGCGAGGTAAAGGTGTTGCGAGGACGCTGTGGAGTGATGTTCGACATAGGAAAGCGGGGAGTGTACTGGACGGGCGGAAATGTGCAATGGCTATTGCGCGACTGGAAAAGAGAAGAGGATCAGGAACTCAGGAAATCAGGAGGAGAAAGGGGTTTGTGGCCGGTTTGAAAATTCGTGTCCCATCGCAGGGGCTTCCTCTTCCCTCTGTAGTGCATTCTTTCCTGACTTCCTGAGTTCCTGATAAAATGAGATGCCTGCGCGGCTAGAGCAGGTGCCCCATTTTGAGGCGCTTGGTTTCCAGGTATTTGGCGTTGTGCGGGTTCGCCGGAGTGCGGATGGGGACGATCTCCACGATTTCCAGGCCGTAGGCTTCCAGACCGATGACTTTCTTTGGGTTGTTCGTCAGGAACCGCATTTTGTGGACGCCCAGATCAGCCAGGATTTGCGCGCCGATGCCGTATTCGCGGAGTTCGGCGGGGAAGCCGAGCTTCTCGTTGGCTTCCACAGTGTCGAGGCCTTGTTCCTGGAGTTTGTAGGCGTGGATTTTTGCCGGCAGGCCGATGCCGCGTCCCTCCTGCCGCATGTAAACGAGCACGCCGCTCCCGGCCTCTTCAATTTGCTTGAGGGCGGTCTGGAGTTGCGGGCCGCAGTCGCACCGCATCGAGCCAAAGACGTCGCCCGTGAGGCATTCGCTGTGGACGCGCACCAGCGTGGGTTGCTCGGGGTTGATTTCGCCTTTCACAAGCGCGAGATGATGGGCGTTGTCCACCACGGAGCGGTACATGTGCAGATCGAAATCGCCGTAGTCGGTGGGAAGTTTGATGACCTGTTCGCGCTCAATGAGCCGTTCGTTTTTCCGGCGGTAGGCGATGAGGTCTTCGATGGTGGCGATTTTGAGCCCATGCTTTTCCTTGAAGGCCATCAACTCGGGCATCCGGGCCATGGTGCCGTTGTCGTTCATGATTTCGCAGATGACCCCGGCGGGCTGAAGCCCGGCGAGGCGGGAGAGATCCACGGCGGCTTCGGTGTGCCCCGCGCGTTGGAGAACGCCTCCCTCCTTGGCTTGGAGCGGGAAAATGTGCCCCGGTTGAACGAGATCCTGCGGGGTGGCGGCGGGATCGACGAGCACACGGACGGCTGCCGCGCGATCCCCGGCGCTGATGCCCGTGGTGACGCCGTGGGCGGCATCGACCGAGACGGTGAACGCGGTTTTCTGGCTCTCGCGGTTTTCCAGCACCATGCGTTGCAGGCCGAGCGCCTGGGCGCGTTGGTGGGTGATGGGGGCGCAGACGAGGCCGCGGGCGTGCATCACCATGAAATTGATGGCTTCCGGGGTGACTTTCTCAGCGGCGAGAACAAGATCCCCCTCGTTTTCCCGGCCCGGATCGTCGGTGATAATGACCATTTTGCCCGCGCGGATGTCCGCCAGCACCTCTTCAACTGTGTTAAACTGCGTGTTCATCAAGCCCTTATCCATAACGCCGAATGCGGCGGATTGCCAGAGAAGAAGACGATAGAGGGGGGAGACTATAGACTATAGAAGCTCGTTGACGGCAGGAGGTGCGGTTCGAAGCCAAACAAAGCTCTCAGCAAAGGACAGGCGTCTATAATCTATCCTCTCCCCCCTCTATCGTCTCTCTCTACGGCCCGCTGATGCCGCGCGGACGGTGGAAGGTGATGAGCGGTTCGCCAGCGGTTCCGAGGCGGCTGCGTTCGTCGATTCCAAAGAAGGAGGTTAGCGTGGCGGCGACATCGGCGAAGGTTTCGCGCAGGCCCAGCGGGGCATTCCGCCCCCCGTAGCGGACGAGGACGGGGACTTCCTGCCGGGGATGCTCCGGGCGCAGTGCGGCGGGGTCGCTGCCGTTGGAACCGGTGAGGATGAGCAGGTCGTCGCTTTCGATCTGTTCCAGAAATGTGCCGAGCCAGGTGTCAAAGGTTTCCAGCGCCCGTGCGAAACCGCGCACTCCCTCCTGATCGAGGTTGCCAAAATGGGCGAAGATCATTCCATTTTGAGGCGAATCCCAAAGGCGTTCGATGACCTGCATGCTTTCGGCGGCGGAGCTTGTAGGGTAAGCGCGGGTGATGCCGCTGCGCGCGAAGGCGTCGTTGATGCCGCTGAGGGCCACCACAGGCAACCCTTTTTCAGAAAGGGCATTCAGGAGGGTGCGTGGCGGCACCATCGCAAGCCGGAGCGCGGGGGCTGCCGATTTCCATGCCTCGGGCGGGCCTGCGAGCAGTTGGCCCGTGACACAGGCAATGCGCCAGACGTCGCAGTGCTGCCGGACGATGCGGCAGATTTGCGTCAGCCGCATGGGTGGGAGCGTGGATTCGTGCGCGGCGATGTGCAGGTGGGAGTCGGCGCTGAAGGTCAGGATCGGGCTGCCGCTCCGCAGGTGTTCCTTGCGGAGCGCGTCGAGTTCTCGCGACTCTGTGAGCAGCCTGGGGTTGCCGGAGGGGTTGGGCAAAAATTCAACGCCGCATTTGCTGGAAAGAACGGCGGCGCATTCCTTGGTGATCAGTTGATCGGCGGCGGTGAATGGGCGCTCAGCAATGACCCCGGCGAGTTCCCACAGACCGCTCAGGGAATCCGCCCCCGCAGAGCGCTGGATCATGCGGCCATAGCTGGCGGCGCATTCTTTCGCGGGCGGATCAAACACCCGCCCTTTCATGATTTCCTCCAAGCCGAGGGAAAAAAGGGTGGGGAGTTCCAAATCGGGAATCGCGTGAAAAAGTTGGCCCAGGGAATCCGGGGTCGAAACGCCGGAGCCGTCTGGAAAATGGCCTGCGCCAAAGGGTTCAAGGACGAGAAGAAGGGCGCGCATTGGGGGAATTTAGGGGGATGTGGAGAGGGAGGGAAGCGTAATGTCGCCGCCGCGAAAGCGCAAGGGCCGGAGCGCGACAGATCAGGGCTCACGCGTCTAAATTGAAAGGCAAAAGAGGATCAGGAACTCAGCAAAGCAGGAAAAGAGGAGGGAAACAGAGGAGTCCGCAGATTGCGCAGGTGGACGAAGATTTTAGGAAATACAAAAACAGAATTCTTTAATCTGCGAAAATCTGCGCAATCTGCGGATAAACTCTTCTTCTTAAGTTTCCACTTGCCAAGCAGCGGGCGGGATGGTGGGTTAAACGCTTTTATGAGCGAGCCAGCCAATCAGCCAATGAAACCCACCGAGCGGATGGAAAAAATCGTGTCGTTGTGCAAACGTCGCGGTTTCATTTTTCAATCGAGCGAAATCTACGGCGGCATCAACGGTTTTTGGGATTACGGTCCCCTTGGCGCGGAACTCAAGCGCAACGTGAAAGAGCTTTGGTGGAAGAGCATGACCAAGATGCGCGAGGACATCGTGGGCCTGGACGCCAGCATCATCATGCACCCGGCCATCTGGAAGGCCAGCGGCCACTGCGACACGTTCGCCGACCCGATGGTGGACTGCTTGCTCACCAAAAAACGGCTGCGCGCGGATCAGATCGAACCGCAGAGCGGCGTCGCCTATTTCTGGAGCGGCGCGAAGGACGAGGCGAGCGGCAAGGAGCTTTGCGAGCCGTTCTCGGCGCTGCTCGCCCCCGGCAAACCGGCGGAGAGCGCCCGCAAAGTTGCCACCCAGTTTTACAGCCAGCGCGGATTGCAGAATGTCGCGCTGCTCGGCGAACGCACGGAGAAGGTGGAGAACTCCACGAGCTACAACCCGGAGAACGGCGCGCTCCTGACCGAACCGCGCATGTTCAACTTGATGTTCAAGAGCCACGCCGGGCCCGTGGAGAGCGAGGAGAACGCTGTTTACCTGCGCCCGGAGACTGCGCAAGCCATCTTCGTCCAGTTCAAGAACGTGCTGGAAACCTCGCGCCAGAAAGTGCCGTTCGGCATCGCGCAGATCGGCAAGGCGTTCCGCAACGAGATCAATCCGCGCAACTACACCTTCCGCTCGCGCGAGTTCGAGCAGATGGAACTCGAATTTTTCATCAAGCCCGACGAGGTCGTGGAAAAACAATGCGGCTCCGTCGCGAGCCTGCCGGAGAACGGCGCGCCGACCGATCCGCCGCAAGCCAACTGGGGCTGGGAAGTCTGGCACGGCTATTGGGTGGAGCAGCGGATGCGCTGGTATGAGAGCATCGGCCTCACACGCGATACGCTGGAGCAATACTGGCAGAAAAAAGAGGAGCTGGCCCACTATGCCCGCGCCACGGTGGACATCCTTTACAAATTCCCCTTCGGCACGCAGGAACTGGAAGGCATCGCCGCGCGCGGTAACTTTGATTTGACCCAGCACCAGACGCACTCGGGCAAGTCGATGGAGTATTTCGACCAGGAGGCGACTGCCAAATACATCCCGCACGTCATTGAGCCGTCAGCGGGCGTGGATCGCCTGCTGCTGGCGCTGATTTGCAACGCCTATGCGGAAGAGGAAGTGACCGATGAGAAGGGCAAGGCCGAGGTGCGCACCGTGATGCGCTTCCACCCGCGCGTGGCCCCCATCAAAGTCGGCATCTTCCCGCTGCTCAAGAACAAGCCGGTGCTGGTGGAGAAAGCCATCGCCGTGCGCGATCTGCTGCGCCCGTTCATGAACGTCTTCTACGACGACGCCGGAGCCATTGGCCGCCGCTATCGCCGCCAGGACGAGGCCGGGACGCCCTTCGGCGTGACCATTGACTTCGACACCATCGGCGAGAACGGCCCGGAACTCGAAGGCACCGTCACCCTGCGCCACCGCGATTCGATGAAGCAGGAGCGGGTGAAAATCAGCGACCTGCTCTCAATCCTCCTGCCTCAGGTGCAGTAGGGGCTTTTGCTCGCGCCTACCACGTGTAATGCGCGCCAGGTAGGGATGGCACTCCGTGCCGTCCGGGGGACGGTTTGCATACAGGGCCAGGCAGATTGAAAGGGAGCGCGTGCTCCGGGCGGCACGGAATGCCGCCCCTACCGTTCCGTGCTTTCCCACGTGCTTGGGAGTTTCCCCAAGGTGCCTTCTTTTATTCTTTCTTTGCGTCCCTTTGCGCGAACCTCTTTCCTCCTAAGCAAGGAGGAAAGGCGCCCTTGTTTTCGCATTGACTCCGGGGTAGATTTAAGCCATCAATCAACGCATCACGATTGGTCGATATTTTGCCCCCCGGCAAATGGTATCGGCTCCCCCGTGGCAACCCAAGCTTAACTACCTCATACTCATGCCTAGAAGCTTCATCTTCTCCTCCGAATCCGTCGGCGAAGGCCATCCGGACAAAGTGTGCGATACCATCTCCGACGCAGTCCTGGACGCCTGCCTCGCGCAGGATCCCAAGAGCCGCGTGGCTTGCGAGACCTACGCCAAGAGCAACATCGTCGTGGTCGGCGGAGAGATCACCACGGGCGCGAAGGTTCACTATGACGAGATCGTGCGCAAAGCCATCCGCGAGATCGGCTATGTGAATGACGACGACGTTTTTCATGCGGACAAAGTCTTCCTCATGAACATCATCACCGCCCAGAGCCCGGACATCGCGCAGGGCGTGGACGAGAAGGAAGCCGAAGGCAAAGGCCACGCCGAACAGGGTGCGGGCGACCAGGGTCTCATGTTTGGGTATGCCTGCAACGAAACGCCGGAGCTGATGCCTGCGCCGATCATGTTCGCGCATCGCCTGGGCCGCGAAGTCACCCGTCTGCGCAAGGCGAAGGCTGTCGATTGGCTGCGTCCCGACGCCAAGAGCCAGGTCTCCGTGCGCTATGAAGACGGCAAGCCGGTCGAGATCACCAACGTCGTCATTTCCACCCAGCATGCGGAAAACGTCAAGCACAGCGAGATCAAAGACTTCCTCATCTGCGAGGTCATCAAGAAGCAGCTTCCCGCCAGCCTGCTCACGGCGAACACGGAATTTCTCATCAACCCGACGGGCCGCTTCGTGGTGGGCGGGCCGCAGGGCGACACCGGCCTCACCGGGCGCAAAATCATCGTCGACACCTACGGCGGCATGGGCCGTCACGGCGGCGGCGCGTTTTCCGGCAAGGATCCGAGCAAAGTGGATCGCTCGGCTGCCTACATGGGCCGCTACGTTGCCAAGAACGTCGTGGCCGCAGGGTTTGCCGCGCGCTGCGAAATCCAGTTTGCCTATGCCATTGGCTACCCTGATCCCGTGAGCGTCCACATCGACACCTTTGGCACGCACACCGTGGACGAGGAGAAGATTGAAGCCGCGGTGAAAGCCGTCTTCAGCTTCAAGCCCGCGAACATCGTCAAGCAGCTTGACCTGCTGCGCCCCATCTACAGCAAGACCACCAACTACGGCCACTTCGGCAAGATCGACGATCTCGCCGCCATCACCTGGGAGCGCACCGACAAGGTGGACGCCCTGAAGGCAGCCATCTAAGACAGACGATAGAGGGGGAGACTATAGATTATAGTCCCGGCGTTTACGTTCCACGTGCGCCCTTCTTCTCCTCTTCCTGTCTCTAAAATTCTATCATCTATCCTCTATCATCTCATTATGAACGACTTCAAAGTACGCGACATCGCCCTGGCCGAATGGGGCCGCAAGGAAATTTCCATCGCCGAGCAGGAAATGCCCGGCCTGATGGCCATCCGCGAGAAACACGCGGCAGCCAAGCCGCTCGCGGGCGTCCGCATCACCGGCTCCCTGCACATGACCATCCAGACGGCGGTTCTCATTGAGACCCTCGTCGCCCTCGGCGGCGATGTCCGCTGGGCGAGCTGCAACATTTTTTCCACGCAAGACCACGCCGCCGCCGCCATCGCCGCAGCGGGCGTTCCTGTCTTTGCATGGAAGGGCGAGAGCCTGGAAGAATACTGGTGGTGCACGGAGAAAGCCCTCAGCTTTCCCGGCGGCAAAGGGCCGCAGCTTGTCGTCGATGACGGCGGCGACGTGACGCTCCTCATCCACAAAGGCTTCGAGCTTGAAAACGGCGACGGCTGGGTCAACACCGCCTCCGGCAACCACGAAGAGCAGGTCATCAAGGATCTCCTCAAGGCCATCCACGCCGCCACCCCGTGCCGCTGGCATGATGTGGTTGCGGAATGGAAGGGCGTCTCCGAAGAAACCACCACGGGCGTGCATCGCCTCTACCAGATGGTGGAAAAAGGCAAGCTGCTCGTCCCCGCCATCAACGTCAACGACACCGCCACCAAGAGCAAGTTCGACAACCTCTACGGCTGCCGCCACTCGCTGGTGGACGGCATCAACCGCGCCCTCGACGTCATGCTCTCGGGCAAAGTCGCCGTCGTGTGCGGCTACGGCGACGTCGGCAAAGGCTGTGCCCAATCCCTCAAGGGCCAGGGTGCGCGCGTGATCGTCACGGAAGTCGATCCCATCAACGCCCTCCAGGCCGCGATGGAAGGCTACGAAGTCACCACCGTAGAGGATACCCTCGGACGCGGCGACCTCTACGTCACCACCACCGGCAACGTCGACATCATCACCTTCGAGCACATGAAGGGAATGAAAGACCAGGCCGTCGTCTGCAACATCGGCCACTTTGACAACGAAATTCAGGTCGATCTGCTCAACAACGCAGCAGGCGTCAAGAAGACCAACATCAAACCGCAGGTGGACAAATACACCTTCCCGGACGGGCACGAGATTTACCTGCTCGCCGAAGGCCGCCTCGTCAACCTCGGCTGCGCCACCGGCCATCCGTCGTTCGTCATGAGTGCGAGCTTCTCCAACCAGACCCTCGCGCAGCTTGACCTCTGGGCGAACCGCGAGACCAACAAACCGGGCGTCTACATCCTCTCCAAGAAACTGGACGAGGAAGTTGCGCGGCTGCATTTGGGCAAGATCGGCGTCAAGCTGACCGTCCTCACGCAGAAGCAAGCCGACTACCTTGGAGTGCCCGTGGAAGGCCCGTATAAGGCCGACCACTACCGCTACTAGTGTCATGTTAGGTTAGTTCTTTTAAATATCCCAAGGGCTGTTACAAGGGA